>NZ_JAWHTD010000042.1:0-32647 GCF_032586235.1 Aestuariicoccus sp. MJ-SS9
CCTCGCTCTTGTCGCCGGAGGATGCAGCATGGCTAAATTGGGGCAATAAGCGTAGTCCTTGAGTCTGCCTTGGGCTCAAGACAGACATCTGAGTCTTTTCGTCGGATGACCGGTTCACTGCGAAGAGCGGACCTTCATAGGAAGAGATATGCGCCCGGGCTCTGCACACAATCTGCTTCGCGCAGTGCCTCAGTTTTCGCCTCTGATGTCCAGTGTTCCCTTCCGATCCTCGGATCCGTTCCTGATGCTCCGCAACGCCGCCGCAACGTTCTGCGACGCCTTCAGCTGATTGGCCTTGATGTAGAAGTTCTCCGTGGTGGCCGGTGAGCGGTGCCCAAGCAGCGCTCTGCCCCGCAGCGCGTCCTCTGGCGATGTCTCGGCAAGGAAGGTCGCGGCAATGGTTCGGAAGGCATGCGGGGACAAGGCCTCACCGAACAAATGCTCTGACTGGCGACACTGTCTCGCGTCTTGGTCACGAAACTTTCGAGCACCTCGCCTTCATGGTCCACAGCCCGCCAGAGGTAGTGCCGCTCTCCGTTGATCTTCACGAAAATCTCGTCGAGATGCCAACGCCAGCGGCTCGATTTCATTCCTTCGGTGCGCCGCTTCCGGATTTCCGCTGCAAAAATCGGACCGAAACGATGCCACCAATACCGGACTGTCTCGTGGCTGATGTCGACGCCGCGCTCGTGCAGCAGGTCCTCGACATTCCGGAGCGAGAGCGGAAATCGGACATACAGCATCACCGCCAGGCGGATGATTTCTGGGCTGCTGTGAAAGCCCTTGAACGGGTCAGGTTTGGTCATGTTCCGACGCTACGAGGCCGCCCTGCACGTCTCAACCGGAATCCTTCTGACAAAACCAGTCGAAGCAGAACACTTCGCACGCTGCCGAGAAGTCCCGCTCCTTCGAGCATTACGCGCATCTGCTGTCCGAAATGACCCGCGTTCAGAAGAAGGGCGCGCGCAACAAGTATGCCTTCTCCGACGAGTATAAGATCCTCTATCGCGAGACTGACGGGGTGGTCTCCTACTTCGGCAAATACGATGTGGGTAAGATCACCTTGGGTATGGTGCGCGACTATCTGGTCTTTCTGGACAAGCGCGGGGACAAGCCCCTGGCACCGTCCACGAAGGCAAAGCAGTGTATGATGATCCGCAAAGTGCTGATGCTGGCACTAGAAGACGGCGTGGTCGATATCATCCCGCCTATGCCGAAGCAGCGCACGGTCGACAAACCACGGGTGTCGTTCCGCGATGCCGAGTATCGGAAACTGCTGGAAACAGCGCGCAAGTGTGCCGACCGTGGTGACAAGGTTCGGGGCGTCGAGGTCACGCGCGAGCACTACAACCTGATCGTCTTCGCCGTTCACTCCTTCCTGCGCCCGACCGAGACCGAACTCTTCGGCATCCGGTTCTGCGACATTGAGACGAAGGACGATCCGAAGCACCTTCTGATGACGCTGACGGGCAAGACCGGATATCGCACCTCGGCATCGCTGGAAGCGGCGGTCGATATATTCGAGAAGCAGCGCGAGATTCACGCGGGCTCAGCGGACACCGACTATGTGTTTATGCCCCAGTATGACAACCGGACGACTGCTGTGAACACCTACCGTCGCATCTTCAACCACTTCCTCGACGAGGCGAAGTTGAAGACGGACAAGGACGGCAACGCGCGGTCGCCCTACTCGTTGCGCCACTACGCGCTACAGACGCGCCTGCGGAAGTCAGAGGGCAAGGTCAACATTTACTGGTTGGCAGAGAATGCGGGCACTTCGGTCGAACAGCTAGAGCGGTTCTATCTCAAGCGGATGGAACCCACGGGCGAGCGGGTGCGGAACATTCAGTCGTTTGGAGATCATTAGCCGTGAGCGAACACTTCGCCTGCTTGCGAACTGGACATCGTCATCGGCAGTTCTTCAGTGGCTTGAGCGCGGATCTCAGCGATCCGTGATTGCGCTGCTTCCGCCTTTGCCGCGTCCGAATATTCCGTCACGACACAGAAAGTCAGATCACCTGTTCTAATCATCTGAACCCTTGTGGCTCCAACTGACATGATCATTGGCACGAACTTATCGCGAGCCAAATTTTCCATTTCGTCGGTCCAATCAGTGCAATCCCAATGCGACACAGTGCTATAAGCCATAGTCCCCTCCCTGAAACACAGCGATCCAAATTGGCGCTGCAAGCGGTGAGTGTGGCACGCCGCGTTGCGTTGACCTAACGAAATCTCCGAAAACGGCTTTATGCCTAGATAATGCTGTATGACGTTTCACGCCGGGCGCTCCTGCGAGCGCCCGCCACGCCTCGCGTAATCCCAAAAATCTTGGCGAATTCGGACGCTTCGTGCATCATGCCCACATACAACACGGGGGAAATGATTATGACCGTTGAACGTTCGATCCTTCTGATCGTGGGCATCATTGTTCTGGGAAGCGCCCTGCTTGCTGCATTCCACAGCCCGAACTGGCTCTGGCTCACGGGCATCATGGGCGCGCATCTGATCCAAGCGTCCTTTACCGGCATGTGTCCGGTGGTCATGACCCTGAAGAAACTTGGATTTCCCACCAAGGCTGGGTTCGCCTGATCCAACGCAAAGAACCAGATAGCGCTGGGAGGAAGCAACATGCCGAAAGGGTATCTCGTCGCTCATATTCGGGTGCACGACAGAGAGGCATTTGAGGAGTTCAAACGGCTTTCCGGGGCTGCGATCAAAGCGCACAACGGTAAAGTTTTGGTCCGGAACCCCTCGCCAGATCACCGCGAGGGTGGCGCTCAGGGTTTGGTTATCGTGATCGAGTTTGAAAGCATCGATGCCGCCAGAGCCTTCTATGAGTCCGACGCCTATAGCGAGGCTCGAACCGTTCGTGAGAAAATCTCGGACACCGACCTGATCCTTGTCGAAGGGCTCTAAATCGGCGGGCGGGAGCGGGCGGGATTCGAACGCTCAGGTCGCTCGGAGCTTCGGTCAGCAGAATATTTCGTCTTGTACCGCGGGCAGTGCCGAAGCTCCCGATTCTTTTTGTCGGATGACTGCTTTTCCCCGTTAAGCGGCTATTATTCCACTGGACTTGGTGCGCAAAGAGAGCGGTAGTGTGGGTGTCGCGACGCACCTGGCGCCGCGCGCCGCCTTCTCCGCCCGGGGCTCCGGGCTTTGCTCAGTGGCAGGATCACTTTCGACCTGCCTGAACAAAATGGAGAAGACAGAATGACAACGCAGACCAAAACGAAGACAAAGAAAGCGCAGCTGATCCAATTGCTGACCCGGAAGGCCGGTGCGGATGTTGCGACGATCAGCGACAAGCTGGGCTGGCAGTCCCATACAACGCGGGCGGCGCTGACCGGCCTGCGTAAGGCGGGGTTCGAGATCTCCGCCGAGAACCCGGGCGAGGGCAAACCCCTGAGCTACCGCATCACGGGCCAACCGGCGGACGCCGCCTGATGACGGACAATGCGGACATCGTCGCGCGTTGGGAAGAGCTCGGCCAGATGGACCGGGCGGCCCTGCGCGTGGCCTGGGGCCTTGTTGCATAAATCAGGTTCTGAGCGGAGTTCCCCTTTCCCCGGACGGACTTATCCTACGGCCACTGTGACGGGTACCTGTGTTGTCGATCAGCAGGTTCAGCGGACCCGCACCGCCACGGTACGGGATCGCTACATTCAGCGTTCGTTGACGGCGACACAGGGTACTGAAGTCCGGCACCACCCAATCCAAGCCGACAAGCTTCAGCAGGCTTTGCACGAACCCCGTCGTTTGCCGCAACGGCAGGCCAAACAGCACCTTCATCGTCAGACACGTCTGGATCGCCGCGTCGCTGAAGCTCGGCTGTCGGCCGCGTTTGCCGGTCGGTGGGGCTCGCCATGTCATTTCTGGATCAAACCAGATCGTCAGCGATCCGCGCCGCTTCAAACTTTCATTGTAAGCCGACCAGTTCGTGGTCTTGTACTTCGTAGGGGCCCAACTGCTCATGCCATCCAGCTATCATGCTGGATTCACGCAGTGAATCCCTCACCCGATTTGTGCAACAAGGCCGCCGAGAGTGTCTCTGATTTCATATAAATGGATGAAGAAATTATCGCGATCCCGGGTTTCGTTGCGCATGCCCTGAAGCATTCTTTTCAGCGTCAGATCGTCACCAAGACGCTTCAGAACGTTCTCTCCGAACGCAAATTGTGTCAGAATCGGCTGTCGTGCCGTTCGAGCGCGTCGATGTAGCTCTGGTAGACCGCCTCGGGATCGACACCGGCCGCGGCCGCGTCTTCCTTCCACTGGTTCACCAGCGGCGCGGCGGCATCTCGCCACGCCTGCACCTCTTCCTCGGTCGGCAAATAGAGGATGTGCTCGGGGTCATCGATCATCTTTTGCCGGCCCGAAGCCTCGTTCTCGGCCAATCCGGTGGAAAAGCGCTTGGACCATTCCGGTGTGCAATGGTCGTCGATCACCGTCTTCAGATCGGCGGGCATCCCTTCATAGGTCGCCTTGTTGATCAGCAGAAGCTGCGCCGAGATGTAGAACGGCATGTCGAGATGGTATCTAGTCTCGCTGTCGATCCCGGAGATGTAGATCGAGTTCCACGGGAAGGTGATCGCGTCGACCATGCCGTTTGCGATTACCTCGCGTGCCTCGGGTGCCGGCACCTGCACCGGTCCACCGCCAAGCGAAGAGACGAAGCGTGCCATGGTGGCATGGGCCGGGCGCACGTTCAGACCGTCCACATCTGCCGGTACCTTGATCGGCACCTTGGAATGAAAGGTGCCCGGGTCGTGCGGGTTGGCGATGCAGAACTTGACATCGGCCATCTCGGTCTCTGCGATGGCCGCATACCATTCGTGCAGCGCCTGCGCTCCACCGACGGCGTTGTTGGCGTGGAACGGGATCTCTATCAGCGAGTAGATCGGGAACCGCCCCGCCTGGTAGCCAGGGTTGACGTAACCGATATCGGCGATCCCGTCCCGCGTCATGTCATAGTGGTCGGGTGCGGCTCCGAGTTGCTGGGCCGGGAAGATCGTCACGTCGATCCGCCCGCCTGACGCTTCCCCTATGGATTCGATCCATGGCTCGATCCCCAGCGGCTGGATCGGGTGCGTCGGCGGCACCCAATGCGCAAGGCGCAGATTGAACTCCTGCGCCGCCGAAGCACCCGATATCAGCGCGAGTGCGGTCGCGCCTGCAAGCATGGTCTTGACGGGCATGCTCTCCTCCAAATTGCATAATCCGGCATTTCCCATTTGGCCGGTCTCCCGATGATGTTACGGCCAGCTGAAACGGTTTTACTAACGTTTTTTTTGCCTCGGTGGGTCTTGGGAAGGTGAGAGCCGGACGCGAAGTGCGGCAGAGCGGGTGGTGTCAGACTGATTTGAACCGGTCTCACCAAGGGCGCTGTCACGTTAACCGGTTGGTGATCTAGCAAGTTTGAGTATATGGCCCTGCATGCGCCAATTCTCCTAAGCCCGCCACCGGTTCCCGCCGGCGATCATCCAGCATGCCGTCTGGCTCTACTTCCGGTTTGCACTGAGCTATTGCGATGTCGAGGACATGCTTGCCGAACGGGGCATCGATGTGTCCTACGAGACCGTTCGGCGACGGACGCTGAAGTTTGGCCGCATCTACGCTCAGCAGATCCGCTGTCGCCGACCTCGGCCCTCCGATCGATGGCACCTGGATGAAGTCTTGCTCAAGATCGGTGGCAAGATCGTCTATCTCTGGCGTGCTGTCGGCGACGAGGGCGAGGTTCTCGACATCCTGGTCCAATCGAAGCGGGACCGGAAAGCGGCCGCGAACTAGTTGCGAAAATTGCTGAAGCGGCAAGGCTATGTGCCTGATGAGATCGTGACGGATCGGCTTCGGTCCTACGGTGCCGCCTTGCGCGAGTTGGATCTGGCCGATCGGCAAGTGACTGGCGGGCGGTCGAACAACCGGGCAGAGGTTTCACATCAGCCCACTCGACGCCGAGAGCGGCTGCAAATTGGGTTCAAGTCGCCCGGATCGGCTCAGCGCTTCCTGTCCTTGCACACCGCCATCTCAAACCACTTCAACGTCCAACGCCATCTGATTTCTCGCCGCACACCTAAAATCTTTCGCGCCAGGGCCTCGGACGACTGGCGTGAGATCGTGGCGGCCTGAGGACGCATTCGGAAGGTGCTGGCGGCCAACCTGAGTTGCCGTGACAGTGCCGTCTCATCGCATGGTCTGCGGCAGCCAGAGTACCAGCGACGGCACCGCCACAAGCAGGAACAGCCGGACGATATCGGCGGCGACGAAAGGCAGAACCCCGCGGAAGACCGTAGTCAGCGGAATACTTCGTGCGATGGAGTTGATGACGAACACGTTCATCCCCACGGGCGGCGTGATCAGGCCCAGTTCCACCGTCATCACGATGATGACCCCGAACCAGATCGGATCGAAGCCCAGCTGCGTAACGATGGGAAAAACGATAGGCACCAGCAGGATGATCATCGCCATCGCGTCGAGGATACAGCCCATGATGACGAAGAACGCCAGGATCAGCGCCAATGTGCCATAGGCCCCCAGGTCCAGCGCGACTAGCCACGCAGTGATCTTCTGCGGACTTTGCGTGACGGCGAGGAAATAGCCGAACAGGATCGCGCCGATCAGGATCGTGTAGATCGCGACCGAGGTGCGCAGCGCCTCGATCAGGCTGGAAAGCAGCAGGCGTGCCGTCAGCCGCCCCCGAACGAAGCCGATGACAGCCGTAAGGAACGACCCGACCGCGGCCGCCTCGGTCGCCGTTGTCACGCCGAAATAGATCGACCCGATAATAAGCACGAAGAGCAGCATCACCGCCCAGACACCCGCAAACGACCGGACTGCTTCGCCGAGGTGGAATTTCTCGCCGGCCGGCAGACGGCTGCCATAGGCAAGGCGGACGGCACCCATGTACATCAGGATCGCCAGCAGACCGGGGACGATTCCGGCGATGAACAGCACCCCCACATCCTGCTCGGTGATATAGCCATAGACCGCCAGCACGACCGAGGGCGGGATCAGGATACCCAGGGTGCCGCCGGCGGCGATGACACCGGTCGAGACATCATCGGGATAGCCTGCCTTCTTCATCTCGGGCAGCGCGATCTTGGTCATGGTGGCCGCCGTTGCGACCGACGACCCGCAGATCGCCGCAAAGCCCGCGCACGCGCCGATGGTCGACATGGCCATCCCGCCCTTCATGAAGCCGAACCAGTGGCGGCCTGTGCGGAACAGTTCGCGGGACATGCCGGAATTGGTGGCCAGCACGCCCATCAGCACGAAGAACGGGATCAGCGTCAGATTGAAATCGGTCACGGTGCGGATCGGCGACTGCGCCAGCAGGTTCAGGGCAGGCTTCCAACCGGTGATGCCAGCAAAGCCCGCCACGCCCACCAGCCCCATCGCGATGCCCACCGGCACGCGCAGCATCATCATCGCGAAAAGCGCGGCGAATCCACTGATGGCTACAACGTCTCCGCTCATGCGTCGTCCTTCACGTCGATACTTTCGAAGTGGTCCAGCGATCCGCGCCCGGTCACGATCAGGAGCAACCGTGCGACAATCGCCGGTAGGCTGACCACGACGCCCAGCCAGATGAGGCCCATCATCGGCCAGGCGGGCAGGCGCAGGTCCATGGTAGATTCACCGCTGCCTGCCGCGCTGGACACCCGGCCGAACATCTTCCAGGCCAGAATTGCGGTGAAGATCAAAAGCAGGCTCCAGGCGAAGGTATCGATCCAGCGGCGCGGTCCGCTGGGCAGACGCTCGGCCAGGAGGTCGACTTTGATGTGAGAGCCGCGGTAGCCGACGCTGGCAAAGCCCCACATGATCGCCGCGCCCAGCAGCAGGCGCGACATGTCGAAGGCGTCCGGGAGGGGCCAAGCAAACAGGTATCTCCCCACGGCCGAGGCGACGACAAGCAGTGTCACCAGCCCCATGATGAGGCCGGACACCACCTCGATCCCGTGCGAGATGCGTTCAAGAATGCGTTGAAGTCTCAGCATAGAAGGCGTCGCGGGGGTACTGTCAAGTTAACCGTTGAAGGCCATCCTTTTCGGCACGGCTTCGTTCGAAAGGGCCACAAATCACCTGTTCGTTAAGCGAATACCTCCGCAGAACGCCGACAAACAACCGATCCGAGCCAATGTCACGATACCACCTTGGCTCAAGTTGACAATGCCTTTGGACGGATCAGCGAGGCACGCCAGGCGGTGGTAATATGTCGATGGCGCGATCGGCAGGACCCTGCAGATCGACTCGACGCCGTAGACAACGCGCTGATCTTCAATGAAGGCGATCATCGCTTCAGTGGGCGGTCGAGTTCCGCCTGAGCAAAATACGCTGATGCTTTACGAAGAATTTCATTCGCCTGGCGTAGCTCACGGTTCTCCCGTTCCAGAGCCTTGATGCGATCACGTTCTTCCGTCGTCACACCATTGCGCATGCCACTGTCTTTCTCAGCCTGCTTGACCCATCCGCTCAAGGTCTGGGGAATACAGCCGATCTTGGGTGCAATGGCCGCGATCGCGCCTGCCTGTGTCTCGTATGAGCCTTGATGCTCGAACACCATTCGAACCGCACGTGCGCGGACCTCGGGCGAGTAGCGATTTGCCATTTTGCTTTTTGTCATAACCATCATCCTTACTTAAGTTGATGGTCTCCGACAAACTCGGGGCGATTCACCAATCGGCAACGCGAGCCGGTCGATCTCGGCTTCGGCGCGTGGCATGGCGTCCGTGTCGGCCATGTGGCGGCCGGCATCGACGAAGGTGACATCCTTGATGCCGATAAAGCCCAGAACATGCCGCAGATACGGTTTTCACGCCTTGCTTGCCGCCGCCATATGTTCACGGGACGGTAGCAGACAGCAGCGGCAGCGATTGGAACAACGAGAGCTATTCAGTTCGCAGATACCGAATTCCCTTGGTCAGTCCTGAATGATGTTGCCTACCACTCCGAAATGCGAACGTTCCGATATGAGACAGTTACGTTGTCGGTGGCTGGGATATTCATGGCGCCGAACAGACCGTATCGGAATTGAACCTCGCCCCCTTCGGCCATATTGGGACGGCCCGACGTGTCGGTCAGGACCTCGTCATCGCATTCGATCACAAATACCCCAGGCGTTCGGTCTTTGAGGGATCGGCGAGGCGTGGAATCGTACTGGATACGCACGGAGACCCTGTGCCACTCACCGAACTCGTCAGCAGAGATGCATTCACGTGTCCGGAAGGTGAGACCCTCGTTATTCAACTCGAAACCATACAGCATATCCGTACCGGTCTCGAATTGTCCGGCGGTCAACCGGGCGCCGCTTGCATTGTAGCTGAAGTCTTCCGGGATGAGGATCTCCCATTCATACAGGCGCCTATCTCCGGCAATCGCCGTCGTCGTTTCGAAATACTCAATCCTGTTGCGTCCGCGACCGCAGTCGGACGTGTTTGCCTGCAGCTCGGTAGAAAAATACTCCAGATCGCTGCACTCGCCGGGGAGAAGCTGGAAACGCTCACTTCCATCGGCATCTCGAACAGGAACGCCTTCACGTGGGGCGTTCAGATCGAAAGTCTGGGCATGAGCGGGGCCTGTAATCGCCAACGCAAGCGAGATCGCGAGAACACACGGAAGCATCCCTTGCCGTGCTTTTTCCGACTGCGCGAGGCCCGCTATTCCCGTCGTGCGTTCCATCAAGTATCCTCCATCTGTGCAGCGGAATTATCCGCTTCTCGTTGCCGCAGGCCCGCCGTCGGAAAAATCGAATGGACGGCCTTTGATGACAGTAGGATTGGAGGGCCAGTGTTTGTGGTTTGCCAAACGAAATAACTTGAAATCTTCTGAAATCCGACTTGGGGCTGCGGTTGCTGACCGATCAACCGGGCGCGTCTACGATTCTGAGGGCAAGGAAATTGAGTTGCGGCACCAGTCCCGAGAAGTTCTTGTTTCATTGGCAAAAAATCCCGGCCAGACGGTAACGCGCCAAGCGCTGATCAATGACGTTTGGTCAGGACGGGCGGTTGCCGCCGACAGCGTGGCACAATGCATTGCAGAGATCCGGCGCGCCTTGGGCGATGCCGAAAAACGCATCGTCGAAACCGTCCCGCGAGAGGGCTACAGGCTTGTCATGCCTGAACCTGACGCCGCCCCAGCAGCCTTTCGGTACTGGCTGGGTTCTTTGCCCGTGGCGGCCGCCTTGGTGTTTGTTGCTGTGATCGGCGCCTACTTTTTGACGCGCCCGGACGACGCAACCGATGCACCGGTGGTCGCGGTTCTGCCCTTCGAAGACTTCTCCAATGAGCCGCATAAAGGTTACCTCAGCGACGCCATCAGCGAAAACATCATCACCGCGCTTGCACGGTTTCCGCAGATGGCCGTCATCTCGCGTCGCTCCAGCTTTCAGTTTCGAGAGTCGCCTCAAGGGGTATCCGAAATTGCCGAGGCGCTCGGGGCCGATTTCATCCTCGAAGGCAGCCAGCAGTTTAATGGCGAGCGTTTGACGATCACTACGCAGTTGATCGATAGCGCGACAGAGACCCATATCTGGGCGGACGAGATCGATGTGCCGCTAGAGGCAATGCTCAAAGCAAACAACGACATCAGTCGCATGATTGCCAAGGCGGTCGGCACAACTGTGATCGATACCGCCGGGGCCAGTATGACCGCCGGTGACGTAAGTGCGTTGATGATCTCAAACGCAGCCCAAAGCCGCATCATGCGGAGCTTCACCCGCGAAAATCTGTTGATCAATATTGAGGAACAGGAAAAATCCATGCGCGACTATCCGGAATCCGCATGGGGATTTCTGGGCCAGGCCATCTCTCTGCGGATCGGACTGCAATACGGCTGGATCGAAGGCGACGAAGCTGCACTCCGCGAACGGATGCACGAGCTTGCCCGCCGTGGCGTTCAACTCGATCCCAACAACTTCCTGGCATACCACGCCCTGGGGCGGGCGTTGATGTTCAACGGCGAGGTTGAAGACGCGACGCATGCCTTCCTGCGTGGGATCGAATTGAACCCCTCATCCACCATCGTCGGTAATGGGCTGGCCGTTGCCCTGATATACTTGGGCAAGACAGATGAAGCCCTGGAAGTCCTTGCGCAGATGGAGCGCATCGATCCGCTCAAACACTTTGACCTGTATTGGAACAAGGCCTGGGCCTTGTGGCAGGATGGAGACTGCTCGGCAGCTCTGAATGCCTTCAAGGCGGCGCCTTCGATGCCGATTGCAGCCAACAAGCTGCTCGCCGCAATTCACTATTGCAATGGCGATGAAGACGAAGCAGCGAGGGCCATGGCAGCGTATCTTGCAGAAAACCCCGACTGGACGGTTTCGCGGGTAAGAGACATAGAGACGCGAATTTGGACGGCCCCCGGCGCACTAGATCGCTGGCTGGTGGCGATGGAGGCCTCGGGCATGCCTTTGCAATGATGGTGCGCTATGGCTCCGCAAATAATTGTTCAAACCGGACACCAGACCGATTGCAGCAGAACCGGCCTCTGCCCTTAAAAGAACGGCGGCTTTGGTGAGACGTTTGGGGCTCGCGCATCCGCAGCCAATGTCCACTGTCCGCCCTTCGCGACTGATGCTGCGCCGTTGCGCAATGACGGTATTGGGCTCTTCCAAGACATCTGAGCAAAATGATCAGATGACCGCTGGACGGCGGTAAGCAGCCGTCAGAGCCCACGGAACAGCAGAGACACGCTCGAACGACAGCTTTAACTGGCTCCAAACGTTCGACGACATTGAGGCTACGACTGGAGCGCGGGCAATCCAGACCTATGCCTCAGGAATGCCTGCCTGTCGCATCGCGTCATAGAACTCTGTCCGATTTTCAACGGCGGATGGAGGCACAGAGTCGCGCAGTTTTTGCACGGTTATCTAAGGATAGGCGGCAAGAAGCTTTTCATATGCCTCCTTCGCGCCGTTCTCTCGGCCGAGGTAGATGTTCAGGGCCGCAATGAAGCGGTGTGGTCCTTTCGCGGTAGAGCTCGTCAGCGAGTGCACGCGCCTCATCCCATTATGGAACATGTAGATGTGCCGCCGGCCGAGAACGGTTAGACGGCTCTCAGCAGGTTTCCAGCCCAAAAACCGCAGAACGAAGGCCGCCTAGGACTGCAAACAGGCTCAGGCTGGCCATCTGAACCTTTAGCTCAAATGCCCCAGTGGAGCCCATTTTTTCCATTGCTGCGCAACAGATTGATGTCGGCGTCCGTCGCGCCACCAGCAGGCGCCCTTCATCAAACCGATGTTTCGCCGTCTGCGAGCGCGCATTCATCCAGCAGCCACTCGCAGACTGCACGAACCGCCTTCCGGCGCCAAGCGCGGGAGTTGATGGCGAGAAAATACCCGCCGAAGGGAATCTCGACGTCGGCGATTTCGACCAACGCACCCGACAGGCGTTCCGGTTCGCACAGGTTCTTGTCCATCAGCACCGCTCCGAGACCGGCCACCGCAGACTGTATCGCCAGAATTGCGCTGAGCGGATGCGGCAGGTTCAGGTCCGGCACATCCTTTAGGCCGGCCTTCTGAAACCACTCGGGCCAGAGGCGAAACGTCGCGTCTTCGATCAGGGGGCCCCTTGCCAGCTCCCGAAGATCGACCTTGCCGCCCGCTATCGGGACGAAACCAGGCGCCGCGTAGGCCCGAACGCAGGATCGAAAAATCAGGTGATATCCCTCGGCCGGTTCGCTGCGCAGGTACCGCAAGCCCATGTCGAAATCATGGGCTTCGATATCCATGACCTTCGACGTCACGGAAAGCTTCAGATCGATATCAGGGTGCCGCGCCCGGAAACCTGCAAGCCGTGGGATCAGCCACTTCTGGGCGACGGTATTTTCCGTCGTGAGCGTGACGGTGCCAGCGGGCGGAACCGAGAGAGCCTCGGTCGCCTGGGAAATCAGGTCGAACGCCGGCGTGATCTCGGCAAGGTACGCGCGGCCTTGGTCAGTCAAGGCAACGCCGGTGTTCCGCGCTTGAAAGAGATGGACGTTGAGACGGTCTTCCAAACCCCGAACGTGCCGAGAGATTGCGGAATGGGACACATTCAGCTCTTCCGCCGCCTTGGTGAAACTCCCCAACCGACCCGCCGCCTCAAAGGCGCGGAGAGCGTTCAGAGGGGGCAGGAGGCGTCGCATCTCTCTTTGTGACTTTTTGGAACAATCGGTGTCAAGAAACGGCGTTTGAGCGGAATGGATGGATCGACGCAGACTTTCTGCAGGACAAACCAGGGAGGCGACCATGATGCCGATGAACGAGCGGGCGTCCGAAGTTTTCGACGCACCGGAAAAACGAGAAATCCCGGGAATCAAAGCCCATGCAAGGACCGCTCTTGCCACGCTCAAGTCCGCCCTGCGGGTGCGGGATACCCCGGAGCAGCTGCCGGTCCGGTTGCAACGGGACGCCGGACTGGACGAATTGGATATGGAATGCAGACGCATAGCCAGGAGGCCGCTGATCCGCTGAGGTCAATCTAGGCCGCAACACGGGCACAGCTTGCTTTTGCGGTCGTTGGCGGCAGTCTTGTCGCTCAGACGAAACATACCGCCTAGCAGGGAAAAAAATCGGACCGGAGCGCAACCAAGGACCCTCGGGCCAAAAACCAGCTCTCACGCGCCTGACAAAGCTGCTCAGGGGCCCAACCCAGATTTCTCGATCCCCATGCCCCTAGGCCAGAAAGGCCCTGTGCGACGCCAGGGGCGGCTACTGGGGCAGTCGGAGGTAACGGCCGCTCCGAAATTTCTTTCCCTCAGAAAAAAATCTCTGCGTGAGGGAGCTGCCGGTTTGGGTCGGCGGCCCTCCTGGACTTTTGCCCCACCCCTCCCATTGGCGAGCGCACCGATTACTGATGACGCCGCGAAATGAGCCTGGGGCCCGTTGCCGTTACAGCGTGACGCAACTGAAACAATGGGTTTGTACCGGGCAACTCTTTGAACCAATTATGTTTTTCCTCACTGTTACAAACTTACCATCAAAACAGATAGAACAAAGTGGGCAAAGGGCTCCGAGATGTGGGATAACTGCTCGGGCTCTTTTCTGTAACCGCTGTCACAAGCTGGATTCACCCAGTGATTTCAGCATATTGTCTGGTACAGCCAATAGTTCCGCTGGGACACTCTTGTCAGTCACGAGCCGCTGTCGAAACCGAGGAGCTCAAAAGGCAACTGGATAACCCGATGTTGTTCATACTTTGTGACGCGTACTGGATTCGGAGGGTATATGGCTCCATCGAGCTTCATCAGTGCGGACTTGTGCGCGCCGTTTTTCTACTTGGTCCTGGCAAAGAGTTTTGCCGTCTGATTGTCTTTCCCGACACGGACCGAAACCAGGCGCTTCGAAAGGCTGACGTAAACCCCATGCCGTCTTAGAGCCGCCGCGAAATGATCGCTGTCCGGCGTGCTGTTCCCGTCGATCACGCGCTCCAACATTTCCCGGATGCTTCTGTTTTCACCGCGGTCGAGCGGTACAATCTCGCTGAGGAGATGATCCAACGCGTCCTGGCCTTCACAATCCTGTTGGGCCTCGGATGCGTCGCCGAGCAAGGCATCAAGCGGTTCGTCGAGATCTTCAAGGCGGAGGCTGTCAATCTCGCCGTTGTGCAGAGCGAGGTCGAGCCCGCAAAGGATGGCCGCAGCCGTTTCAGCCTGTCTGACATCAGCGCCTTTCGATTGAGCGCGTGCCTTGATCGATGCAAAAGTCCGGTCCCACCTGGGGCTCTGTCTGAGCATGCGGCCGCGAAAGCGGCTTGACAGGTTGCAGCAATCGGCGAGGAAAGCTTCGACGTCTTCCGCCGCCATCGAGGGGGCATCTGGTGCCGGCAAGGGTTTCAGTGCGATGACGGCAAAACGCGACCGGTCCTGAGGTTCGAAATGAACATGATTGATCGACGTCAGGTAGGCGCTCCCAACGATCCTGAACGAGACCGCCTTGTGATCTGCGCTACCCCGAGAGATCTTGCCCCCGGCGCCACCGGACATTCGTCTGAGCAATCCGAGGATATTATCCTGCCGGGCAGCGCCGCGATCACTACTGTCGGGTTCAAACTCGTCGATAAGAAGCGGCCGCGCGTGGTTATTCCTCGACTGACGCAGGCCTGCCTCAGTTGCGTCGTTGATCGGTTCGCCCGCCAAGTCGCCCAGAAGACAAGCAGCGGCATTAAGCAAAGTGGATTTGCCCGAACCGCGACTGCCGGACACGTACAGATGAGGTCGCCAAGTCGGGTACCCACCCAAAGAAGCAAGCGCGATAAACCCAAGCCAGATGCACGCGTCGCAAGACCTGGACCATCCCCAGAGCTTTTCGAGTTTGTTCAAAAGCACCTTCATCGCATCAAATGGGAGGGGCTCGAAATCTGGCGCTGAGATGGATTGTCCGGCAATCATCACCTGTTTCGATTTGAACTCCATCAACGACGCGTTTCTTCCGTCCGCAAAGATGACTTGTTCGCCGCAATGCATGATGGCGCCGCCGTTTTCGTCACGCCAGACGCCGGAAGCCCGCAGATCAAGACTGGATGGATCGATCACTCCCCTCTGATTGCATTTTTCAATGATCCAGAGCCCGGCCCTTTTGGGACACCAGTCAATTTTTCCGCTCGGGAATTCCGCCAGGCACGCATCGATGATTTCGCGGCGCTGGCCCACGAAGATCGCCCGGACACCTCTGCCAGCCTCCAGTTGTTCCGCACTCATACTGCGATGTTCTCCGCTGGGAGCGATGAAATGATATTTCCCGTCCTTGTGGCCCAACGGCCTAATCAAGATGGGATGCTCCTTCATTTCGAGCGCATCCTGCTCAGAGAAGTCCACTTCCAGTTCGACTTCCTCAATTTCAGTCTCGGCAATGGATTTAAGGGGTTTAGTCACAAGCAAATCCTCCCTCGAAGTCGTGCCGCCGCCGCGCATGGGTGGCCGTCAGCAGTTCTTTCTGCATCTGGCTCTTCAGGTCGGCGTGATTTTCCGGATGAGGGTAATTGCTCGGCGTTTTGGAAGCGGAACGAGAGCCGCCGCGTTTCATCAATCCAGCCGAATTCGCCAAGCCCGCCATCCCCACACAGGGCTCCTTGGAAACGGCCATCAGTCGTCCCCCGCGCAAGTGTTCGCTTCGATCCAAGCATCGATGTCGGACGGGCGGTAGCGAACCATCCGCCCCAGCCGCACGACGCGCGGCCCCCTGCCCTTGTAAGTGCAGGCCTCAAGGTACCTTTTCGAAATCCCGTAGCTTTGGGCGACCTCTTCGCGGGTCAGCAGTCGCTCGCTGATGATCTTGACCATCTCAGTGCCTCCAGTTTCGTCTGAACTGCACTGAACATCGCAGTGGTCAGCTCGAAATAATATCTGGAGGGTCTCCGTTTTCCCTCTCGATAATATTCAGCTGCCGAAGTTCGTCGATGCTAACTTTCTGTTCTTTGGGCATATTTTCGAAACCTTCCTTCGGCACATTTGCGCCCGCCCAAGCGTCTTTCGCAGCGTTTGGCGTCAATTTGTAACGTTCGCGCACCAAGGTTTGGAGGTTGCTCGCAGTGCAGCGGCGACCGCTACCCTCGTAATGTTTGAAGATCGCCTCGATGGTCCGCGATGCCTGTTTTCGCCTGAAATGCAACGGGACATCCCGTCTTGCCAAGCCTTCCGGCAAGTCTGACGACAAGGCAAAACTGTGCTCGTCGCTGAAGTCTCGGATAGTGATTTTGCCCGCAATGTTCGCCGGGACAAATCGCTCACCAGCGCGCGCGGTCTCGGCGGCGATTATTCTTCCGTCCGCAAGCGCCTGAGACAGGAGCTCTTCAAGGTTTCCTTGCAGACAAAGCACATCATGGGCAAATGCCTCATCTCCCGACCAATCCAGCGATGTATGCAATTCCACAGAGAAATCCCCCGGATCTCCCGGGATATCCCTGGCATACTCTTGGCAATAGAGCTGAGAATAACAGGCGTCGCTTGGGAATCTCCATCTGCTTGGCATTTCGATCGTGACGAACCTGAACAAAGCGAAGAGGTCGAAATCGGCCACATGGCGCTCGCTCAAACGGCTCCCGACGAGTTTCCGAAGGCCTGCTTTCCCATTTTGCCAGTTGACAGCCCTGCCGTCGGAAAAATCTTGGCGTAGGCCACTCGGAAATAGCTCTTCCGCTACCGCAGCCTGGAAACTGGGATCGTTGGTTGCCGGGCCCAGCAAGTCGATCTTCGACACTTGCTCTTGCAGCATAGACAACAAATGCTTCGGTGGCTTCTCAGTCTTTTCGACCGGCCAGGCATTGCCTTGCGAGATCAGTTCGATCGCCTCTTCTTCCGTTGCCTTGAAGTTCTCGTTGCGCTTGGGGACCCCGTTCCGCCCGCTCCGAAGGCTGACCAAGCGCCAGGAATGTTCCGATTTCACCGACCGATCCTCTTCTGCAATTGATTACAAACCGTCTCCATCGCCGGCCTGAGCACATCGAGAGAAGGTTTCATGTACCTTTGTCCAGTGATCGAGAGCGGCGTGTGGTTCAACAACCGCCCGACGATCTCTTCGAGAACGCCGGCCTCCATCGCCACCGTCGCGAAGGTCCTTCGATGTGCGTGCGGGCTCCACTTGAACCGCTGTGGTCCGGTCAGATGCCCGCTCGGCGCCTTCGGCGACGGGAACACCCATTTGCGGCTCAGCCCGCGCAGAGGTGCCAGGATCTCATGATGACATTGCACGATCGGAAGATCGAAGCTGCGCCCGTTCTTGGTCATGGGCAGGTGGATGTAGTCCTCATGCACGTTCTTCCATTCGAGGGTCAGCAACTCGGTTTTCCGGAAGCCCGTGAACAGGGCCATCTCGTAGAACACCCGGTGGATCGGGTTGTACAAGCCATCGACCTCGTCCCGCCATTCGCGCAGATCTTCTATGATCGTTCCGTTTGGCTTTTCCTCGTACCACTCGATCGCCATCGTCGGGCTCTCTGGCAGGTCGTAGGTTCGCCGGGCATGGTTCCAGATCGACCGAAACATCCGGAGGACGCGATTGGCCCCAACCGGATGGGCTCCCAGTTCCTGGTGCCGACGCACGACCATCGACTTGGTGATCTCGTCGATCGGCAGTCTGAGCCAATCTTTCAGGTGCAAATAGAGTGAGGATCGAACACCGTCCTTGTAGCTCTGGCTGCGCAGCTTAGGGCGGACCAGGTAGGCTTCCATCGCGGCCTCAAGGGTTGGCGCCCCGATCTGGATCTTCTTGCCGGCTCCCCTGCCCCATTCCAGCGCGAAGCCGAGGGCCGTCTGCCGCGCAGCGTTCGCAGAGATGACCGGGAACCGTCCGATCAGGACACGCTTGGTCTGACCGCCCACATCCTTCTGAAAGTACCAGGTCTTCGAGCGCTTGCCGACGAAGAGCACGAGGCCCTTAACCTCGCTGTCCCAGTGCTTGTCGGTGCCGGATTTTGTCTGCGGAACCTTGCGGGCGAAGGTCTCTGTGAGCTTGGGCATAACTGTCGGCTTTTTGTCGGAAACGGCATGATACTCGATGCAAGTCGGTGTGACCCGGTGAGATTGATTATCAAATGAAATGAAACTCATAGCAACCCAGCGCAACCGGGTGACACTCAAACCACTTCCTTGGAAGGCTGAGGTCTTACCACTACACAACGCCCGCTCAGCGCGTTAGGCCTATGACAGACGCCTTCAGAGGTCAAGCATCAGCTTTGCAAAGCAGGGAGAAATTGCCATGCAGAAACCCCATGCCGTGATCATCGGCGTCGGTGATGGACTCTCCGCCGCGCTGGCGCGCAACCTTGCTGCGGATCATGCGCTGACCCTGGCCGCGCGCAGCGGCGACAAGATGGCCGCCGTCGCAGTGGAAACCGGCGCGGAGACGGTGCTTCTGGACGCCACCGACGAGGACGTGGTGGCCAACCTCTTCGCCGCCCTGCCCGCCCCGCCACGGGTCGTGATCTACAACCCCTCGGCACGGGTGCGCGGGCCCATCGCCGAGCTGTCCGCGGACGATGTGCGCAGAGCGGTCGAAGTGACGGCCATCGGTGCATTTCTGACCGCCAAGCACGCAGCGAAGCGGATGCTGGCCGCCGAGCCCATCGACGGCACACGAGGAACCATCCTTTTCACCGGCGCCTCGGCCGGGGTGAAGGGCTTCCCGCAATCGGCACCTTTCGCCATGGGCAAGTTCGCCCAGCGTGGCCTTGCCGAAAGCATGGCCCGCGAGCTGCACCCCCAGGGCATTCACGTAGCCTGGATCAATATCGACGGCGCAATCCTTAATCCGGGGCGGGCAGAGCCCGCAGACGCCCCCGGCTCGATGCTCCGCCCCGAGGCCATAGCCCGCACCTATCGCCATCTTATCGAGCAGGACCGAAGCGCCTGGACGCATGAAGTGGCCGTACGTCCTTGGGTCGAGCGGTTCTAAACCGAGCGAAGAGATATCCAGCCACGCGCTCATGCACTTCCAGTTCGTCCGTGAGCAGTCTTTGGGCCTCCAAACCGGACACTGGCAAGATTTCGACAGAGCAACGTCTGCTTTGGCAGTTCTATGGCCGGTTGAGCGGCGAACCGGACCCTCGCCTCAAACCAGCCTGCGTCCGAGTTGCGGACTTTCCAGACCTTCACGCCAATCAGTCCAACTGGCGCTTTCGGCCCTTACCGGCCATTCATCGTATTGAACTGCGCTGCGGTGCGGCTTCCCCGAAGCTGCCGTTCGTGGCACGGTGCAGCATCGCGAGGCTGGCCCAGGTCCGCTGTGCGGACAAACCCGTCGCTAATGAGACTATCAGGCGAATAGCCCCACTAGTAGGCCAACGACTTTAAGAAAAATGTGATGTCTGCGATCTCCTTGGGCTTCCGAACCAATTGGTGGCCCATCAAGGTGCCAGGGACAGTGAGCATCGGACGATATACGAAGGAGTAGAGGCGGTCATCAGTCCATTCGCCGCCAAAGTCCCTAAGTGCTTGCGAATACTCAAAGGCCGTATCCCGAGCTACTTCTTGACCATATATGCCAATTAGTGGCGGGCCGTGGTCGCGCGCGGCAGGCGGAGGGTCTCCAGCCTCGATGGCGTGACAAGTTTTGCAGTACACTCTTGCCAGTTCACGTCCTCTGCCGATGTCCGCACTGGCCAAAACGTTTTCAGCGAAAACGATCGGTATCGGCGTCGCGCCGGCATCTTTTAACAGTGATGCTACTTCCAGGTGCTTATCGTGAATAGCGACATGTAGGGGCGTTTGTTCTCCGAGTTTATAGGCATTACTACCTTGGCCGACACGAATAAAATTTACGTCGGCACCCGCATCTATCAGCAGTTTGGCAGACTGCTCATTACCATTCTTTGCCGCAATGTGCAGTGGTGTACGGTTATCTTTGTCCAGCGCATCAACCTCTGCCCCATATTCGATCAGCGCCGCGATGACGTCCGCTCGGTTCCGATTGGTTGCAACGTGCAGTGGCCTCCCAAGAATACCGCTGCTTGCCTCTAAATCGGCGCCACCATCGGCTAGCATGCGAACAACTTCGGTGTGTCCATTCATGGCCGCCAAGTGCAGCGGTGTTCCAAATTTATCAGCCTCGTTCGGGTCTGCGCCGCCCTCCAACAACGTCGCAACGAACGCCGCATCGCCTGCCTTTGCCGCATCGCTCAGCGGCCCCGACAATGCTGGGAATGCAAAGGACACCATGGATATGGCCACAATAATCAAGTTGAGCATCTTCTCGTCCCCCAAAGATTGAAAGCGCACGCAAGCCAAGCCGCTCTTCCAAACTACCACGGGACTGCCTTGAGCCAAACATCAGCGACTGCTCCGGGCTCAAAGCGGTCTTGCGGCAGCGCGGCGGTCGCAACTGGCCACCCAGGCGGTCGCACCGACGCTAACGGCCCAAAGCTGACTTTGAGCGCTCCTCCAGCAAACGGCAGCTAAGCCTCGGCATTTCCATGCTTCGCTTGGCAAACCAAACTTTGAGGACCACACAAACCCTGAATCAAAATAACAGCCCCAAAATAACGCCCAATCCGGAACTTGGGTCCCAGCATGCCGCATGACAAAAATAGTCAGGCAAAATCCTGCACCACGTTTCAGTCGTTTTTCACCCCAACTGAAACCAGTGCTGACGTCATCAGAGCGCGCATCGTAGCATCCTCAAAGGGAAAGGCATTGAAAAACATTGCCACCGAGGTATCAGGCCGTCGCTCTCGCATTGCCTTTGCCCAGTATTGTGCCTTTTCATCATCACCCCTGATCTTGCAGATCATCGCGGCTATGGCCCTGATCAAAAAGTGGGCGCCCGGCGCGCGGGCCCCTTTTTCTGCCCAAAGCAATGCATTGTCGTAGTCTTCAAGTTGGAGATAGGCCAATCCGCGAGCGCATTGCATCGCATATAGGAGCGGATCGAGTGGACTGAGAGCAATTGCTTTTTCGAGTTGTGCCAGCGCATCGGTCCCTCGTCCCGCCATGACGTCAGCCCAGCCATGCGCATAGAAACCCTGTGCGAAATTCGGGCTAAGCTCGACGGATCGGTCGATCCAAGGCATCCCCGCCTCCGGGTCGCCCCGAAGCCAATGTGCCCGGCCCAATGTGAAATTTCCAAAAGGGTCTACCGGATCGATCTCAACACATTTCTCGGCAAACAGACGGGCGTTGAGCACGTCTTTTGCCGTATCGGTACTGTACTTAAGAAAGGCTGTCTGAAAGCTGGTGAATGATCGGGCCGCGTAGGCCCGCGCAAATCCGGGTTCAAGCAGTGTGGCTCGTTCGAAATGCCCCGCAGCAATCTGGTTGTCGGTATTGTTGAAGCGGTACATGTGCTGCAAGCCAAGGTGATAGATGCCCCATGCATCCAGGTTTTCGGGCGGACGAAGGCGTGCGCGTTTGGCCTCGTTCAAAGGCACATGCAGCTCTAGCGCCGATATCACGTGGGTCACGATATCGTTTCTGGTCTCATTCACGTCACTGACCGTTCCCGAGAACCGTTCGCTCCAGATCACAGCCTGAGTGCGCGTGTCCGACAATTCCACCGACACCGCGATCACAGCGCCGTAAATCTCGACCATTCCGGTGAGGCAGTAGTTCGCGCCAAGTGTTGTGTGAATGGCCGACAAGTCTGGATCGTCGTGCCGGAAACGGAAAGTTGACCCGCGTGAAATCACCGTCAGCCACCGCAAGCGTGACAGGCAGGAAATCAATTCGGCCGGAATGGCATCGGCGATGGCGCTGTAGGCTTCGGAGTACCCGACCATCCGAAACGGCAGGATGGCAATCGAAGGACGCCCGGAGTCAGCCATCGTATCGTCAGTCGGCATGTGGGCTTCGGAAGTCCTGGCCTGCGCGGACAAAGCCGCATGAGCGTTTCCCACAAAACGAACACCGCGACCACGGAGCGTTCGGATATACTTTTGTGTAACCCCATCATCCCCAAGGACTTTGCGCGTCGTCTTGATCACCGTGGAAATGGCAGCTTCGGACACGATCCGTCCGCCCCAAATCTTTTCGACGATCTCGTCCTTGTTGACCATACGGTCTTGATTCACCACTAGGAGCGACAGCAACTCTAACGCCCGCGGCTCGATCGCTACGTCTTCTCCCGACTTGAGCAGCAAGCCACGATCCATGTCCAGAGTGAAGGGTTCAAACTCGTAGCGCATGTGTTCTCCTTAGTCGCCCGCGCGAAATTCACCAAGATAATCTCAAGTTATCCTCAAGCACACGCCATCGCGATCAGGCAGGTATTGCCCAGCCTTTCATGCATCACAGGAGAATTCAAAATGTCGAAAATATTAAACTTCACTGCCGTTGTTGGCATGTCCCTTGTCGGCACCGCCACGATCGCCGCCGCCGAAACGGCCGAGGACAAGATCGCGCGTGCCATGAGCGCTGCTCCGTCGGATATCAGTGATGACGCCACGATCATGGATGTTGACGGCACAATCCTGCGCGAAGGATCGAACGGGTGGGTGTGCTTGCCGGGCATCGGTCTGATCCCCGGGGATCAGCATCCGATGTGCAATGATGCCGTCTGGATGAAATGGATGGCAGCCGCTGGCTCAGGGTCTGCGTTTTCGACTGACGTCGTTGGCGTGTCCTACATGCTGATGGGCGACGCCATGGTGAACAACGACAATCCGATGGCTATGGATCCCAACGACGGTGGTGTATGGGTCCAGGAAGGACCCCATACGATGATGCTGTTTCCGAACATGGACATGCTCGCCGATCTCCCACGCGATCCCTTTGCCGGAGGTCCTTATGTCATGTGGGGTGAAACGCCGCTGGCGCATGTCATGCTGCCCGTCGAAGCCAAGACGGCACCCTGACAAGAATGGCGACACACGGAAATATATCTGTAATTCTTGCCTTGGCAGACTGCCAGCCGACCCACCGATGCAGAGGATGAACACTGCAAAGCCCCGGGATCAAGGAGACCTTCGGCGACGCAATGCAAAGCGCCCCGGCCAGAACACCGAAGTCTGCGGCCGGGATGCAGACCGCGCATGGGTCGCAACCAGTGAAAGGACAATTTATGCCAGCCGACGCAGCAATCAGGACCACCAAAGGCCGTGGACGACTTTACGACAGTGTCCTCGAGACCATTGGCGATACCCCCGTGCCGAAATGAGTCAAAGGAAGGTAAAGTCCTCCACCGTCAGATCAGCCGCCGCTACCCCTTCGATCAGCACCGTGTGGCCCTGGTAGTCGATCAGCGCGCCTCCAGCCGTATTGGTGATGTTCAGCGCGGCGACCATACCTGCGAGCCCAGACCCCGGCGCATTCTCCACCCCGACCATGCGGAAGCTGTCGATGCCATCCTCGAAGTCGGTAATGATATCCTCGTCACCGTCCTTGAAGAAGTTCCACACGAAGATGTCCGCTCCAGAACCGCCGGTCATCGTGTCGTCGCCGTCGCCGCCGTTGATGGTGTCGTTCCCGGTGCCACCGTCAATTCGATCATCGCGTCCGCCGCCGGCCAGGAAGTCGTCGCCGCCGCCGCCCGTGATCACGTCGTTGGCCTCGCCGCCGCCGACGCTGTCGTTGCCTGCACCGGCAGAAATCTGGTCCTGGCCTGCGCCCCCGCCCATGTCGTCGTTGCCGCCGTTGCCCTCGATCGTATCGGCGCCAAAGCTTCCCCCCATCGTGTCGTTGCCATCGCCACCGATCATGGAATCGTCGCCTGGCCCGCCGTTGACCACGTCGTTGTCCTCACCGCCGTCGACAGTGTCGTTGTCCTGGCCGCCTCCCATGAAGTCGTCGCCGGAGCCGCCCTCCATGACGTCGTCGCCGGTGCCGCCGCCCATCAAGTCGTCGCCTCCGCCGCCATAGACCAGGTCGTCCCCGGCGGCTGCGCCGATGTTGTCGTCGCCGCCCAGACCGCTCAACGTGTCGTTGCCGGTCAGGCCGAAGATCGCATCGTCGAAGTTTCCGCCCTCGAGGTTGTCATCCCCCTCGGTGCCGATCAGCGTGTCGCCCGTTGTGTCCGCGGTGCCACCGTCACCGGTCAGGTCGACGGTGCCGTCGAGGAACTGGATGAACTCGATATCCTCCAGCTCGTCAAATCCTTCGGAAGACTCAAGGCTCGCGCTATTGCCATCGAAGGTGATCGTGGCGTCGCCTTCGTTCACATTGATCACTGCGGTGTCCGTCCCATCGCCGCCAAGGAGCTTATCGTCGCCTGCACCGCCGGTTAGTGTGTCGTCGCCCGCCCCCCCGTAGAGCCAGTCGGAATTAATGTTACCGTTTAGCACGTCGTTTCCACTGCCGCCGTACAAGTCATTTGCCGCACCGGTGCCGACGTTGAGCGTGTCATCAGCGTTAGTCCCGACAACAAGGCTGTTGGAGGTGATCGGTGCATCTTCCGCGCCCAGAAGTGTGACGGTGAAAAAGCTATCTGGAATCCCGTCCCAACTACCATCGGCTGCCTGGTAGAGGATTGTCTCGATCGCAGAGGCGTCGGCGAAAGCGCCCTCCACCAAAAGTCCGGTCTCAGAATCCGACAAGCCGAAGATAATCAGGTCGTCGCCAACGCGCACCATGCCGCCGAGTTGCTGTTCTCCATTTGGGCCGAGGATGAAAAGCCGAATCTGATCTTCAGAGCCGGCTCCGTTCTCGATGGTGTCTTGGCCTAGAAATTCATAGACGAACACGTCGTTGCCATCGCCTCCGGACAGCAGATCGTCACCAATGCCGCCTTGAAGCGTATCATTACCGTCCAGCCCATGCAGAACGTCATTTCCCCCGTTACCAGAAAAAAAGTGATTTGTTCCATTTTCACCGCTCACTCTGTCGTCAAATTCAGACCCCCAGATATTTTCGATGTTGGAAACGATATCATGATTTCCAAAGGTATCCGCAAAGCTATTTGCTGAGAAATCGACGTCAACCCCCTGAAACCCACCCATATCAACGGTAAGATTATAGTCAATCCAGTCGTCTAGTCCTGCGCCACCATCGATTGTATCAATGCCATCGGATGCCAGAAAAACCTGTTGCCCTACCGTTCCTGAAAATTGATCGCCGTATTCCGTGCCGCGAATATGGAAGGCACCAGAAAAAATATCAGTACCACCCATTCCGTCATCAATATTACCTGCGTCTTCGGATGTGAACGTGACCGCGATACCAGAGGCGGCTGCATCGTAATAATAGTCGATGACATTGATCGCGTTTTCTCCGCCATCGATGACGTCGTTGCCGGCGCCCGGCAGTAAAAAGTCGAGGCCGCCCCCACCCTTCAGGGTGTCGTCGCCATCGCCACCCTCCAACCGGTCATTCCCGTCGCCGCCGTCCAGGTTGTCGTCGCCGTTGAAGCCGAGCAACCTATCGTCGCCGTCCCCGCCATTCAGCGTGTCGAACCCATCTCCAGCGTCTATTAAGTCCGCTCCTTCAAATCCAAAAAGCTGATCATTTCCCGAACCTCCGATCATTGTGTCGTTGCCGTCGAACCCAAAGAACTTGTCATCAAACTCCGAAAGCTGAACCAAGTCATCGCCAGAAAATGCCTCAAGAATGATGGAGAGTTCATCGTTCGTACCGGGCGTTAACGCTGCGTTGTAGATGTCGACCGCCGGAACATCGAAGCCATAAGCGATATATGAGATCTCGATTTCAGATTGGGTGTTCAAAAATGCTTCTGAAATTGCATGCACCGTGCCCCCAGTAATATTCCCCAGAAAGCCAAAGGAAAAATTCTCACCAAAAAATCGAAGTTCACCTTCGTTAATTCCGTCAAAAGAATACACCACCAAGTAGTCTTCGTATACCTCTCCATTTTCCGCTTCGATGAAAATATTATCAAGAAAATTAAAATCATCAAAATTCAAAGTATAGTAATAAAGGTTCAATTCCTCTATATTCACAGGGATACTGGAGTGCAATGCGTCGAACGTGGCCATTTCGCTTCTCCATTCTGGTTTTAGTCGCGCCAAAAAGTGATTTTTGCTTGATTCGGTTTTTTTGGCAAGGAAATCAATTTCCCGAGTGTGTGAGCGAGGGGGAACACACTCTCAATGTGAATGGCGAACTTGGAACCGAAGGATCGCCACAGGAATCTTGGGGTTTCCGCTTAGCCTTCTTGGCAGACCAATGACATAACGGTTTTGATTGGGCGTCGCCCCTGGGGTCACTTCAGGGTAACTTGGGTCGAAAGAGGCAGGAGTTTCGCAACCTCTTTCCATGCGCAACCCTTCACCCTTCCGATACTTAAAAACCAGCCCCGGAGATCATCCGGTTGGCGGCGATACTCTAGGTGCGATGCCCGTCTTTACTCCAAGTGGTAGCGTCAGAAGAGCTTGAGTTGCTGCAGGCTGACGGCACAGCAATTGATG
Source organism: Aestuariicoccus sp. MJ-SS9 (assembly GCF_032586235.1). Taxonomy (NCBI): domain Bacteria; kingdom Pseudomonadati; phylum Pseudomonadota; class Alphaproteobacteria; order Rhodobacterales; family Paracoccaceae; genus Aestuariicoccus; species Aestuariicoccus sp. MJ-SS9. The sequence continues at coordinate 26,763 of NZ_JAWHTD010000042.1, forward strand.
TTTCTCAATGCCGCGCGTGCCGGGCGCCGATAGCGTTTCAGAACAAGGAAACCTGAGGCTCAATCCCGCGCGCTCTGCCAATCCGGGCCATCAAAACCCCGAGCGAGATGTTCCCGGATATCGGACGCAAGGATGATCTTCTTGTTTGGCGACGCAAACCTGCGGCCCGCCAGGGTTTTGCCTTGATATGTTGAGGGAGGCTCTGTCATGGGATCGGAACTTTTTTTCTATGCGAACAGCCCGGACGCTGGGTATGAACCCCACGTCACGAACGCCGATGGTTCCAGTGCAACGCTGCTTGTGGACCTGAAACCCGGGTTGCAGACCTCCTCTTATTCCTATTCCGGGCCGGTTGCTTACGAGGGCAGGATCTTTTTCGGCGCCGACGACGGCGTCTACGGGGAAGAACTGTTCGTGACAGATGGCACCGCAGCAGGCACCACGCGCCTCAGTGACATCTACGCCGGCGGAACGGACGCGTCGCCCGAGAGCTTGGTCATCTCCGGTGGGAACGTGTTCTTCTCCGCATGGGCGCCCGACACGTTCAGGGAAATTTACATCTCCGATGGAACGGATTCCGGCACGCAACTGCTCAGAGACATCTTCCCCGGCGCGGTCTCATCCTACCCCGATGATCTCGTTGATTTGAAAGGCACTCTGCTGTTCGTCGCGCTCACCGAGGCAACCGGCTTCGAGCCTTTCGTCAGCGACGGCACGACCGCTGGCACTCAGTTGCTGGCGGACCTGGTGCCGGGCAGTGACCCCTCCAACACCAGGTTTGTCGCGGATGCCATTCTCGGCGACACGATGTTCTTCACCATCGACACTGGCGACCTGGGCGATGAACTTTGGAAAACCGATGGCACGACCGCGGGAACGGAGCTCGTCAAGATATTCGAAACGGACCTGTCCGACACGCTGACAGATCCGGTTGTGGATGATCTGATTACCGTGAACGGAACCCTGTTTTTCACCGTCTCTCCGAGTTACTACCTGCAGTCGGATATCAATAATCTTTGGCGGTCGGATGGCACAGCGGAAGGCACGCATCAGATCGGTCCCGTTCTGGGGGACGGAAGTATCGGTGTCAGCCAGTCACTCTATGCCGTCGAACTGACGCCCTTGAGCAATTCCGTGATCTTCTCGGGGGATGCGGCCACCGGCGAAGGCCAGGAACTGATGATTTCGGATGGGACCGATGCCGGAACGGCTCTGGTTATCGATATCTACCCTGGGTCCAACGGATCCTATCCTGAACATTTCACGCCTATAAACGATGGGTCCCGACTTGTCTTTGCGGCCAATGATGGTGTTCACGGCGACGAGCTTTGGATCACCGACGGCACGGCGCCGGGCACCTACCTGCTTGCCGATATCGACCCTTCTGGCGGGTCGTCGCCCTTCGGTTTCACGGCCGCTAACGGCCTCGTCTATTTCTCGGCCAACGACGGCACCCATGGACGGGAACTCTGGGTGACAGACGGCACCGCCGAAGGAACTCATCTGGTGGAGGACCTGGTGCCCGGCACTGGGTCTTCCAATCCCGGCCAGTTGACCGCCTTTGCGACCAACGCCGCTCCGACCCTGACAGGGCTCTCTAGCGCCAACGTAGATGAAAACAGCGCCACGGGCACGTTGGTGGGCCTTGTTCAGGCCAGCGATCCCGATGGCGACGCGCTCAGCCTTTCGCTCACCGACAGCGCCGGTGGGCTTTTTGCGCTCGACGGGAATAGTCTCGTGGTCAACGGAGTGCTGGATTTCGAAGGTGCCTCTAGCCACAACATCACTCTCGAGGTCAGCGATCCCGGCGGCCTCAGCGACAGCGCGTCTTTCACGATCACGGTCAATGACATCAATGAGCCCCCCTCCCTTCTGTCCTTGACCGGGCTCGATGTAGATGAAAACAGCGCGACGGGCACCGTGATAGGCACGGTTCAGGCCAGCGACCCTGATGATGACACTCTTAGCCTTTCGCTCACCGATAACGCCGGTGGGCTTTTTGCGCTCGACGGGAATAACCTCGTGGCCAACGGAGCGCTGGATTTCGAAAGTGCCGCCAGCCACGACATCACTCTCGAGGTCAGCGATCCTGGCGGCCTCAGCGACAGCGCGACATTCACGATCACGGTGAATGATCTTTCCGACGAGGAACCGACGGGGGGCGTGACCCTGGTCGGCACGTCCGGCGACGATGAACTGACAGGCACGCCTTATGCCGATCTTCTAACCGGCGAAGACGGCAACGACACGCTTGATGGCGGCGCGGGGGATGACGGGCTCTTCGGTGGTGCGGGCGACGACCTGATCCTTGGAGGTACCGGGGACGACAATATCGGCGGCTCGGACGGCAAAGACAGCGTGGATGGTGGGGCTGGCGATGATCTGATGGGCGGCGGCACCGGCGACGACATCATGGAGGGCGGCTCCGGCGACGACTTCATGGGAGGCGGCCAGGACAACGACACTGTCGACGGCGGTGAGGACAACGACGTGGTCAACGGCGGGCCAGGCGACGATTCCATGATCGGTGGCGATGGCAACGACACGATGGGGGGAAGCTTTGGCGCCGATACGATCGAGGGCAACGGCGGCAACGACGACATGGGCGGGGGCGCAGGCCAGGACCAGATTTCTGCCGGTGCAGGCAACGACAGCGTCGGCGGCGGCGAGGCCAACGACGTGATCACGGGCGGCGGCGGCGACGACTTCCTGGCCGGCGGCGGACGCGATGATCGAATTGACGGTGGCACCGGGAACGACACCATCAACGGCGGCGACGGCGACGACACGATGACCGGCGGTTCTGGAGCGGACGTCTTCGTGTGGAACTTCTTCAAGGACGGTGACGAGGATACCATCACCGACTTCGAGGATGGTATCGACAGCTTCCGCATGGTCGGGGTGGAGAATGCGCCGGGGTCTGGGCTCGCAGGTAAGGTCGCCGCGCTGAACATCACCAATACGGCTGGGGGCGCGCTGATCGACTACCAGGGCCACACGGTGCTGATCGAAGGGGTAGCGGCGGCTGATCTGACGGTGGAGGATTTCACCTTCCTCTGACGCATCATCCCATCCCAGGGAATTGACATTTGTCACGCGGCCCCGGTGACCGGGGGTATAAGTTTCCTTGCAGGACGCGCCCGGCACCCACCGCGCGGGCGCGGCTCCCCAGACCGGGGGGCAGGCCGAGAGGAGGATACCCGATGACGCAGACCCTGTTTTTCTTCGCCGATAACGGCACGCTCGGCTACGAGCCGCACGTGGTCAACCCCGACGGATCGGGGGTGACGCTGCTGGCCGATCTCAACGCCGGGGCGGGCGGTTCGTTCGTCTTGCCCGGGGGAGTGCCCTTGGGCAACGAGGTGGTCTTTGCGGCCGATGACGGGACGGTCGGCTGGGAGCTGTTTATCACCGACGGCACGCCGGCTGGCACTGGTGTACTGGCGGATGTGGAATTCGGGCCCGCGGGATCCACGGCCATTCCAGGGGTGTCGTTGGACGGGCAGGTCTTTTTCGTGGCTACCACCGTCGCGTCAGGAACCGAGTTGTGGGTCACGGACGGCACGGAGGCGGGCACGACGCTGACCCGTGACATCGTCCCCGGAGCGGGCTCTTCGTTTCCAGCGGGCTACGCCCTCTTCGGCGATCGGGTGTTCTTCGGCGCCGACGATCCGTCCCTGGGGAGCGAGCCGCATGTCAGTGACGGCACCAACGGCGGCACGCAAATCCTCGCCGATCTGAACACGGGAGCTGGACCGTCCTTTCCCACATTCTTCGCCGATGCGAATCTGGGCGACACGATACTCTTTACCGCTGACGCAGGAGCGGTCGGCGACCAGGAATTGTGGGCGACCGACGGCACCATCGCGGGCACGGTGCAGGTGCGCGACATCAATCCGGGCGCGGGTGGGTCTTATCCCGGCGTCATGACCACGCTGAACGGTGTGGCCTATTTCAGCGCCGATGACGGCACCAATGGCTACGAGTTGTGGCGAAGCGACGGCACCTTCGGCGGCACGCAGCTTGTGGCAGATGTCAATCCCGGGGCGGGCTCGTCCTTCCTCTTCGGTCTGACGCCTCTGGGGAACGACCTGGTCTTCGCCGCCACAAACGCCGCCTCGGGGCGCGAGCTCTGGATCAGCGACGGCACTGGACCGGGCACTGAACTTGTGCTCGACATCAATGCCGGGCCCGGCTCTTCCAACCCGTTCGGTTTCACGCCGGTCGGCGACGGATCCAGGGTCGTCTTCGCCGCCTCCAATGCCGCCTCGGGGCGCGAGCTCTGGATCACCGACGGCACCGCGGTGGGCACCCAGCTTCTGGCCGACATCAATCCTGGGGTCGGTGATTCGAACCCGGGCAACCTGACGGCGGTAGGAGAGCTGGTCTATTTCTCCGCTACCACCATCGACGATGGCAGCGAGCTTTGGGTGACGGACGGCACCACGGCAGGCACGGTCCAGGTGGCCGACCTCAACCCCGGGGCCGGCATAGGGTCGTTCCCGGTCGGGCTGACCGTTCTGGACGTGAACGGCCCACCCGAAATCACCGGGCTGAGCGGCGCGACCATTCCCGAGGATGCGGGCCTTGGCGCCGTGGTAGGTACGGTCCAGGCCACCGATCCCGATGGCGATACGCTGAGCTACTCCCTCACCGACGATGCCGGCGGGCTCTTTGCGCTGTCCGGCGCCAATCTGGTTGTGGACGGTCCGCTCGATTTCGAGACCGCAGCGAGCCATAGCGTCACGGTCCAGGCCAGCGACGGTGCCGCCATCGACAGCGAAAGCTTCACCATCACCGTGACGGATGTGGAGGAGACCACCGCAGCGACCGAAGGCGACGACATCATCACCGGCACCGACGGCGACGATCTGGTCGCGGGCCTGGGCGGCGACGACCTGATCAGCGGCGGGGACGGCAACGACAGCCTGTTCGGCCAGGCTGGCGAGGACACGCTGAACGGCGAGGGCGGTGACGACAACCTGGGCGGCGGCGACGGCAACGACACGGTCAACGGCGGCGACGGCAACGACAACATGGGCGGTGGCCTTGGCGACGACGTGATGGACGGCGGCGAGGGCGACGACTTCATGGGCGGCGGCCAGGACAACGACAGCATGCAGGGCGGCAACGGCAACGACGTGGTCAACGGCGGCGCGGGCAGCGACGACCTGCAGGGCAACGACGGCAACGACACCATGGGCGCGTCGTTCAACGACGACACCGTGTCGGGCGGCGCTGGCAACGACAACATGGGCGGCGGCACCGGATCGGACCTGATGGACGGCGGCGCGGGCAACGACAGCCTCGGCGGCGGCGAAGGCGACGACACGGTGCTCGGCGGGTCGGGCGACGATTTCCTAGCCGGCGGAGGGCGTGACGACAGCATCGACGGTGGCGACGGCAACGACACCATCAACGGCGGTGATGGCGATGACACCATGACCGGCGGCGAAGGGGCGGACCTCTTCGTCTGGAACTTCTTCAAGGACGGCGATGCCGACGTGATCACCGACTTCGAGGACGGGGTGGACCGGTTCCGCATGACCGGGGTCGACGAGCTGAGCATAAGCCAGACCGCCGAGGGCGCGCTGATCGAGTATCAGGGCCATACCATTCTGGTCGAAGGCATTTCTATCGGCGATCTGGGGTCGGAGGATTTCATCTTCCTATGACGCTCAGGGTCTGAACGGGTACACCTCGCTTGGCATACCTGTCACAGTGGCCGTAGAGTCAAAGCCCTCGCCGCGCTCGAAAAAGCGATCAAGCTAGATCGGAACTACGCCGACGGGCGTTGTTGCAGAACTCGGGCTTGAGGCGTGATTGCCCCTTTCCCCGCTGAGATCATGCCACGCGGATGATCTCGGCGGTGCCGAGGGCATTGA
>NZ_JAWHTD010000043.1:0-32195 GCF_032586235.1 Aestuariicoccus sp. MJ-SS9
TGGCGCGAACTTGGCGCGGTATAAGGGAAGTCCTACTGTCCTTGTGGAGACGGGTTCGAATCCGTCTGGCAGCACCGCCACTTCACACCAATACCCCCTCGAATAAGGCTGTTTCCGGCGAAAGCTCGTCCTGTTTCAGGAACAAACGCGCCGTCGCGGGCCCCAGTTTTCTGACGTTCGCTCAGGGGGCGGGTGTGCGTCCCGCGGTGGGAAAGGTGCGCCGGGCTTCGTAGGTGTCAAAGCTGGACAGACGTTGCGCATTGGCCTCTGCCTGCCAGCGCGAGCCGGGCAATACGGCGCTGACCACCTTGTACGCCTTGCGATACGCTTCGGTCCTTTCGTTTTCCTCCATCGTGATCGTCACGATCCCGGCCACCACGCCGCCCTGCCGTTCCACCAGCCGGATGGCGCCGTCCATCGTGCCGCCGGTCTCGACCCATTGATCCACCAGCAGGGCCCGCGTGCCGGGTGCAAAGGCCGGGGTCCGCATCTCCATGTCCTGCGTGCGGCCCGAGTAATTGCCGTAACTCACCTTGTCCGTATCCACGCAAAGCTTGCCGGCCTTGCGGATCGGCAAAAAGCCGCGTCCCAGCCGCGCGCCCAGCGCGGCCCCCAGGACAAAGCCCATCGCGTCCAGCCCCGCGACCACGTCGATCTGATCCGCGTCCAGCTCGGCTGTGAGGTCGTCCAGAAGGTCGCCGAAGGCCACCGAGTTGATGTAGATCGAGGTCGGATCGAGCCAGGCGAATTGCGGGCCCTTTGTATTTGGCGACATCAGCGACAGATACCAGCGGTCGTCGCGGGGGCCTTTGTCGGCGGTCATGCGGTCTCTCCTTGGCTTTCGATGACCCGCAGCAGGGCGTCCAGCCGCGCCGGGTCGATGTTGTAGAAGTCGCCCTCGAAATTGATGCCCGTGGCGACCAGGATCATATCGACAAGCGGGGCGTAGCTGTGAACGTTCCGGGGCGTGATGCCCGAGGCGATGGCCAGGGGCGTGTCGCCGATGGCCTCGCGGAAGGTCTTGATCTTGGCGATATCCGGCTCGTGCCCCGTGGCAACGCCAGAGGTGCAGACGACGTCCATGTAGGGCAGGGCGGTGCGCGCGGCAGCTGCGTACATCTCCTCGGCCACCGGGCGCTGCTTCTTGAAGGCGACGCCGCCGAGATACATCCCCGACCAGCCGCTTTCAGCGCGGATGCGCGCGATGTTTTCCGCCTCGGTCTGGGTGGCCTTGCGCTCGTCGATGCGGGCGTCGTCGGCCCAATAGGCCTGGAACGGATAGCCGTCCCGCGCCAACGCGCCCAGGATGGGGAAGGCGATGTCGCCGGGCTGCGCCAGAAAGTTCACGCCGAGCCACAGATCGGGGCGGGCTGCGCGAATCTCGCGCAGGACCGGCAAAAACTCAGCGACGGGAAAGTCGTGATTGATCAGGAAAGCGCCGGGGCAGCCCGCGCCGTCCAGAACGTCTAGGTTGCGCAGCGCTTGCGCTGCATCCTGAACGTGTATGACCGGGGTCACCAAGGGGGCCTGGGAACCGTGCAGATGGTTAAAATTTAGGCGTTGCACGCGAACTCTCCTGCAATTCAGGGCATGAGTAGCGAGCGATTATTCATTTCCAAAATTGATTATGAATATGCCTCCATAAGGAGGCATTATGCAGCCATGGCCAGAAACATTCCCACCGACCTATTGCGCAGCTTTGTCACCGTCGTGGACCTTGGCGGCTTTACCCGCGCGGCCGAGGCGCTGGGGCGCACCCAGCCCGCGATCAGCCTGCAAATCCGGCGGCTGGAAGAGCTGTTGCAGACCAAACTCATTCGCACGGCGGGGCGCCAGTTCGCCCTGACCGACGCGGGCGTCGCGCTGGGCCCCTATGCGCGGCAGATGCTGCGGCTCAACGACGACATCCTGGCCTATTTCGTCGAGGCGGCGCTTTCGGGGTGGATCCGCGTCGGGGTGCCGACGGATTTCTCACATGCGTTTCTGCTAGAGGCGATTGCCGAGTTCGCGGCGCGTCATCCGGACGTGAAGATCGAGATTGAAAGCCAGATTTCCAAGGATCTGCGCGAGAATCTCGCGAATGACCGGTTGGATATCTGTATCGCCATCGCGCCCGAGGACGACGCGCCCTACCTCGTCGAGGCCACGCTGGTAGAGCCGTTCTGGGTGGTCAAGGACAGCTTTCGGCTGGACCCCAAGGCTCCCTTGCCAATCGTCCGCCACCCCGATCCCTGCGAATACGCCGTGCGGATGCGCAGCGCGCTTCGGCTTGTGGGCCGGAGTTGGAAAACGGTTCTTGTGTCGCGCGACGTGGCCGGGCTGCAAACGGCGGTTCAGGCGGGGCTGGGCGCGACCGCCCTGACGCCGGCGACGCTCTTGCCGGGGATGCGGATCGGGCGCGCGGAAGAGGGGTTTCCGCCGCTGGCGCCCCTGCGGATCGGGTTGTTCTACAAGCACGCCGCGCTCAGCAAGGCCGGGCACGGGTTGGCGCACCATGTGTTGGAGCATATCCAGAAAGCAGGAAAAGAACGTTTTTCATAAGGAATATTTATGCGGGTATACCAACTGCAAATTTCCCAAACACGGATGCGCGACCGTAATCTTCGCGGCATCGTTCAAGCGTGAATTCGCAGAAGCAAAAGGTGAGGCGCCGACGCCGCACCATCCGACACGGAGGCCAAATGTCCAAATCCAACTTTTCGATGACCCGGCGACGCTTGCTGACCGGGGCCGCCGGTGTGGCGCTGACCGCGCCGATGATCAACCGCGCCTGGGCTGCCGATCCGGTAGAGATCAACATGCTGGCCTGGTACGGCCATGCCGAGCCCGACATGGTGGCCGAGTTCGAGGCCGCCAACAACGTCAAGTTCGTCCCGAAATACTACGCGGGCGGCGACAATATGCTGGCGCTCATCGCGCAATCCCCGCCGGGCACCTACGATCTGATCCTGTCGGATGCCGAGTTCGTCCAGCAGCTGAATGCCGCCGGCTACATCGAGGAGATGGACCCCTCGCTGTATCCGTTCGACGATTTCTACCCTGAATATCAAAAGTTCCCCGGCCACTGGACGGACGATCAGCTTTGGTCGGTGATGGTGCGTTTCGGCCTGCTCGGGGTCTCCTACAACTCCGAGACGCTGACGCGCGAAGAGGCGATGAGCTACAACGCCTTCTGGAACCCCAAGGTCACCGGCAAGGTCGGCCATTTCGACTGGCACCTGCCCAGCCTCGGCCAGATTTCGCTGCTGAACGGCAACCGCAACCCCTCGCCCTTCGACATCGACGAAGCGGCCTGGGAGGCGGTGATGGAAAAGACGCTCAGCCTCAAGCCGCAGGTCGGTGGCTATTTCGACTACGGCGGGACGTTTGCGTCGCTGAAGAACGGCGAGATGCTGGCGATGGCGGGCATCGGCGACTGGATCACCGGCGTTCTGCAGAAAGACGGCGCGCCCGTGGCCTCGGTCATCCCCGAAGAGGGCGGCATCCAGTGGACCGAAAGCTATTCGATCGGCAAAGGCACCACCAAGCATGACATCATCAACAAGTTCATCCAGTACATGCTGAGCCCCGAGGGCCAGGTGAAGTCGATCCAGATGGCGGCCTATCCGGGTCTGTCGCCGCTGAAATCCGGCTGGAAAGCGATCCAAGAGGCCAACCCGGCCGAGGCCGAACGTTCGGGCCTGATCGAAGGGCACGACCAGTCGCCGATCAAGCTGCTGTCCGAAGGGCGGCTGTTCTTCCGCGACATCCCGCGGCAGCAGTCGCTGGAGGACTGGAACGACTTCTGGTCGGAATACAAGACCGCCTGACCTGGCACAGGACCGCGTCCCGGCCCAAAGGCCGGGCGCATCTTTCCGAAAGCCCCGAATGCGCAAGTCTGCCCAAGCCTATCCTTATGTCTGGCGTCTGCCCCTGCTTGTCTGGCAGGGGTTGTTCTTCGTCGGGCCGCTGATCCTGATGGTCGCCATGTCGTTCTGGCTGGTGCGCAACTACCGGATGCAGCCGGATTTCATCCTCGACAATTGGGACCGGATGCTGGGGCGCGACTATTTCTGGAACGCCTATTGGATCACTCTTTGGCGGGCGAGCCTGGCCGCCTTGCTGGCCAGCCTGATCGCCTTTCCGGCCTCCTACACCCTGGCCTTCCGCGTGTCCGACACGGTGCGCCGCTGGGCGGTCTTTTTTCTGATCGTGCCGTTCTTCACCTCGTATCTGGTGCGGGTCTATGCCTGGCAGGTGCTGCTGGCCGAAAGCGGGCCGATCAACGCGGTGCTGGGGTTTGGCGGGCTGGGGCCGTTCACCATGCTCAACTCGGGCTTCGGGGCGATGGTGGGCTACATGACGCTGGTGCTGCCGCTGGTGGTGATCCTGCAGACGTTTTCGCTCGCCTCCATTGACCGCAACCTGATCGAGGCGGCCTGGAACCTTGGCGCCTCGCCGCGCGCGACGCTGTTCCGGGTCATAATCCCCGCCGCCAAGGTGGGCCTGATCATCGGGGCGGTCTTTGCCTTCATCCTGTCCTTCGGCGACTTCGTGTCGCCCTTCTATCTCGGAGGCTCCAAGCCGCCGACATTGTCGATCCTGATCATCGACACAACGAAATCGGGTCAGCAATGGCCACGCGCGGCGGTGGTCGCGGTGATGATGATCGTCACGCTGTTCGTCGCGGCATTCGCCGCCGTGGGCGCGGCCTATGGAAAGCGGAAATCATGAAGGCGGGCAGGCTTCTTTCGTATCTCTACGTTCTGGCGCTTTTCGCCTTCGTCTTCGCGCCCATCGTCACCAGCATGGTGTTTTCGTTCAATTCCGACCGCTTTCCCACTGTGCCGCTGGGGAGCTTCACGACCCATTGGTACGAAACCGCGTTTTCGCGGCCCGAGGTCTGGACCGCCTTCGGCAATTCGGCTGTCGTCGCGCTCTGCGCCGGGGCGCTGTCGACGGCGCTGGGTTTCGCCACCGCCTATACCGATTTCCGCTACGGCTTTCGGTTCAAGACGGCCTACCTCGCGCTGGCGCTGCTGCCGCCGACCATTCCGCTGGTGATCATGGGGCTTGCCATGCTGGCCTGGCTCGGGCGGTTGGGGCTGTCGGGCACGCTGCCGGGCATCATTATCGCCCATACGGTGATGGGCGCGCCTTTCGCGATGGCGATCTGCCGGTTGCGGTTGCAGCAGATGGACACGTCGCTCGAGGCCGCGGCGTGGAACCTCGGGGCCTCGCCCTGGCGCGCGATGCGGTCTGTGGTGATCCCGTTCTGCCTGCCCGCGCTGGTATCGGCCTATTGCCTGACCGCGGCGGTCAGCTTTGACGAATTCATCGTCGCCTGGTTCGTGTCCGGCCTGAACAAGACCGTCCCGGTGATGATCCTGGAAATCCTGCAGGGCAATGTCGATCCGCAGATCAACGCGATCGGCACCGTGGTCTTTCTGACCTCCATGACGCTGGTGATCGTCGCCCAGCTTCTCATTCTGAAAAAGAGCGCGAAATGACCGTTCAAGACCCCCTCGTAAGGTTCGACAACGTCCGCAAGTCCTATGGCCCCTTCGAGGCGGTGAAAGGCATCGACCTGGACATCGGGCGCGGGGAATTCGTGGCGATCATGGGGCCGTCGGGTTGCGGCAAGACGACGACGCTGCGGATGCTGGCGGGGTTGGAAACCCCGACCGAAGGCACGATCAGCATTGACGGCAAGATCATGAACGACCTGCCCGCCCATGAGCGGGACACGCCCATGGTCTGGCAGTCGCTGGCGCTGTTTCCGTTCCTGAACGTCAAGGAAAACGTCGAATTCGGGATGAAGATGCGCGGCGTCTCTGCCGCCGACCGGCATGGCCGCGCGATGCTTTGGCTGGAACGGCTGGGCCTCAAGGGCTTCGAGAAGCGCGGCATCGACCAGCTGTCCGGCGGGCAGCGGCAGCGAGTCGCACTGGCGCGCAGCCTGGTGACCGAACCGCAGATGCTTCTGCTGGACGAACCGCTTTCGGCGCTCGACGCGCATCTGGTGATCCGGATGCAGGGCGTGCTGACGCGTTTGCAGAAAGAGCTGGGGATCACCTTCGTCTATGTCACACATTCCCAGTCCGAGGCCTTTGCCATGGCCGACCGGGTCGTGATCATGGGACATGGCGAGATCGAACAGATCGGACGCCCGAAAGAGATTTTCCGCGCCCCGCGCAGCCGCTTTGTCGCGGAATTCGTGGGCCGCAACAACATCCTGCCGGGCGATACCCCGGGGCAAGAGATCGTCGTCGCCGCCGACCGGATGCAGGTCGCAGAATCTGCGCCCGAGGGCCGCGCGCTCCGGGCCGAATTCCTGTCCGAGGAATTCGCCGGAACCGCGATCATTTGCTATTTCGAAGGGGAAAACGGCGAAGAGCTGAAGGCCCAGGTGACCGAAGACGATCTTGAACGACTGGCCCCCGAACCGGGCAAGACCTTCTGGCTGAGCTGGCAGCCCGAGGCCGCGCATGTGATGGAGGCGGCGTGACGATGGACATTCTGGTCAAGGGTGGCGTTCTGGCCGATGGAACCCAGGCGGATATCGCCATCTCGGGCGGGCGGATCGCGGCGGTCGAACCCGGGATCGACGCCGACGCGGCCGAGGTGATCGACGCCACTGGCAAGCTGGTCAGCGCGCCCTTTGTCGATCCGCATTTCCACATGGACGCGACGCTCAGCTACGGCCAGCCCAGGGTCAACGGGTCGGGTACGCTGCTGGAGGGCATCGCGCTCTGGGGCGAGCTCAAGCAACAGCAGAGCCGCGACGACATCGTCGCGCGTGCGCTGGACTATTGCCGTCAGGCCGTGGCCAAGGGCGTGCTGGCGATCCGCAGCCATGTGGATGTCACCGACGAAAGCTTCAACACGGTCGAGGCGCTGCTCGAGGTGCGCGATCTGGTCAGCGACACGCTCGATCTGCAACTGGTGGCGTTCCCGCAGGACGGCTGGTTCCGCGCCCAGGGGGCCGAGGCGGCGGTGATCCGGGCGCTCGACGCCGGGGTCGATGTGGTCGGCGGCATCCCGCATTTCGAACGCACGATGGCCGATGGCGCGGCCTCGGTCCGGGCGGCCTGCGAACTGGCGGCGGAGCGCGGATTGCGCGTGGATCTGCATTGCGACGAAAGCGACGATCCGATGAGCCGCCATATCGAGACGCTGGCCGCCGAAACCCTGCGCTGCGGCCTGCAGGGCAGGGTGGCCGGGTCGCACCTGACGTCGATGCATTCGATGGACAATTACTATGTGGCCAAGATCTTGCCGCTGATCGCCGAGGCTCAGGTCGCGGCCATCCCGAACCCGCTGATCAACATCACGCTGCAGGGGCGGATGGACACCTATCCCAAGCGGCGCGGCATGACCCGCGTGCCGGAACTGCGCGCCGCCGGGGTGACGGTGGCCTTCGGCCAGGATTGTGTTCGCGACCCCTGGTATCCGCTGGGGTCGGGCGACATGCTGGACGTGGCCCACATGGGCCTGCACGTCGCTTTGATGACCGCGCCCGACCAAATGCGCGCAGCGTATCAGATGGTCACCGCCACGCCCGCAGAGATCATGGGGCTGGATTTTGGCCTCGCGCCGGGCAAACGCGCCTCGCTTGTCGTGCTTGATGCGCCCGATCCGATCGAGGCCCTGCGCCTGCGCCCCGCCCGTCTTGCCGTGGTCTCGAACGGACGTATCGTGGCGCGCACCGCGCCCGCGCAGACCGCCTTTGCGGGCGGCTTCTGACCGCATGACGGGCCCTTCCCAGCCCCGACGCAAGCTGCTAAGTCCCTCATCGGGCTTCGGGCGATGGCGTCGCCGGGGAGAGCATTCCTTGCCTTTCACACGATCCTGCACGCCGGGGTTTTCAATCGGGAGATTGGAGGCCCCCCTCGCTCCCGCAGGATGGAGCGAGACATGCCTGACTGGTCGCCGAACGTAACCAAGGTCAACAGCTGGAACGAATGGGACCCTCTGCGGCACGTGATCGTCGGCCGCGCCGACGATTGCCACATCCCGCCCGCCGAGCCCGCGCTTGACGCCAAAGTGCCCGAAGACAGCGACATGCGCGGCCAGTGGGGCCGCCGCCCGCAAGAGACGATCGACCGCGCGAACGAGCTGCTCGACGCCTTCGCGGCACAGCTGCAATCGCGCGGCATCCGGGTGGACCGCCCCACGCCGATCGACCATTCGCAGCCGGTCACGACGCCGGATTTCCACACCGACAGCCAGTTCGGCTGCATGCCGCCGCGCGACGTGCTGCTGACGGTCGGGTCGGAAATCCTCGAGGCGACGATGTCCTATCGCTGCCGCTGGTTCGAATATCTGAACTATCGCCCGCTGATGCAGCAATACTGGGACGAAGACCCGAATTTCCGCCACGAGGCCGCGCCCAAACCGCGCCTTACCGATGCCGATTATCACCCCGATTATCTCTCCGAGAAGATCGGTGTGGAAAAGCGCCTGCAATGGGCGGCCGAGAAGTTCTTTGTCACCACCGAGGAAGAGCCGCTCTTCGACGCCGCCGACGTGCTGCGGTTCGGCCGCGACCTGGTGGTGCAGCACGGCTTTACCACCAACCTCAAGGGCATCGAGTGGCTGCGCCGCCATTTCCCCGATCACCGCGTACACGCGGTGAACTTCCCCGGCGATCCCTATCCGATCCACATCGACGCCACCTTTACGCCGCTGCGCCCCGGGTTGATCCTGAATAACCCGCAGCGCCGTCTGCCCGAGGACCAGCGCAAGATGTTTAACGACAACGGATGGGAGATCGTCGACGCCGCACAGCCCGCGCATAATCAGCCGCCGCCGCTGTGTTATTCGTCGGTCTGGCTGTCGATGAACGTTCTGGTTCTCGACCCCAAGACCGTCTGTGTGGAAAAATCCGAGGTCTATCAGGCCGAACAGATGGACAAGCTTGGGCTGGAGGTGGTCGAGGTCGAACTGCGCGAGGCCTATGCCTTTGGAGGCGGGCTGCACTGCAGCACCGCGGATGTCTACCGCGAAGGCGGCTGCGAGGATTACTTTCCGAACCTCGGCTGAAAGGAGCCACGATGTTTCTGCACCCGATCGCCTGGCCCGACGGCAAACGATGCGCCGCCTGCGTGACATTCGACATCGACGCGGATTCGCTGATCCGCTCGGCCCGCCCCGAGGACGCCGAGCTGCGTCTGCAGCCGATCTCGATGGGCCGCTACGGGCCCACGGTCGCCGTGCCGCGCATCCTCGACAGCTATCGCCGGCTGGGGCTGACCCAGACGTTCTTCATGCCGGCCTGGGTGATGCAGGCCTATCCCGCGACGGTCGAGGCGATCCTGAAGGACGGGCACGAGATCGGGCACCATTCGTGGATGCACGAGGATCCGATGGGCCATTCGGACGCGCGCGAGGCCGAGCTCTTTGAACAGGCGATTGAGGTGCATGTCGCCATGACCGGGCGCAAGCCACGCGGCTACCGCGCCCCGGTCTATTCGATCACGCCCGCCATGGTCGGGCGGCTGATCGACCACGGGATCGTCTATGACAGCTCGCTGATGGCCGACGATCTGCCCTATCTGGTGGAGACGCCAAAGGGCGCGCTGATCGAGCTGCCGCCGCATTGGGGCACCGACGACTGGCCGCCCTTCGCGCATTTCGCCGAGATCGACTATCTGATGCCAGTGCGCGCTCCCTCGGACGGCATCCGCGCCTTTGCCGAGGAATTCGACGCGATGCACGAGGCGGGCGGCTTCTGGATGCCGGTGCTGCATCCCTTCCTGACCGGACGGCTGGCGCGCTGGCGGGCGATGGAGCAACTGATCGAACGCGCGCTTCAGGCGGGCGACGTCTGGTTCGCCCCTCTGGAGGATATCGCGGCCTATGCCGGGGACCGGCGCCAGACGCTGCGACGCGAGTTTGTGGAGCTCTGACCTTCTGGGCCGCCCGACAGTTCAGCCACTCGTCAACCGATGACAAAGCCGTAAACGAGGATCCAGAGCGTCAGGCATCCGGCCGCCACCAGGAAATAGCCGCCGTTCCACCGCAGCCCGACATGCAGCGCGCTGACATTGCCGAAAGACCCGATCAGCAGGGTCGTCGCGGTGAAGGGCGAGGTCGCCCCGCTCAGCGCCCAGCCCGCGCAGATGGCGCTCACCAGTGCGGCGGGGCTGACGCCCAGCACGTCCGGGTCGGGGATCAGCGGGGCCATCAGCGTCACGGCGAGGATCGGATTCATCCCGAACTGGCCCAGCAGCGGAATGAGCCAGATCATCGACGCCAGCACCACCCAGGGCGGCAGCAGGGCCGGATCGAGCCCCAAGGACGCAATGATCGGCTGCAAGAGCGGCGCGCCGACGGTGCCGATGTAGCCCGCCATCATCAGCAGCACGAGCTCGCCGCGATAATTCGGCAGTTCTGCATCGACATAGCCGCGCAGACGCGCCCCGAACGTCTGCGTTTGGTCCTGCCCGGCGTGCTGGACCAGCGCCCAGATCATGGCGATGGCGGGCACGACCAGCATGACGACCCCCACGACCCGGACGTCGAAGACGACGTGCAGGCCCAGAACCGTGGTGCCCAGCAGCACAAGCAGCAGCACAAGCGGCATCATCAACGCCCAAGAGCCGTCGACCGCTCGTCGCGGCGGCGGATTGGCGAGGCGCGGCTTGAAGATCGTATCCATCGCCCATCCCGTGGCTGAAATGATCGCGGCCGTGACCAGACCGGGCAGAAAGACATCCGCCCATCTGGCGCCCGGGATCAGGGCGGTGGTGATGGCGATGGCAAAGGCCAGCGGCGACCAGGTCAGTGACGCAATGAACCCCCTCTGGATCGCAAGCAGCATCCGGCGGGTCCGGATGCGCCGGATCAGCGGGTCCGCATCCGCGCGCGCGGATTGCGTGGCAAGCCCGCCAAGCAGCGAAATGGCCCCGTAGTTGATCAGCAACGCGAAAAGATGGCCGCCGACCGTCAACGCGGCATATCTGCGCCCCGGCGGCTGCGCGGCCAGAAACGTGCCGGCCCGTCGCAACGCCGGAGATGTCTCTGCCACGTTGCGCAGCGTCGAAAGCGCGACGAAGAACGCGCCGATGAAGGCCGCCTTCTCGAGCCCCAGAAGGGACGGCCCGACCCAGTCCTGCCCCGCAAGCCCCAAGGCCAGCGTCAGCGCGCCGCCGGTCAGCACAAAGGCCTTTCGCGTCATGCGCACCTGCAGGCTCAGAAGCAGGACAACCGCTCCGGCGATCCCCGGCAGCAGGAACGGCGGCAGCGGCACGCCCCATTCCGACAGGCCGAAAAGCCCGGTGAGACCGATCAGCAGCAAGGAAACGATGCGAT
Source organism: Aestuariicoccus sp. MJ-SS9 (assembly GCF_032586235.1). NCBI lineage: Bacteria > Pseudomonadati > Pseudomonadota > Alphaproteobacteria > Rhodobacterales > Paracoccaceae > Aestuariicoccus > Aestuariicoccus sp. MJ-SS9. The sequence continues at coordinate 11,296 of NZ_JAWHTD010000043.1, forward strand.
CGGTCATGCGGTCGGGTCACCTCGATGGTTGTGGCTTTGCGTTGCCCGACACTCCTACACCACCTGACGCGGGCAAAGGTAGGCAAATGAGGAATGCCGGAGTTGCACGGGGCGTCATGCGCCGGAACAGCCGAAATACCGGGTGCATCGACGCGCCGTCTTGCCTTACGCTGGTCCCGGCACGATCCAACTCGGGGGACATTGCATTGGTCAAGATCGATTTCTGGTACTCGATTGGCAGCACCTACAGCTACCTCACCGTGATGCGTCTGGCCGAGGCCGAAGAAGCGCATGGCGTCGCATTTCGTTGGCGGCCTTTCGATGTGCGTCACGTCATGGTCGAACAGAACAACATTCCCTTCAAGGACAAGCCGGTGAAATCCGCCTACATGTGGCGCGACATCGCGCGGCGGGCGGAAAGATACGGCCTGTCGCCAAAGCTTCCCGCGCCCTATCCCTTGCCGGGTCTGGTTCTGGCCAATCGGGTCGCGACACTGGGCGTTCGACAGGGTTGGGTCGAGGACTATACCCGGGCCACATATCGGCGCTGGTTCGAGGCTGGCGAACCTGCGGGCGAGGACCCGAACCTTTCGGCGAGCCTGCAAGAGATCGGATGCGACCCCGCCAATGTTCTGGCCGAGGCGCAATCCGACGATATCGCAAAGGCGCTGTCGGACGCGACGGACGAGGCAATGCGGCTGGGCGTCTTCGGATCGCCGAGTTTCGTGGTGGATGGAGAGGTGTTCTGGGGCGACGACCGTCTGGAAGACGCCGTGCTTTGGGCCCGGAAGGCGACCGGTCGGGGTTAATCGGCCACCCGACAAAGGCGCGGGATGCCTGCCCGGTTCAAATGAAATCCCACAACTCTGCCTAAATTTGTGACAAGCCGCCGCAGACCGGTCGAAAAAAGATGCATTCTGGCGGCGCGTTCCGGCGACGGGGCGGATTCCCGTGACTCGCCGCGCCCCGCTTCCATGCTGATATGCAGCAGGGTGTCTAGGGTTCCGCCTCCTCCTCCTCCCTGAGGGTCTGGTCCGAGAGATGCCACCAAAGCGGCAAACTCCGCTTTGGTACACGGCGGGGCAAAAGCCCGGGAGAGCACTGCGCATTGGAGAAGGCCGGTCTCTCAGGTTCCGCCACGGCTCTCCGATTGTTGCTTCTCGGCGGAACGCTGCAAAAGGGGAAAAACCCATGCCTGCATTTCGCCAAATCGCCGCCGGAGCCGCGGCGCTCGCCATCGGGTTCGCCGCCCCGGTCGCCGCTCAGGAAAAGACCGAATTCCGCGTCGCGTGGTCGATCTATGTCGGCTGGATGCCCTGGGGCTATCTCGAAGACTCGGGCATCATGGACAAATGGGCAGAGAAATACGGCATCGACGTCGAGATCGTGCAGATCAACGATTACGTCGAGTCGATCAACCAATACACGGCGGGCGCTTTCGACGGGGTTTCGGCCACCAATATGGACACCCTGTCGATCCCGGCAGGCGGCGGCGTGGACACGACCGCGCTGATCGTGGGCGACTTTTCCAACGGCAACGACGCCGTGATCCTCAAGGGCGAGGGCGGGCTGGCCGATCTGGCGGGCAAGCCGGTCAACCTGGTCGAGCTGTCGGTGTCGCATTACCTGCTGGCCCGCGGGCTCGACAGCGTGGGGCTGAAGGAAAGCGATCTGGCCAGCGTGATCAACACGTCCGACGCCGACATGATCGCGGCCTTCCAGACCTCTGATGTCGAGGCGGTCGTGACCTGGAACCCGCTGGTGTCCACGATCCTCGAAGACCCCAGCGCGACCAAGCTCTTCGACAGCTCCGACATCCCGGGCGAGATCATCGACCTGATGGTCGTCAACACCGACACGCTGGCGGCCAACCCCGATTTCGGCAAGGCGCTGGTCGGCGCGTGGTACGAGGTGATGGGCCTGATGGCGGCGGGCGACGAGGACGTGCTGACCGCGATGGCCGAGGCCTCGGGCACCGATCTGGCCGGCTACAAGGCGCAGCTCGCCTCGACCGAGATGTTCTATGACCCCGCCGATGCGGTCGCCTTTACCCAAGGCGCAGAGCTGCCCACGACCATGGTCAGCGTGGCAGAGTTCCTGTTCGACAAGGGCATCCTGGGCGAGGGCGCGCCGTCGGCCGATTTCGTCGGCGTGGCCTATCCCGACGGCTCGACCACGGGCGATTCGAACAACGTGAGGTTCCGCTACGACACGACCTACATGCAGATGGCCGCCGACGGCGCGCTCTGAGCCAGGGTCCGAGGGGGCGACACCATGCGGCTGATCAACCGGACCCCGGGCGTGGTGGCGCGCACGGCGCTCATCATCTTGCCCTTCGTGGCGGTGCTCGCGGCCTACGCCATCGGGTCCGAGATCCGGCTGTCGGCGAATCCGTCGGACAAGCTGCTGCCCGCCCCCTCGACCATCGCCGCCACCGCCGAGCGGCTTTTCACCGAACCCGACCGGCGGTCCGAACGCATCCTGCTGTGGCACGACACCGCCGCCAGCCTGATCCGGCTGGCGCTTGGGGTCGGGATATCCGCCGCGCTGGCCACCATAATCGGCCTGCTGATCGGCCTGCTGCCGCATGTCCGCGCCACTTTGGCCGGGTTCGTGGCGGTCGTCTCGATGATCCCGCCGCTGGCGGTGCTGCCCATTCTCTTCATCGTCTTCGGTCTGGGCGAGCTGTCCAAGGTCGTGCTGATCGTGGTCGGCATCCTGCCGTTCCTGATCCGGGATTTGTCGGCGCGGGTGCTGGAGATCCCACGCGAGATGATCGTCAAGGCCGAGACGCTGGGCGCCTCGACCCTCGTCATCGCGCTCCGCGTGGCGCTGCCGCAATTGCTGCCGCGCCTTATTCAGGCCATCCGCCTGTCGCTGGGGCCCGCCTGGCTCTTCCTGATCGCGGCCGAGGCCATCGCCGCCGAGCAGGGGCTCGGCTACCGCATCTTCCTGGTGCGCCGCTTTCTCGCGATGGACGTGATCCTGACCTATGTTCTGTGGATCACAATGCTGGCCTTCCTGATGGACCTGCTGCTGCGCTGGCTGTCGCGGCGGCTTTTCCCGTGGACGGAGGCCGGGCTATGAGCTTTGTCACCGCCGAGAACATCTTTCAATCCTACGGCCAGCGCCCGATCCTGGAACGGGTCAACGTCACCGTCGACGAAGGCGAGTTCATCTCGATCGTGGGCGCGTCGGGCTGTGGCAAGTCGACCTTTCTGCGGCTGCTGCTGGCGCAGGAACGCCCCACGCGGGGCGAAATCCGCGTCGCCGGCCAGCCGCCCGCGCAGGAACCCGGGCTCGACCGGGGGGTGGTGTTCCAGAAATATTCGGTCTTTCCGCATATGACCGTGCGCGAAAACGTCGTCGCGGGCGAAAGCTTTCGCCGCCCCTGGGGCCGCTTCTTCGGCGACGAAAAGCGCGCCGCGCGCAAGCGGGCGGACGAGACCCTGGCGCGTATCGGGCTCGATCATGTGGCCGACCAGTATCCCGCCACGCTGTCGGGCGGGATGCAGCAACGCCTCGCCATCGGGCAGGCGCTGGCGGCCAAGCCGCGCATCCTGCTGCTGGACGAACCCTTCGGCGCGCTCGACCCCGGTACGCGGCTCTCGATGCACGATTTCCTGACCGAGCTGCGCGAGGAAACCGGGATGACGGTCTTCATGGTCACCCATGACCTTTCCGAAGGGTTCAAGCTGGGCGACCGCGTTCTGGTCTTTGACAAGCCGCGCTGGGACCCGACCGACCCGAACGCTTACGGCGCCACCATCACCTACGACTTCGACGCCCGCGACGGCGGCGTCCCGTTTCAACGTATCATGGAGGATACCCATGTTCTTCGCCCCGCCTGACCGCACACGGTCGCACCACCCGGCCGATCAGCGCCACGACGCGCGGCGTCTGCATCACCCCGACCTGACCCGGCTTCAGGGCTGGCGATCCATGAAGGCCGAGGCCGACCTGCCCGAAGGCCGCTGGGACGAGGAACGCCGCTGGGCGCTGCGCATGGGCCTGACGGGCGCGGATTCGATCGAGGACAAGTCGATCCCGACCTTCGCGCGCGGCGAGCTGCCGCATTACGCGGGCATCAACACCTTCCTCAAGGCGCCTTATGCCGAGGACGTGACCGAGGTAAAGGATTACGACGCCACCGTGCTGGGCATTCCCTTCGACGGCGGCACCACCTACCGGCCCGGCACGCGCTTCGGCCCGCAGGGGGTGCGCAAGATCTCTGCGCTCTACACGCCTTACAATTACGAAATGGGCGTCGATCTGCGCGAGCAGATGACGCTTTGCGATGCGGGTGACGTGTTCACCATCCCCGCCAATATCGAAAAGAGCTTCGATCAGATCAGCCGCGCGGTCAGCCACGTGTTCAGCAGCGGAAGCCTGCCGATCATGATCGGCGGCGACCATTCCATCGGCTTTCCCTGCGTGCGGGGCATCGCCGAATGCACCTCGAAGAAGATCGGCATCGTGCATTTCGACCGCCACGCGGACATCCAGGAAAAGGATCTGGACGAGCGGATGCACACCACGCCGTGGTTCCATTCCACGCTGCTGCCCAACGTGCCCGCCAAGAACCTCGTTCAGGTCGGCATCGGCGGCTGGCAGGTTCCGCGCGAGGCGGTCAAAGTCGCGCGCGAGCGCGAGACCAACATCATCACCATGTCCGACATGGAGCGGATGGGTATCGACAAGACCGCCGAGATGGCGCTTGAGATGGCGTGGGACGGGGTCGACATGGTCTACATGTCCTTCGACATCGACAGCATCGACTGCGGTTTCGTCCCCGGCACCGGTTGGCCCGAACCCGGCGGCTTCCTGCCGCGCGAGGCGCTGGCGCTGGCGTCAAAGGTCGCGGCCGAGGGCATCTGCGGCATGGAGCTGGTCGAGGTCAGCCCGCCTTACGACACCTCGGACATCACCGCGCTGATGGGCACCCGGGTGATCGTCGACGTTCTGGGCTCGCTGGTCGCCGGCGGCAAGATGGGCGCGCACAAGAAACACATCGACAAGCCGGTCACCATTCCGCACGGCGAATTCGAGGGCAAGAGGTGGTCCAATGCCACATGACATCGTGAACGGCCACATCGGCCACCATCACCACCACCCGCACGATCACAACCATTCGCATGACGCCGATCACCTGCACAGCCATCTGCCGCCCGAGGACGCAGCGGCAGAGCTTCAGGTCCTGGCGACGCAGTTCATCGACGGCTTCGTCCAGGCCGCCGACAAGACCGCCTACCTGCGCCTTGCGGGCGTTCCGCTGGAACGTCCCGGCGCGGGCGGCAAGACCGCGCTCAAGCTGGTCGACGTGTCGTTGACGACCGAGTGGCAGGTGGGCACCGCCTCGCCCTCCTTCGGCTCGCGCGAGCTTAGCTATCTGCCGTTCCCCGGCGAGATGGTACGCGAGCGGACGAACATGGCGCTGGTCTATGTCTCGACCGACGAAAAGTCGCTGCTCGATATCCGCGAATTCCTCTCCAACAGAAAAAGGGAAAACGACCTATGAGATACCCCGTCCTCGCTCTAATGCTGCTGCCGGTCGGCACGCCCGCATTGGCGCACGCGGAAACCGCGCCGCATCTGCATAACGAGCATACTGCCCTTTTGTTGGGCGCTTTGGCGGTCGCGGCGGCGGTCGCCCTGGCATTTTTCCGCAAAGGCGTTTGACGGCGCTTTTACGCTAAAGTATCGCGGCCTCGCCAAGGCGCGCCGCGGCAGGCAAGGCTGGCAGCCTCGCCCGACGCCGGGCGGGGCGTGCGTTTGTCCTGATGTCGGATACATGGCGCGGTGGCCGAAAGAATAGCGTTGCGCAGGTGGCCGGGGTCCCGGCAAGGCCACGGGAGAGTTTTCATGTTCCGAACGATTTTGACAATCTGGGCCCTTCTGATCGGCATCGTGCTGATCATGCTCGGCAACGGCATGCATTTCACGCTGATCGGCCTGCGCGGCGGGATCGAAGGCTTTTCGTCGGCCGAACTCGCCGTGGTGACCTCCGGCTACTTCGTGGGCTTCCTTTCGGGCGCCCGGTTCACGCCCTTGCTGATCCGGCGCGTGGGCCATGTGCGCGTCTTCGCGGCGCTGGGCAGTTTCATGTCGGCGGGCCTGATCGCCTTTACGCTGCTGGCCGAGCCCTGGGCCTGGACCATCCTGCGCATCCTGGTCGGCTTTTGCATGTCGGGCATCTATGTCGCGGCGGAAAGCTGGCTGAACAACGCCTCGACCAACGAGAACCGGGGCAAGGTCCTGTCGGCCTACATGATCGCCCAGACGCTGGGGATCATCGGGGCGCAGGGGCTGTTGACGCTGGGCGATGCGGCGACGGCGGGGCTTTTCATCGGGGCGTCGATTCTGGTGTCGGTCTCGTTCGCGCCGATCCTTCTGTCGGCTGCGCCCGCGCCGGCGGTCGATGTCGCGCGACCGATGTCGCTGCGTAGCCTCTTCGTCAGCTCGCCTCTGGGCACGGTGGGCATCTTTCTGCTGGGCAGCGTCTATGCCACCCAGTCCGGCATGGGGGCGGTGTTCGGCACGCAGATCGGCATGACCGCCAACGAGATCGCGCTCTTCGTCGCGACGCTCTTCGCCGGCGCCCTGCTGCTGCAATTCCCGATCGGCTGGCTGTCGGACCAGATGGACCGGCGCAAGCTGATCTTCGGCGCGTCCGTGCTGGGCGGCGTGGCCTGCGCGGCGGGGTGGGTGCTGGGCGGCGGTCTTTGGGCGCTGCTGGCGGCCGCCTTCTTTGCGGGCGGCGTGACGACGCCGCTTTACGCGCTCTTTCTGGCCTATACCAATGACTTTCTGTCTGCCGAGGAAATGCCCGCCGCGTCCGGAGGGCTGGTGTTCACCTTCGGGCTGGGGGCCATCGTGGGCCCGCTGATCACCGGTTGGGCCATGCAATGGGTTGGGCCGTCCGGCTTTTGGCTGGTGCTGGGGGTGACCTTCGCGGTTCTGGCGCTTTACGCGCTCTACCGCATGACACAGCGGGCCGTCGTTCCGGTCGGCGAGACCGAAAGCTACCTGAACGTCGTGCCGACCGCCTCGACCGTTGCGGTCGAAGCGGCGGGCACCTGGGCCGCCGAAAACGCCGAAACGGAGGACAAGGCCGAGGCTGCTGCCTGACCCGGCCCGACTGCAAGGCCGCGCGCCATTGACACGCGCGCGGCAAAGGCGTCGACTCCGCCCCGGAATGCATGACGGGGCGGCGGCGTGACCAAGTACGATCTGAGAATTGCGGGGATGATCCTGGCGCTTGTCGTGGCGCTGGGCCTCGCGCTGGGGTACGGCGTCGGGCTTTTGACCCGTGGCGGGCCTGTCCCGGGGCAGGCGCCCTCTGGCCCGGCGGCCTTCGACCCGGCCGGCGAGGTCGACGGGCGCGGCTATAACGGCACCCCGATCCCGGGCTATCGCGACGTCTATATCAACGATTACGCCGACCTTCTGGACGATCCCGCAGAGACGCGTATCCGCGACGATCTGATCGAGCTTTACGACCGCACCGGGGTCGAGATGACCGTTCTGACCATCGACTCGATGGGCACCTACGGCTTTGACGGCACCATCGAGAGCTTTGCGACCCAGCTTTTCAACACCTGGGGCATCGGCAATGCCGACCGCAACGACGGGGTTCTGGTGCTGGTCGCGCGCTACGACCGCCAGATGCGGATCGAGCTGGGCGCGGGCTATGGCCGGGCGCGCGACGGCGACATGCAGCGGGTGATCGACAATGCCTTCCTGCCGGCCTTCCGCCGCGACGCCTATCAGGAGGGGATAGAGACGGGCGTCGACGCGACGGTCTTTGAGATCGCGGGCGTCTATCCCGGCGGCTACGACGACACGACGCTGGAACGCGGCTGGTCGGTGATCTGGCGCGTGCTGGAAGGGTTCGGCAGCTGGCTCTATGCCCTGGTGGCGCCGCCGCTTGGCTTTGCCGCGTTCTGGCTGCGCCGCTACTTCCGCAACCGCCCGCGCGCTTGCACACAATGCGGCACGATGATGATCCGTGCGGGCGAAGAGGCCGATGACGAGCATCTGGACGGCGGCCAGCGGCTGGAGGAATTCCTGAAGTCGGTCGATTACGACGTCTGGCACTGCCCCGGCTGCGGGCACATGACGATCAACCGCTACAAAGGATGGTTCTCGGGCTTTTCCACCTGCCCCGAATGCGCCTACCGGACGCTCGAGACGACCTCGACGGTGCTGCAATCGGCGACAAAGACCAGAACCGGCCGCAAGCGCCTCGATTACGATTGCCGGAACTGCGACTATAACGACAGCGAGATCCGAACCATCCCCAAGATCTCCGACAGCTCGTCGTCGGGTTCCAGCCGGTCGTCCTTCGGCGGCGGCAGCTCGTCGGGCGGCGGGGCGAGCGGCAGTTGGTAGCGGCAAGGCCCGCGCCTTGGAATGAACGGCAGGCCGCCTTTCGATCATGATCCCCAGACCAACAGGCTAGAGGCCTTGCCTTGCTGTCAGGCGGGTTCCGCATCGACCCTGAGGCCGCCAAAGCCGTCGTCCGCGGACCTGATCCTGTCGATCTTCGCAATGAGACGCGCGCGCTGGTCCGGCGTGGCGATCTCCATAAAGACCCGCATGATCGGGGGGTCCCAATAGCGGAACAGGACTTCTTTCTTGCCGTCCGGCAGTTGCGCCAGGTTGAACCGCCGCAGCGATTGACGCAGCGCCGCGATGTCGGCGCGGGAATTGACGTAATAGCCCCATGGCACGCCCGGTTCCAATTCCTCAAGGGTCTGCGCAACGTCGGGCGCCTCGGCCAGATGCACCAGCCAGGGCCGACCTCGTGCAGGGCGCGGGGGTATTTGTGGGCGAACAGAGGCTCTGCGACCGGCGGCGTCATCACGACGATCCGCGATCTCAGGCTTTCGGCGACGGCAAGGTCGATCACCGCGTAGTGGTCGGCGCCGGGTCTGCCGTTCTCCGCGCTCATTCCGCCGCCTCCTGCCTGGCGCGTTCGCATTGCTCGCAGAACGGCGTGCCGTTCCGCGCGGCCTCCAGCAGCGCCGCGACCTGCTGTGCGACATCGACAGCGGGGGGCGGGGCGCGGACCGGCGGCCGGGCTGCCGTCCGGGGTCGCGGACGATGCCGACCGTCGTCGTCTTGGCCCTTGCCCGCAGGGTCGGCTTCAGCAGCCGCAGCGTGCCGCTCACCAACCCCCGCGAGAGCACGTCCAGCAGCGCGCGGTCCCAATACCCGCGGTCCGTCACGCTCGTCGAGAACCGCGCGGCCATCGCGTCGCGGTCGTGGCGCAGGCCGTAGAGAAAGTTCAGCGCGTCGTCGCGGCTGACATCCGCAAGCTGATCGTCGGTCAGGATCAGCGACGGGCGCAAGCGGTTCAGCGGAATTTCCAGCGATTCATCGTTTCTGGCTGCGTTCGGTTGTCGCAATCGCCTTTGTGCCAATGATACAACGCATGCCGAAAATTGCGCCCGAAAAAAGCTTGACGGTTCAGTTGGATGGAAGGTCGTAGCCGCTAGCGCCCGGCCGAGGCGTCTCGCGGTGCGGCGGCGCGGCTGAGACGGTCGTTGATCGCCACGCCCAGCCCCACATGCGGAACGGGCGACACGGCGATCACGGGCGCGCCGGAGGCATCGAGCCTGTGCAGGTATTCAAAGAGATTGGCCGCCGCCTCGACCAGATCGCCCTCGGGCGACAGGTTCAGGTCGCACTCCACATCGCCAAAGCCCAGCCGGGCCTCGCCCTCGCGCCACTCGGTCGCGTTCAGGCGCACCCGCGCGTTCGGGGCGTAGTGGCTGGTCAGCTGGCCGGGGGCCGAGATCGCCTCGGTGTCGCGCCGTTCGGCGACCGGCACGCCCAGCACCTTGGACAATGCGCCGATGCCGATGCTGCCGGGGCGCAGCAGGGTGGGTTTGCCCACGAGGCCGAGGATCGTCGATTCCAGCCCGACCGCGCAGGGCCCGTCGTCTAGCACGGCGGCGATTCGCCCGTCGAGCCCGGCCAGAACGTGCTCGGCCCGCGTCGGGCTGATCTGGCCCGACCGGTTGGCCGAGGGCGCCGCGACCGGCCCGCCAAAGGCCCTGAGCAACGCGCGCGCGGCGGGCTGCGCCGGCATCCGCACCGCCAGACTGTCCAGACCGGCCGTCACCAGCCGCGACACCGGCGCGCCCTCGCGCAGCGGCAGCACCATGGTCAGCGGCCCGGGCCAGAAGGCGCGGGCCAGCATTTCGGCCCGGTCCGACCAGTGAACGAGCGCGCGCACGGCCTCCAGCTCGGCCAGATGAACGATCAGGGGATTGAAACTGGGCCGGCCCTTGGCCTCGTAGACCGCCGCGACCGCGCGGTCGTTGGCCGCATCGGCGCCCAGCCCATAGACGGTCTCGGTGGGCAGCGCCACAAGCTGGCCCTCGCGCAGCAGCCGCGCGGCGGTGGCGATGCCGGTCTCATCTGCGGACAGGCGAAGGGTTGTGATCTTGGCCATGTTTCCCGTGACGCGGCGTTTCAGTTGAAGGCGGGGCGGGGTCGGGTAGGGTGCCGGTTCAAAGATGGGGTCTTCCCTAGCGAAGCCATCCGACATTGCCAACCCGGGAGAGAGCCATGCCCTACCGCGCCCCCGTTGCCGATTACCAGTTCCTGTTCGATCACATCGTCGGATTTTCCGAAGTCCAGTCCACCGACACCTATGCCGAGGCGACGTCCGACACCGTCGCCGCCATCCTGACCGAGGCCGGCAAGATGTGCGAAGAGGTGCTGGCCCCGCTCAACCGCAGCGGCGATCTGCACCCGGCGGTGCTGGAGAACGGCGTCGTGCGCACTTCGCCCGGATTTGCCGAGGGCTACAAGGCGATTGCCGAGGGCGGCTGGGTCGCCATCGCCGCCGATCCCGAACACGGCGGCATGGGCCTGCCGATGACCGTCACCACGGCGGTGAACGAGATGATGAGCGCCGCCTGCCTGTCGCTGCAGCTTAACCCGCTGATGACGCAGGGCCAGATCGAGGCGCTGGAACACCACGCCAGCCCCGATTTGCAGGCGATCTACCTGCCCAAGCTGATCAGCGGCGAATGGTCCGGCACCATGAACCTGACCGAACCGCAGGCCGGTTCGGACGTGGGCGCGCTGGCGACGAAGGCCGAGCCCAACGGCGACGGCACCTACGCGATCACCGGGCAGAAGATCTATATCTCGTGGGGCGACAACGACTTTACCGAAAACGTCTGCCATCTGGTTCTGGCGCGGCTGCCCGGCGCGGTTCCGGGCACCAAGGGGATCAGCCTCTTTCTGGTGCCCAAGCGCCTGCCTGATGACAACGGCGAGGCTGGGGTCGCGAACAACCTCAAGGTTGTCAGCCTCGAGCACAAGATGGGCCTGCACGGCAGCCCCACCGCCGTCATGCAATACGACGGCGCGACCGGCTGGCTGGTGGGCAAGGAGCACGACGGCATGCGCGCCATGTTCACCATGATGAACAACGCCCGTCTTGGTGTCGGCGGTCAGGGTATCGGCGCGGCCGAGGGGGCCTATCAGCACGCGCTGGCCTATGCGACGGACCGCAAGCAGGGCCGGTCCGATACCGGCAACATCCTGGGTCACGCCGATGTGCGGCGGATGCTGGCGACAATGAAGGCCGATATCTTCGCCGCCCGCGCCATCGCCTTGGCCAATGCCGTCGCCATCGACATGGCGCGCGCCACCGGCGATGCCGACTGGACCGCCCGCGCCGCGCTGCTGACGCCGATCACCAAGAGCTTCGGCACCGAAACCGGCATCCGCGTGGCCAGCGAAGGCGTGCAGGTGCACGGCGGCATGGGCTTCATCGAAGAGACCGGTGCGGCCCAATATGCCCGCGACGTCCGGGTGACGGCGATCTACGAGGGCACCAACGGCATTCAGGCCATGGACCTCGTGGGCCGCAAGTTGATGGACGGCGGCGAGGCCGCGGCGCGGCTTCTGGACGAGATCGAGGCCCATGCCGAAACCGCCCGCGCGACGCTGCCCGACCTTGCCGAACCGGTCTGGCAGGCCAGCGAATCGCTGCGCGAGGTCACCGAGTGGCTGGTGTCGCAGGACATGGCCGACCGCTTTGCCGGGGCCGATGCCTATCTGCGGGCCTTTGCACGTGTGTTGGGTGCGCATTTCCACCTGCGCGCGGCGATGGCCGCGCCCGACAGCGCCCGCGCCCGGCTGGCCCGGTTCTACATCACCCGCCTGCTGCCCGAACATCAGGGCCATCTGGCCCATGCCCGCGCCGGGCAGGCCGATCTGATGGCGATCTCGCCCGACGATCTGGCCGCGTGATGGACGGCGGCAGCACGGCAATCCGCTATCCCTGGGCCGAACCGCCAGAGCATGGCGCTGCCACCGAGGTGGCCGAGGGCGTGCTCTGGCTGCGGCTTCCGCTGCCGATGAAGCTCGACCATGTGAATGTTTACGCGCTTGACGACGGGGCGGGCTGGACGCTGGTCGACACCGGCTTCGACACCCGCAAAACCCGCGCGATCTGGGAGACGCTGCTTCAGGGGCCGCTGGCGGGCAAGCCGGTGACGCGGGTGATCGTCACGCATCACCACCCCGACCATGTGGGTCTGGCGGGCTGGTTTCAGGAACGCGGCGCGGAACTGGTGACCACGCGCACCGCCTGGCTGATGGCGCGGATGCTGCGGTTGGATGCGCAAGAGGTGCCCTCGCCCGAGACGCTGACCTTTTGGCGGCGCTGCGGCATGGACCCGGCGATTCTGGAAAAACGCGCGGGCGAGCGGCCGTTCAACTTTGCCGATTGCGTGGCGCCCATGCCGCTGGGCTACAAGCGGATCGCTCAGGGCGACACGATCGCCGCAGGCGGGCGGACCTGGGACATCCATATCGGCAACGGCCACGCGCCGGAACACGCGACCTTCTGGAGCCGCGACGACAACCTGGTGCTGGCGGGAGACCAGATCCTGCCGTCGATCAGTTCGAACATCGGGGTCTACGCCACCGAGCCCGAGGCCGACCCGGTCGCCGACTGGCTGGAAGCCTGCGAGCGTCTCTCGACGCTCGCCCGGGCCGATCACCTGGTGCTGGGCGGGCACAAGCTGCCCTTCACCGGGCTGCCGCTGCGGATGCGCCAGCTGATCGACAATCACCACGGCGCGCTAGACCGGCTGCACCGGCATCTGGCGGCGCCGCAGACGGCGGGCGAATGCTTTGCGCCGCTCTTCAAGCGGCGCATCGGCGAGGGGGAATACGGCCTCGCGCTGGTCGAGGCGATGGCCCATTGCCTGCACCTCTGGCACGAAGGGCGCGCCACCCGGCAGGTCCGGGACGACGGTGCGTGGCTCTGGCACACGCAGTCCCGGGCTTGATCCGGGGCAGCTTTTCTCAAACCTAACGGTGCCGGCGCTGCATCCGCTGAACCAGCCGGTTGAGAATCCGGCTCGCCGTCGTTTCGCACAAGGCCGGGATAACGGCATGAACCAGCGCCGCCAGCCCGGCAACGACCAGCCAGAAGGCGAAGGAAAGCGCAAAGCGCATATGCTCGAAATAGCTCTCGCCCACGGTCGCGGGATGGTCGAGAAAGACGCGGTTCATCAGATTGGTCTGGGTGCGGCTGTGCATGGGAAACTCCTGTCGGTTTTCCCGATAGTCTCGTTTTCTGCGTTTGAATGGATCCCAAATTTCACTTCCAAAGCGGAAAATATTGGGACATCATCCCAATATGGATCAGATCGACGATATGGACCGCCGCATATTGGCCGTCTTGCAGGGCGACGCGACCCTCAGCGTGGAGCAGATCGCCGAGCGTGTCGCGTTGTCGCGCAACGCCTGCTGGCGGCGCATCCGGCTGATGGAGGATCGCGGCGTCATCCGGGGCAGGGTGGTTCTGGCCGACCCGGCCAAGGTGGGCTGTCCGCTTCAGGTCATGGTGCAGATCCGCACCTCCAGCCATCAGGCCGACTGGCTGGAGCGGTTTCAGAGGGCGGTTTCTGCCATGCCCGAGGTCATCGGCGCCTACCGGATGACCGGCGATCTCGATTACCTCTTGCGGGTCCGGGTGGCCGACATGCCGGCCTATGACGCTTTCTACAAACGGCTGATCGGGCGGATTCCGCTGTCGGATATCTCGGCCAGTTTCGTTATGGAAGAGATCAAGGACACCACCGCCCTGCCGCTATAGGAGCCGCCGCATGAAAGAGACCATCGCGACCACCGCCGAGGCGCATGAGGACGACGCCATGCCGCGCAAGGTCGACGTGCATTGCGATCCCTGCGACGAAAGCCCCGGCGCAGAGGACTTGCCCGCCGCCGTCACCCGCAAACCGGTCGAGGACAAAAGCCCGGCGGAATGGGCCTATGAACGGCTGATCCTCTACATCCAGGGGTTCGAAGAGCAGCTCGACAACGAACACGAGGTGGCGGTGGGCTTTGCGGGCAGCGACGCGGGCGTGCTGCGGATCGAGGGGCTGGGGTTCTTCGACCCCGACATCGTCACCTTCTATGGCGAGGACCCCGCCGGGGCCCGCACCCAGCTCATCCAGAACGTCAGCCAGCTGAGCGTGATTCTGCGCGCCCTGCCCAAGGCGGTGCAGCGCGAGGCGCCGCGCCGCATCGGCTTTCGCCTGGCCGAGGCGCTGGATCGGGTCTGAGCGTGGCAAAATGCGCGCCTGTGACGTCGTGACAGCGCATCTGAAATGCGCTAGGCGATTACCGGAACACGCGAATTGAAGGACAGACCCATGGCAGAGCACAAGCACGGCGAAATGGACATCACCACCCAGGAAAAGACGTTCGAGGGCTTCATCAACTTCACGATCCGCACCGTGGTTGTGATCTTGGTGCTGGTCGTCCTGCTGGCCATGTTCAACGCCTGATCGCGGGCTTTCCATGTTTCTGCGCGGAGTGATCGCGGCCGCGGCCTGCGCCGCGATCCTGCAAGGCTGCACGACGCCCGGCGCCAGCCGCGACGGGGCCTCTGCCCAAGAGATCGCGGCGGCCGCCTATCGCCATCCCGGCCCGCCCCGGCTGACCCTCTTCACGATGGTCAATAACCGTTCGGGCTCGGGTGCGCATACCAGCCTGATGATCAACGGATCGCAGCGGGTGATCTTCGACCCGGCGGGGTCCTTGCGGCTGCGCTCGATCCCGGAACGGCACGACGTGCTTTACGGCGTGACGCCGGTGGTAGCGGATTTCTACGCCCGCGCCCATGCGCGCGAGACGTACCATGTCGTTATCCAGGAGATCGAGGTCTCTGCGGCGGTGGCCGAACGCGCGCTGAAACTGGCCCAGGCCAACGGGCCGGTCGCGCAGGCGCAATGCGCGGTCTCGACCGCCGGGCTGCTCAAGCAATTGCCGGGCTTCGAGGCGATCGACCCGACCTGGTTCCCCACCAAGCTCGCCGATCAGTTCGGCGCCTTGCCCGGGGTGACCACCGAACGGCTCTATGAGAACGACGACGACGACAAGCGGCTGGCCGTGCGCGAGTTCGAGCGTCGGCGTCAGGCCGAATAGCTGAGGACGATCAGCACCGCCGCCCAGGCGCCCATGGCGGCAAAGACGTTCTTGAGCCAGTACCCGACCACGAATGTGACGACAGCGGCGCTCAGCCGCACCGGGTCGGGCTGCCCGTCCGTTGCCTGCGGCCACAAAGCCAGCGGCGCGACCAGCGCCGGCAGAACCGCGACGGCCGTATAGCGCAGATGCCGCAGCACCCAGTCGGGCATTGGCCGGTTGCCGACGAGCCCCAGAAAGACGAAGCGCAGCAAGAAGCTGCCCAGGCCCAGCCCGGCGATGACGATCCAGAGCGAGGATGTGTCGATCATGTCGCGCGCCTTTCGTTGAGTGCCGCGCGGCTCTTTTCGATCCGGCGCTCGGTTTCGGCCCCCGCGATCATCCCGGCGATGCCGCCCGCGATCAGGCCCGTGTTCCACGGAAGACCGGCCGCCAGCAGCGCCACAGAGGCCCCGGTAAAGGCCGCTGCCATATGCGCGGGCGTGCGCAGCAGCGGGCCGATCATCGCCAGGAACGCGATGGGCAGCGCGAAATCCAACCCCATTTCGGTGGGGATCGCGGCACCCAGCCACGCCCCGACGAACGTGGCGACGTACCAGGGAAAGCAGATCGGCGTGACGATGCCGAAAAAGTACCCCAGCTTTTCGGGCAGCGTCATGTCGGGACGCTTTTCATACTCCAGCAGCGATCCGGCATAGGTCTGATCGACAAGGAAATAGGCGGCGATGGCGCGCTGCCACAACGGGGCCGCGCCCAGATGCGGCGTGAGCGACGCCGAATACATCGCCATGCGCATGTTCACCGCCAGTGCCGAGGCCAGAACGACCCAGGTCGGCGCGTTCTCGGTCATCAGCTGCAGCGCGGTGAATTGCGCGGCGCCGGCGATCACGACCACGCTGAAACTGAGCGTTTCCAGCATGTTGAGCCCGGCCTCGGTCGCCAGAACGCCGAACAGCATGGCAAAGGGGATCACGACGATGAGGAACGGCAGCCCGTCCCGAACCCCGCGCCAATAGCTTGACATTGCACCGCCGCCCGTCATGACTGTCCCCTGCTCAAAAAGATACCCCGCCCGTAAACACAGCATGAACGAGACGCAAGTGCCCGGCGCCGCCAGCCCCTATCTCATCGCTCCCGACCCGTCCGCGGCCCGGCTGACCCGGAAGGTCACCGGCATAGACCACACCGGCGCGGAAACGGCGGTGTCCGTGGTCGAGGAACGCCCGCTGACGATCTTTCTGAACGGTCAGGAAATCGTCACGGCGATGACGATCGGCGATTATCCGGAATACCTGGCCATCGGCTTCTTGCGCAATCAGGGCATGCTGCGCGACGGCGAAGAGATCACGAGCGTGGATTACGACGAAGAGCTTGAAACCGTCGTGGTGCGCACCGCCTCGCTGACCACATACGAAGAGAAGCTCCGCAAAAAGACCCGCACCAGCGGTTGTGCCGTGGGCACGGTCTTTGGCGATATGATGGAGGGGCTCGAAGGGCTGACCCTGCCCGCAGCCGAGCTGCGCACGTCCTGGCTCTATGCGCTGGCGCACCGGATCAACACCACCCCCTCGCTCTATCTCGAGGCCGGGGCGATCCACGGAACGGTGCTTTGCCGCGAGGACTGTCCGCTGGTGTACATGGAGGACGTGGGCCGGCACAACGCCGTCGACAAGATCGCCGGATGGATGTTCCGGCACGGCGAAAGCCCGGCCGACAAGATCCTCTACACCACAGGGCGGCTGACCTCGGAAATGGTGATCAAGACCGCGCTGATGGGCATCCCGGTGCTGGCGTCCCGGTCCGGATTCACCGCCTGGGGCGTCGAGATCGCCCGTCAGGTCGGGCTGACCTGCATCGGCCGCATGCGCGGCAAACGCTTCGTCTGCCTCGCCGGCGCCGAACGCCTGGTGCGCGATATGGACCCCGAAAGCGTCCCCGAGGAAGCCGGAAAACACCGCCGGAAGAGCGCATCGTGACCGGCCGGGACCAAAACTCTTTGAAAGAGTTTTGTCCGAATTCTTTCAAAGAATTCGGGCGCTCAGGGTGCGCCGGATGACCCAACCGCTCGGCGTGATACTCGCGGGAGGCCTCGCCACCCGCATGGGTGGCGGAGACAAGGCGCTGTTGCTGCTGGGCGGCCAGACCCTGCTTGCGCGGGTGATCGAGCGGCTGGCGCCGCAGGTTGCCGGTCTGGCGCTCAATGCCAATGGCGATCCCGACCGTTTCGACACGGATCTGCCGGTCCTGCCCGATCCCATCCCAGGGTTTCCCGGTCCGCTCGCCGGCGTGCTCGCCGGTCTCGACTGGGCCGCGACCCGGGGCGCCGACAGCATCGTCACCGTCGCCGCCGACACGCCATTCTTTCCACGCGATCTGGTCGCCTGCCTGCAGCGTGCGGCTGAAGGGCAGGCGCACCCGCTGGTTCTGGCCGCCACCAGGGGCGACGCGCAGACGAAAAGCAAATCCCGCTCCGGCCTGATTCGCCATCCCACATTCGGGCTCTGGCCCGTGGCCCTGCGCGACGACCTACGCGCGGCGTTGACCGACGGCCTGAAGAAGGTCGTACTCTGGACCGACCGGCACGGCGGGCGCGAGGCGCTCTTCCCCTCGGACGGAGTCGATCCATTCTTCAACGTGAACACCCCCGAAGACCTGAAACGGGCCGAGGCGCTGGCATGAAACTCTATGGCGTCACCGGCTGGAAGAACGCTGGCAAAACCGGGCTGATGGAACGGCTCGTTACCGAAATCGCCTCGCGCGGCTTCACCGTCAGCACCGTCAAGCACGCGCATCACACCTTCGACGTCGACCATCCCGGCAAGGACAGCTATCGCCACCGCGTGGCCGGCGCGTCCGAGGTGATCCTGGCCTCGCGCAACCGCGTGGCGCAGATGACCGAGCTGCGCGGCGCCGAGGAACCGTCGCTCGACAGCCTTTTGCCCCGCCTCGCCCCCGTCGATCTGGTGCTGATCGAAGGCTACAAACGCGACCGCCATCCCAAGGTCGAGGCGTTCCGGGCCGAAACCGGCAACAGCCTGATCGCTCCGGACGACCCCAGCATCCGCGCCATCGCCGCCGATTGCCCCGTCGAAATCGACCGCCCGGTCTTCGACCTGAACGACACCGAGGCCATCGCCGATTTCATCCTGTCCGAGGTCGGCCTGTGACACCCTTCGACCGGTTCGTCATGGTCGATTGGTCTGGCGGCAACGACACCGGTCCGACCCCGCGCAAGGATGCGATCTGGATCGGCGAGGCGGGCGCAGAGCCACGCTACATGCGCAACCGCGCCCTGGCCGAAGAGGCGCTCTCCGACCGGATCGAGCGGAGCCTGACCGCGGGCGAGCGCCTGATGATCGGCTTCGATTTCCCCTTCGGCTATCCCGCGGGCTTCGCCGGCGCTCTGACCGGGCGTTCCGATCCCTTCGCCGTCTGGGGCTGGCTCACTGAGCGGATCGAAGACAGCCCAAAGGCCAACAACCGGTTCGACGTGGCAGGCGGCATCAACCGGGCGCTGGGCAACGGGCGCGGGCCGTTCTGGGCCAACGGACTGAGCCGCGACATCGACGGGCTGCCCCGCCGCAAGGACAGCTACCTCAACCCCTTCCCGGAAAAGCGCTGCTCAGAAACGCTCTGCAAAGGCGCGTTCACCTGCTGGCAACTGGCCGGGGCCGGGGCGGTTGGATCGCAAGTGCTGATGGGGCTTCCGGTGCTCGAACGCTTGCGCCGCCGCTTCGCCGGCCATGTGGCCGTCTGGCCGTTCGAGCCTCTGGAACGCCCCGTCGCCTTCGTCGAAATCTGGCCGGGGCTGATCAATCCTGCCGTGCGCGCCGCCACCGGCCCGAACGACATACGCGACGCGGTGCAGGTCGCGCTTTTGGCCGAAGGGCTATCGGCCCTTGATCCCGCGCGCCTTCTTGCCATGCTGAGCATCGACGCGCCCGAGGAAGGCTGGATCCTCGGCCTCGGATTCGAACAGGAGCTTATGCCGCCCGTGACCCTGCAACCGCCGCCGCTGCGCAACGATTGCTTCGCCCTGCCTGCCGGTGTCGACTGGACCCCGGTCGACGCCGCGCTCGATCTTTTGCGCAAGGGGCTGCACCCAGTCACGGGGCGCGAAACCGTTCCGTTGATGCAGGCGGCCGGGCGGGTGCTGGCCGAGGATGTCGCAGCCCGTCGCGCCAACCCGCCCACCGCCAACACCGCCGTCGACGGCTACGGCTTTGCCAGCGCGGCCATCGGCGCGGGCCCTCAGAGCTTGCCGCTGGTTCCGGGCCGTGCCGCGGCGGGCGTGCCCTTCGGCGGCACCGTCCCGCCCGGCCATGCCCTGCGCGTCCTGACCGGCGCGGCGCTGCCGCCCGGCGTCGACACGGTGGTGCTGGACGAGGATGTGCGCGTGGGGGACGGCCGGATCGCCTTTCACGGCCCGCTCAAACCCGGCGCCAACACCCGCAAAGCGGGCGAGGATGTGGCCAAGGGCGACATCGCTTTGAAACAGGGGCGCGTGCTGACCCCGGCGGACCTGGCCCTGGCCGCGGCCACGGGTTACGGCGACCTGCCGGTGCGTGAACGCCTGCGCGTGGCTGTCATCTCGACCGGGGATGAACTGGCCGACCCGGGGTCTTTCGCCTCCGACGCGCAGATCTTCGACGCGAACCGCCCTATGCTGCTGTCGATGATCGCGCGCTTCGGGTTCGAGCCGGTCGATATGGGCCGCGTTCCCGACAACCGCGACACCCTGCGCGCCACGCTCGACGCGGCCTCAGGCCGCGCGCATGTGATCCTGACCTCCGGCGGCGCCTCTGCGGGGGACGAGGATCACGTCTCGGCGCTCCTGCACGAGGCGGGCGCGATGCAGGAATGGCGCATTGCGCTCAAACCTGGCCGCCCGCTGGCGCTCGGGCTCTGGCAGGACACGCCGGTCTTCGGCCTGCCGGGCAACCCGGTGGCCGCGCTGGTCTGCACACTGATCTTCGCCCGCCCGGCCATGTCGCTGCTGGCCGGGGCCGGCTGGACGGAACCCCAGGGCTTCACCGTCCCAGCCGCGTTCTCCAAGTCCAAGAAACCGGGCCGCCGCGAATACCTGCGCGCCCGCATCCGCGATGGCCGCGCCGAGGTCTTCAAATCCGAAGGCTCGGGCCGGATCAGCGGCCTCAGCTGGGCCGAAGGCCTGGTCGAACTGCCCGACGCCGCAGCGAAAATCAGCCCCGGTGACCCCGTCCGCTATATCCCCTATGCCAGCTTCGGGCTCTAAACCCCATTTCACTGATCCATAAATATCCGGGGGGTCTGGGGGGCAGCGCCCCCCAGCCGGGGGGGGGGGGGCCCCCCCCCCCCCCCCAAAAAAAAAAAAAAAAAAACCCCCCCCCCCCCCCCCCCCCACCCCCCCCCCCCCCGGGGGGGGGTGGGGTTTTAGACAAAAGGGGGAA
>NZ_JAWHTD010000044.1:0-28887 GCF_032586235.1 Aestuariicoccus sp. MJ-SS9
GCACCGTGATCCGATGCACCCCATCCCGCTTGAACCCGTCGCTGTAGTTGCCTGTCCCCATGTCGGCCTCCTCGCCTTAAAGTTAGGGGGCAAAGCATCTACAAATCTAGGGGCACCTCAGAGGGGCATCACGCGTAAGACCCGCAAGCATTTCTCGGCCGAGGGGAAGATCGGGATCGTCCTGGCTGGCCTGCAGGGCGAGGAGAGCATTTCTGCCCTGTTCCGTCGCGAGGGGATTGCCGGGAGCCTGCACTATTCCCGGTCGAAGGAGTTCCTGGAAGCCGGAGAGGCCCGGCTGTCGGGCGACACCTCTCGGCAGGCGGCAGCGCCCGAGGTGAAGGAGCTGCGGTCGGCGTCCGCCGCGCGGAAGAAGGTGGTCGCCGAACCGACGCTCGAGACCGTTCGGGCGGGCAAAGCGTCCACTGGACGCTTTGCTGAACCGCCTCACCTCAAAAAAAGCATGATCGGGGAGTGGGAGTCCGACGCATGAGATACTCCGCCTCCGAGAAGCTGGAGATCATCCGCACGGTCGAGGCGTCACATCTGCCGACGCGGCAAACCCTGAATGCTCGGCATTCCCGGCAGCACCTACGACGACTGGTACGCGCGCTGGAGTGATGGCGGCCTCGATGCCCTGGCCGTTCGCTCACCACGGCCTGCGTCGGTCTGGAACCGCATCCCGGACATAATGCGCGAAGATGTCGCCGATTTCGCCCTGGAACACGAGGTCCTGACGCCGCGCGAACTGGCGGTCGAATACACCGATGAGAAGCGGTGCTTCGTCTCGGAATCCTCCGTGTATCGCATCCTCAGCGCCGAGAATCCGATCACGGCGCCAGCCCATGTGGTCATAAAGGCGGCCGATGAGTTCCGGGATAAGACCACACGCCCGAACGAGCTCCGGCAGACGGGCTTTACGTACCTGAAGGTGATCGGCCGGGGTTGGTTCTACCCGTCCGCGATCACAGCCGAAACTTCATCGCCTGGACGCTCTGCACCACGATGAAGGCCGGGGACACGTCACCGACACGCTGGACCTCGCGCCGCAGGCCTCAGGCTGCGATCAGGCAACGGTCGTACACAAGCCCCGGCTGCTCAGTGACAACGGCTCGTCTTACGTCGCGTCCGATCTGGCCGATTATCCTGAGGACAAGGGCATGGACCATGGTCGCGGCGCCCCGCATCACCCGCAGACCCGGGGCAAGATCGAGCGCCGGCACCAGACCGTGAGGAACCGGGTTCTGCTGGAAAACCACTTCCTGCCCGGCGCCCTGGAACGCCAGATCGGCGCCTTCGTCGATCGCCACAACAACGCTACCACGAGAGCCCGAGCAATCCGACGCCCGCCGACGTCTACCACGGACGGGGCGCGAGAACCCTGAAGACGACAGAGGAGATCGAGGTCCGCAGGACGAGAACCCGAAAACGCCGGTCCCAGCACCAGACCGCGGCCGCCTAAAAACAGAAACCGAACCAGAGCCTCCGTTACAAAATCGCCTCAGCATTCCGGAAACATCTGACGACGGACAGCCGGAGGACAAGCCAAAGACCGCCCCCGAGCTGAAACCCGAGGCGAGATCAGCCGGGACAACCTTCACAAAAGTGATCGACCAAAAGGTGCAGAACCGGGCAGCGGGCCGGGACGCCAAGACGATACCCGACCGAACCGTTGGGAAGTACAGGCTCTCGTGTCGGGAACTTGCGGACCACCGCAAGAGCGGCGTGATAGACACGCTAAGGGCGCAAGAACTGGACGCGTGGAAGCGGGCGCTCTTTGAGAAAGGGGCGCTGTCCAGTCTCCATGACCACGTGAGACGACATGATATCGGGTTTTGATGCCGTCCAGCGGCACAGGTCTTATTTGAACCGCACTGGCCTGCGACCGGCAGCCCATCCCGATGGTGTTGGCAGAAACGACCGGTCACCGCGCCGGTCGCGGTCGAAGGGCACGCGGCGGCTTGGCCGTCGGACGGGGCGCTCGTATACTCTGGCGGCATGGGTCAGATCACTTCGCTCTTTGCACGCAAGATGGTTGCGGCGGCCGGGGACCGGGTCAATGCCGCGGCGCTGCTGCGCGCGGCCGGGCTGGACCCGGCGGGCGCCTGGGATCCCAAGGTCATGATCCCCGACACAACCTATTACGCGCTGCTCGAACGGATCGTCGAGACGACGGACGCGACCGCGCTTCCGATCCAGGTCGGGGCCTCGATGCGGTGCGACGAATATGGCGCGCTGGGGCTCGCGTGGAAGGCCGCGCCCGATCTGAGCGGCTCTTTCGCGCGGGTCGAACGGTACGCCCGGCTCTGGACCAGCGTCGTCGAATACGAGCTGCGCCCCGATCCGCGCGGCCTGCTTTTTATCCTGCACCGCGCGGGCGAGCGGCGGCTGGGCATGCGGCTGTCGAACGAGGCGACGCTCGCCAGCGCCGTGTCTCTGGCCCGGCAGGTCAGCCCCGAGCCCTTCGCGCCGCTTGAGGTTCTGATCCGCCATGACGCGCCGAAAACAAAGGGCGCGCATGAGGAATGGTTCGGCTGCCCGGTGCGGTTCGGGGCCGACCTTGACGCGCTTTTGATCGCGCCCGAGACATTGGAACGCCCCAACCTGCTGGGCGACGAGGGGATCACCCGGTTTCTGGTCGCGCATCTGGATGCCGAGCTTTCCGAGATCGCCCCCGACGCCACGCTGGTGGCACAGGCCCGCGACGCGATCGCCCGGGCGCTGAGCGAGGGTTTGCCCAGAATGGCCGATATCGCCCGCGGCCTTGGGCTGAGCGCGCGGTCCTTTCACCGCCGGCTTTCGGAACATGGGATGAGTTTTCAGACCCTGACCGAAGAGACCCGGCGCGACCTGGCCCAGGGGCTCTTGCGCGACGAGCGTTATTCGCTGGCCGAGATCGCCTTTCTGACCGGCTTTTCCGAGCAAAGTTCGTTCACCCGCGCCTTCAAGCGCTGGGTCGGACGCACCCCCGCCAGCTATCGCAAGGACCGGGCCGCCCCCTGAGCGCGTTTTGGCGGCGAGGGTCAAAACGGTGGCACGGCCGGTCAATACCGGCGGCCGTCCCAGCGCCTATCCCTTGGCCACCATTTCACACCAAGGGAGACACCCCATGCAAAACGACCCCATTCTCGTCATCGGCTCGACCGGCAAGACCGGATCGCGCGTCGCCGCCCAGCTCGAGACGCTTGGCCATAATGTCCGCCACGGCGCGCGCCGCTCGGCCACGCCCTTCGACTGGGAGGCGCCGGAAACCTGGGCCCCCGCGCTGGCGGGCGTCCGCGCCGCCTATGTCACATATTTCCCCGACCTGGCCTTCCCCGGTGCGGTCGAAAAGCTGGAACGCCTCTGCGCCACCGCCAAGGCGGCGGGCGTCGGGCATCTGGTCCTGCTCTCGGGCCGGGGCGAGCATCACGCCAAGCTGGGCGAGGCCGTGGTCCGCCGTTCGGGCGTGGATTTCACCATCGTCCGGGCGGCGTGGTTCGCGCAGAACTTCTCTGAAGGTTATCTGCGCGACCCGATCCTCGGCGGCGTGCTGCCCATGCCCGGCGGCATGATCGCCGAGCCCATCATCGACATCGACGATATCGCCGATGTGGTGGTGGCCGCGCTGACCGAAGAGGGCCACAAGGGCGAACTCTACGAGGTGACGGGCCCGCGGCTGATGACCTTTGCGGACATGGCCGGCGAACTGACCGCCGCGCTTGGCCGCCCGATACGGCACATCCCGATCACGTTCGAGGACTTCCACGCCGAGATCGCGAAGGCCGGCGGCGATTTCGTGGCCGATGTCTTTACCGCCATCGCGCGCGAGACGCTGGACGGGCGCAACGCCCATGTCTGCGACGGCGTGCAGCGCGCGCTTGGCCGCCCGCCTCGGGATTTCGCCGATTTCGCCGCTGCCGCCGCGCAGGCGGGCACATGGCCGGATGCGGCCTGAGCACGGAAAGGAAACGACATGAAACTTACCCGATTTGAAAAGCTGGCCCTCGGGCTTTCGGGCGTCACGGCGCTTGGCATCGGCGGCTTTATCCTGACCGCGCCGCTGGCGTTCTACGCAAGCTACGGCATCGCGCTCGGCCCCGACCCCGATCTGTTGAGCGAGTTGCGCGCCCCGGGCGCCGGTCTGGCCGCGTTCGGCCTGATCATGCTGGCCGGGATCGTGAACGGCGCCCTGCGCCCGGCGTCCATCGTGGCGGCGCTGACCGTGTTCCTGGCCTTCCCCGCCGGGCGGCTGGTCGGGCTGGTCGCCGATGGCGTGCCGTCGGGCGGGATCCTCGGCGCGCTGGGGATCGAACTGGCGATTGCGGCGCTCTGCATTGTGGCGTTCCGCCGCCGTCTTCGGCCTGCCGCGCCTGCCACGGGCGGCAACCGCGTCTCTGCCGTCTGACCTTGAACCGCCGGGCGGGAGGGCAGCAGCCCCCCTGCCCGGCTCATCATCTCTCAGGAGCTATCCAAGATGTCACCGTTCTTCCTTCTCCTCATAAACCTCTCGGTTCTGGCTTACGGCCTGCTTGCGGGCGTCTTCCTGGCCTTTTCGGATTTCATCATGCGGTCGTTGTCGCGGACCGGCGAAACCGGAGGCGTGGCGGCCATGCAGGCGATCAACCGCGAGGTCTTTCGCTGGGTCTTCATGGCCCTGTTCCTCGGCATGTCGCCGGTGTCGCTGCTGATCGCGGGCTATGCGGCCATGACGTTGGGCAGCGCGGGCGGAACGCCCATCGCTTTGGCGGGGCTGGTCTATCTGGTGGGCTGCTTCGGGGTCACGGTCTTCTTCAACGTGCCGATGAACGAGGCACTGGCCGGGATGGACCCGTCCTCGGGCACCGCGCGCGCCTATTGGAACGAGACCTATCTGCCCAGATGGACCTTCTGGAACAGCCTCCGCGCCACGGCATGTGCCCTCTCAGCTGTGCTGTTGCTCTTTGGGCTGTCGCAAATGGCCGGGGCCGATGGATGATCGCGGGGCGCTCGGTCTTCAGAGCGCCCCCACGTCACAGATCGCTCTCGCGCACGTCCAGCGCGTCGCGCAGGGCGTCGCCGATGAAGTTGATCGACAGCACCACCAGCATGATCGCCAGTCCGGGGAAGATGCCCAGCCACCACGCGCGGCTGATGAAACTGCGCCCGTCTGACAGGATCAGCCCCCAGGTGGGGGTGTCGGCGCTGACGCCAAGGCCCAGAAAGGACAGCGACGCCTCGCCCAGGATCGCGTAGGACACCGACACCGTCGCCTGCACAATGATCGGCGCCATGGCGTTGGGCAGGATGTGGCGCAGCATGATCCGGGCGTCGGAAAAGCCCTGCACCCGGGCGGCGTCGACGAATTGCTCTTGCTTCAGCGTCAGCACCATCGACCGCGCGATGCGGGCGAAATCGTCGAGGAAAGCCAGCGCGATTGCCACGATCACGTTCAGCAGGCCGGTGCCGAAGACCGCCACCAGATAGACCGCGATGATGAAGTTCGGGAACGCCCATTGCAGGTCGATATAGCGCATGATGATCATGTCGATCCACCCGCCGTAATAGCCCGCCAGCACCCCCAGCAGCACGCCGAAGACCAGCGACAGCGTCACCGTCGCGACGCCCACGAAAAGCGAGATCTGGGTCCCCCAGACGATGCGCGAGAAAAGATCGCGCCCCAGATCGTCGGTGCCCAGCAGATGCGACCCGGACGGTGCGCCCATCATGTCCAGCGTCATCTCGTTGGGGTCATAGGGCGCGATCAGCGGGGCCAGCAGCGCCGCCAGCACGAATAGCCCCAGCACGACGACGCCGAACTGCGCCTTGCGGTCCTTCGAGAAAACCGCGCGAAAGCGGGACCGCCGCTTGGCGACGGCGGGAATGTCTACGGAATCGAGGCTTGCGTCGCTCATCAGGAATACCGGATCCGGGGGTCGATCACCGCGTAAAGCAGGTCGACGACTAGGTTGGAAAGCACGAAGAAGGCCGACACCAGCAACACCGCGCCTTGCACCACCGGGTAGTCGCGGTTCTGGATGCCCTGGATCAGCACCCGGCCGAGCCCCTTGATGGAAAAGACGTTCTCGACCACCACGGCGCCCGAGATCAGCAACGCAAAGGCGATGCCGATCACGGTGATCACCGGGATAAGCGCGTTGGGCAGCGCGTGGCGGATCAGAATGACGCGCTGCGTCAGCCCCTTCGAGGCCGCGGTGCGCATGTAATCGGCCTGCAAGACCTCGAGCATCGACGACCGGATCATCCGCGCGATGATCGCCGAAAAGCCCGTGCCGATGGCGATGGCAGGCAGGATGAGGTGGCTCAGCCACTCCCAGAAACCGGCCGACAGCGGCTGATAGCCGATGGCAGGCAGCCATTGCAGGTTGGCCGCGAAGATGATGATCAGCAGGATCGCCAGCCAGAAATCCGGCATCGACAGACCCAGGAAGGCGAAAAGCGACACCGAGGTATCGGCGGCGGTGTTCTTGCGCGTGGCCGAGATGATCCCGGCGGGCACGGCAATGACAATGGCGATGATGAAGGACAAAAAGGCCAGCGACAGGGTCTTGGGCAGGGCGGTCAGAAGGATGTCGCTCACCGGTTGGTTCGAGCCGTAGATCGACGCGCCGAAATCGCCGTGCAGGATGCCCGCGAACCACTTGAAGAACTGAATGATCAGCGGCTGGTCGAGCCCCAGCCGGCGGATCATCGCCTCACGCGTGGCGGCGTCGCCCGCATCGGCCAGCATCGCGGCGATGGGGTCGCCCGGCACGAGCCGGATCATGAAGAAGACCAGCGTCGAGACCGCCAGCATCACCAGAACGGCGCCGATCAGGCGGCGCAGAAGATATGTTGCCATTGCCGATGCGCGGGCAGGCCTCGGGGGCCCGCCCGCCCTTTCTGGATGATTACGACAGGGTCATACGGTCAAAGTCGTGCAGACCCGGGATGCGGCTCTCGGTCGGCACGTTGACCCGGTTCGAGTGCACCAGGATGTCGACCGGGTGGTAGAGGAAGCCGCAGCACACCTTGTCAGAGGTAAGCTTGTTGGCCTGCTGCACCAGCGCGCGGCGCGCCTCTGGGTCCGCGGTGACCGACTGCTCTACCGACAATGCGTCGACCTCGGCTTCCGAGAAGAAGCCGAACGGCATCTCTGCGGTGTCGCGGAACGGCCCGTTGAACTTGGACGAGGTCATCATCCAGTCGATCAGCCCGTCGTCGGGGTCGTAATCGCCGCCCGAGCCGCCGAGACGCAGGTCGAAGTCCATCTTGTTGAACTCCTCGATCCCGACCGAGAATTCCTTGGGATCGACCTCGACACTGATGCCCAGCACCTGCTTGTAGATGTTGGCCACCACGAGCCCCGCGCGGCGGGTGTTCGGCGTGGTCTGCAGCCGCAGCGTCGGGAAGCCTTCGCCGCCGGGGAAGCCCGCCTCGGCCAGCAGCGCCTGCGCGCCCTCGGGGTCGAAGGCCTGCTCGGATGTCTCGGCCAGACCATTGTCGTAGTAAAAGCCCATGGCGGCGTTGATCGACCCGTAGGCCGGGATGCCGTTGCCAAAGAGCGCCTGCTGCACGAAGAGGTCGCGGTCGAGCGCCTTGGCCAGCGCCAGACGCACCTTGAAACCGTTCTCCTGCTTGAGCTCGTCAAGCGGCTTGTTGAAATCGGCGACCTGCATCGGTTCGACCCAGGGGTTCATCCAGATCGACTGGAAACCCGGGCCGGGCTTGATGTCGACGGTGAGGTCCGAGTTCGACTTGAACCGGTCGACCAGTTCGCCCGGCAGCGGGTTGCCGCCGATGTAGTCGACATCGCCCGCCTCGATCGCGGCGGCCAGCGGTTCGGTGCCGTCCACCGGCTGGATAATCACGCCGTCGAGCTTGGGACGCTCGGGGTCGAAATAGTTCTCGAACTTCTCCAGAACCACGCGGCCGCCAAGCTCGTGCTCGGTGATGCGGAACGGCCCGGTGCCCACGGGCGTGAGACCGTATTGCGCAAGCCCCATCTCTTCCAGCGCCCCGCGCGAGACGATGGTCATCGCACGGCCCGAGGCGCGCTCGAGCGCCTTGGTCAGGAACGACGCCTGCGGCGCCTTGAGCGTAAAGCGTACCTCGAGATCGTTGAGCTTTTCGACGTTCGCCACGTTGGCGATCACCGAGGAATGCCGCGACTGATCGGGGTCGGACGAACGGTTGTAGGTAAAGATCACGTCGTCGGCGTTGCAGACGTCGCCATTGTGGAAGGTCAGCCCGTCGCGCATCTTGATGGTGTAGACCAGACCGTCCTCGGACACGTCCCAGCTTTCGGCCAGGTCGCCCTCGGCCACCAGATCGTTGTTGATGTGCATCAGGCCCGACAGCACGTTCGAGGTGATCTGGAACTGCAGCACCTGGCCGATCTGCGCAGGGTCAAGCGTGGTGATCTCGGCCACCCCGGCCCATGCGGCGTTGAGAATGCCGCCGCCGTGCGCCGCCGCCATCGCCGGTTTGGGCCGCAGCCCGGGCAGCACCTGCGCCATGGTCAGCGCGCCCCCGGCGGCCAGCAGGCGCAGCGTCGCGCGGCGCGAGATCTTGTTGCCGCGCATGTCGTCGCGGCTGAGACCAAACATGGGATCGCGCGGATCGAAATCGTAGGCGTCGCGCAATTCTTGCTGCGCACGCTTCATCAGGTCGTCATTCTTCATGGTCTACCCCTCTAGTCAGACTTCGGTCGGTTTTCGGATACTCGTCACCTCATTCACGCAATTTCTGCCGTTTTCCCGGTTTCCTGTTCCAAGGCGAAACACGCCGCCGCGTGATGCCCGCCCAGCCGGGACGTGCGCGGTACTTCTTGGCGGCAGCGGTCCATCGCGATGGGACATCTGGTATGAAACACGCAACCCGGCGGCGGGTTGAGCGGGCTCGGGATCTCGCCTTTCAGCGCCACATGGTCGCGCGCCTCTTCGCCGTCGGGATCGGGCGCGGGCACGGCGTCGATCAGGGCGCGGGTGTAGGGATGGCGCGGATTGTCGAACAGCTCTTCCGAGGTGCCCGTCTCCATGATCCGGCCCAGGTACATCACCGCGATCCGGTCGCAGAGATGCCGGACCACAGACAGATCGTGTCCGATGAAAAGATAGGTCAGCCCGAATTCCGCCCGCAACTCTTCCAGCAAGTTGATGATCTGCGCCTGGATCGACACGTCGAGCGCGCTGACCGCCTCGTCGCAGACGATAAGGTCGGGCTCGAGCGCAAGCGCGCGGGCGATGCCGACCCGCTGGCGCTGTCCGCCCGACATCTCGTGCGGGTAAAGTTCGGCAAAGCGCGGGGCCAGGCCGCAGATCGACAGCAGCTCCGCCACCCGCGCGCCGATATCGCCGGGATAGCTGTGCACCTTCAGCACCTCGGCCAGGATCTGACCGGTTTTCATCCGCGGATTGAGCGACGAGAAAGGATCCTGAAAGATCGCCGCAACCCGTCTGCGGTATGGCGCCAGCGCCTTGCCGTGCATTTCGCCGACATTCTCGCCATCGAACCAGATCGCCCCCGAGGTCGGATCGACCAGCCGCAGGACGGCGCGGGCCAGCGTGGTCTTGCCGCAGCCGGATTCGCCCACCAGCCCGAAGGCCTCGCCCTTGTTGAGCGTCAGCGACACGTTCTCGACCGCCCGGACCTCGCCCACCTGTTTCTGCAAGAGCCCTTTCCGGATCGGAAAATGGACAGAGACGCCTTCGATCCGCAGCAGGGGTCCCATCAGACGGCTTCCTTCTGGTCGGTTTCAAGCGGGAAATGGCAGGCCACGCCGCCTTCGAACGGCGGCGGCGTCTGGCGGCAGATCGCCTGAGCGTAGGGGCAGCGCGGATGGAAGCGGCAGCCGGCAATCGTGGTGAACGGATCGGCGGGATTGCCGCGAATGGGCTTCAGCGGCACGCTGCGATCCTGATCCAGCCGCGGCACCGATTGCAGCAGCCCCTCGGTATAGGGATGGCGCGGCGCGGCATAGATGTCACGGGCGCGGCCGGTCTCGACGATGCGTCCGCCGTACATCACGTTCACGCGGTCGGCATAGCGCGCGACAATCCCCAGATTGTGGGTGATCAGGATCAGCGCCGTGCCGTGATCGCGGCAGATCCGCGCCATCAGATCGAGGATCTGCGCCTGGATCGTCACGTCGAGCGCCGTCGTCGGCTCGTCCGCGATGATCAGCTTGGGATCGGCGGCCAGCGCGATGGCGATCATCACGCGCTGCCGCATCCCGCCCGAGAAATGGTGCGGATATTGCTTCAGCCGCCGCTCGGCATCCGCTACGCCGACCTCCTGCAGCAGCGACACCGCCCGCGCCCGCGCGTCGGCGCGCGACAGGCCCAGGTTCTCTTCGATGCTTTCCATGATCTGCGCGCCGATGCTGCGCAACGGGTTGAGCGAGGTCATGGGTTCCTGAAACACCATCGAGATATCGCGCCCGCGGATTTTGCGCATGCCCTCGTCATCCAGCGCCAGCAGGTCCTGCCCGTCAAAGCGGATGCTGCCCGACGTGACCCTGAGGGCCTTGGCCAAAAGCCCCATCACCGCCAGCGACGACACCGACTTGCCCGACCCGCTTTCGCCCACCAGCGCCAGCGTTTCGCCCCGATCCACCGAATAGGAGATTCCGTTCACCAGGGGCGTTTCCACGCCTTCCTGCGAGACGCAGACACTGAGATTTTCGATGTCGAGCAGCGACATGTGCGGTTACGCCCTTGGTGGCATCAGCTTGGCGAGCGACGTAACCTTCCACTCCGGGAGAGGCGAGATTTGCCGCGCCATATAATTTCTTGCCTCCCGTGTACAGCGTAACAAATAGACGAATACCCGGATGTTTCCACACTTTTGATCATTTTCTGTGCAATCCGGCGACAAAATTCTGAATTCAGACCGCCGTTCCCGGCCAGATCTGGACCTCGCGGGGAACACGGCGCATGCGTCTGCCGGATCACCGGCAACCAGGAACAGCGCCCCGCCGCGCTGCGCGAAAGGAGACAAATGACCTATTCCATCGTGGCAAGAGACCCCGAAACAGGCGAGTTCGGCATCGCCGTCGCCAGCCGCTTTTTCGCCTGCGGATCGCTGGTGCCGAACGTCTGCGCCACCGCAGCCTTCGCCAGCCAAGCCTTCGTCAGCCCGCTTTGGGGCATTGAGGGGCTCAAGCGGCTGGCGGATGGCGAGCGGCCCGACGCGATCCTCGCCGATCTGGTCGCCCGCGACGCGGGACAAGCCTCGCGGCAGGCGCATATGATCGCGCCGGACGGCACCGTCGCCCAGCACACCGGCGCCGATTGCGTGCCCTGGGCCGGGCACGCCAAGGCGGAAAACGTATCGGTCGCGGGCAATATGCTGGCCGGTCCCGAGGTGGTCGCCGATACGCTGGCGGCCTGGCTCGACAGTGCCGATCTGCCCTTCGCCGAACGCTTCCTGACGGCGATGGAGGCGGGCGAACGCGCCGGTGGCGACAAGCGCGGCAAGCAGGCGGCGGGGCTGCTGATTCATTCCGGCCAGCCCTACCCGTCGCTCGACCTGCGCGTCGACGACCACAACGATCCGCTGGCCGAGCTGCGCCGCTTGATGGCGGTCACCGAAGAGCGCTATCTGATCTTCCGCACCGCCATGCCTACGGTCGAGAATTTTTCGGGCATGGTCGACCGCACCCCGCTCGACAAGGCGATCGCCGCCAACGAAAAGGAACGCGCCGAGAAAGGGATCGTCTCGCAATCCCTCGCAACGCCGCTGACATAACACCGAAGGACCCGACATGCAGCTTCGCGCCAACCACCATTATCCCTCGCGCCGCTCGCCCATCGTTGCGCGCAACATGGTCTCGACCAGCCAACCGCTCGCGGCGCAGGCTGGGCTTTCGATGCTGATGCGCGGCGGCAACGCGGTGGATGCCGCGATTGCCACCGCCGTGACGCTGACGCTGGTCGAACCGACCGGCAACGGCCTCGGCTCGGACGCCTTCGCGATCCTGTGGGACGGCAAGGAACTGCACGGGCTCAACGCCTCGGGCCGCGCGCCGCAGGGCTGGAGCCGCGAGCGCTTTGCCGGGATGGACGCGATGCCCTTCCGCGGCTGGGACAGCGTGACCGTGCCGGGGGCGGTTTCGGGCTGGGTGGCGATGTCGGAACGGTTCGGCAAGCTGCCCTTCGCGACCCTCTTCGAACCCGCGATCCGCTATGCCGAAGACGGGTTCCCGGTGTCGCCGGTCATCGCGGCGCTCTGGGCGCGCGGGGCCGAGGCGCTGTCGGATCAGCCCGGCTTTGCCCAGAACTTCCTGCCCGACGGCCGCGCGCCCAAGCCCGGAGAGATCTACCGCAACCCTGGCATGGCGCGCACCCTGCGGCTGATCGCCGAGACCAAGGGCAAGGCGTTCTACGAGGGCGAGCTGGCCGAGGCCATCGAGGCCTTCGCCATCGAGCACGGCGCGGCGCTGCGGGTGTCGGACATGGCCGCGCACCAGGCCGATTGGTGCGGCACGATCAGCCAAGGCTTCGACGACGTGACGCTGCACGAGATCCCGCCCAACGGTCAGGGCATCGCCGCGCTGATGGCGCTGGGGATCCTGTCTCACACCAATATCCGCGATCTGGATGCCGACGACCCGCTGGCGGCGCATCTGCAGATCGAGGCGATGAAGCTGGCCCTGAGGGACACCGAAACCTTCGTCGGCGATATCGACTACATGACCCAGATCACCCCCGGCGACATGCTGGATGCGGGTTACCTCGCCGACCGTGCGAAACTGATCGACCCCGCCAAGGCGACCAATTTTGGCGCGGGCGCGCCCAAGCGCGGCGGCACCGTCTACATGACCGCGGCGGACGAAAGCGGCATGATGGTATCGTTCATCCAGTCGAACTATGCCGGCTTTGGCTCGGGCGTGACGGTGCCCGGCACCGGCATCCACCTGCAGAACCGCGGCGCGGGCTTTTCGCTCGACCCCGCCAGCCAGAATGTGATCGCGCCGGGCAAGCGCCCTTTCCACACCATCATCCCCGCCTTCCTGATGCGCGGCGACGCGCCGCTGATGAGCTTTGGCGTCATGGGCGGGCCGATGCAGGCGCAGGGCCATGTGCAAATGACGCTGCGCACCCAGCTTTGGGGTCAGGATCCGCAGATGGCCGCCGACGCGCCGCGCTGGCGGGTCACGCAAGGTCTGGGCGTGGCCTGCGAAACGACATTGGCGTCCGAGACGCTGGAACGGCTGCGTGGCATGGGCCATGACCTGACGCTGGAAGCGCCCGACAACGCCTTCGGCTTCGGCGGCGCGCAATTGATCGCCCGGCTGGACAACGGCGCCTATGCCGCCGGGTCCGAACCGCGCAAGGACGGTCAGGCGGTAGGGTTCTAGGTTCTGGACCCCTTAGCTTGATCGGCGCCCGGGATGCAGGCAACAGCCTGTTTCCCGGTCGGTGCGGCCACGAACCGGGCATTTTCCGCGAAACGGAAACTTCGAACGATTTTTGGCAATACTTGCGCGCTCGTTTCGCGGCATCTAGGGTCACGCTGTTCTCAGGGCGGGGCGAAATTCCCCACCGGCGGTGAGCAATGAACGTTGCAAGCCCGCGAGCGCCTCGGCCTTCTGGCCGAGGGTCAAGCAGATCAGGTGAAATTCCTGAGCCGACGGTGAAAGTCCGGATGGAAGAGAACGTGCTGTCGATGCCCGGCGTTTCGCCGGGCGCGATGCATGTGATCGCCTTGGGTGACGTGTCACTATGAAAGGAGATCACGATGACACACACCCGATACGCCTTTATCAAGGCTGGCTGGCACGCTGATATTGTCGACCGGGCCTTGGAAGGTTTCTTGCAGAAAATACCGAACGACGAGGTCGACGTTTTCGACGTTCCCGGCGCGTTTGAAATGCCTTTGCTCGCGCGCGACCTGGCAAAGTCCGGGCGGTACGATGCGGTTGTCGCCGCGGCGTTCGTTGTGGATGGCGGTATCTACCGGCACGATTTCGTCGCCCAGGCCGTGGTCAACGGCTTGATGCAGGCCGGCCTCGAAAGCGGCGTCCCTGTTCTCTCGGTTTCGCTGACACCGCATCAGTACCAAGAGACCGAGCATCACAACGCGATCTACAGGCAGCATTTCGTCGTTAAAGGACGCGAAGCCGCCGGGGCGGCTCTGCAGCTTACACGATCGCGCAAAGAGCTGGTTGCCTAGGGACTGGACCTTGGGCGGATTGCGGGTTGCCACGGACGCCCAAGCGACCGACACTCTGTCCGCAGCAGCGGACAGAGGAGCGGAGGAAACATGTCGGAGACCAACGAACTGAGGAAAATCCAGGTCCAGGGCGTTCACCACATCACGATCATCGGCGCGGACCGCCAGACGTCGATCGATTTCTGGGAGGGTGTGCTGGGCATGCCCTTCATCTTCGATCAGCCCAATCTCGACGATCCGAACGAGGGCCATCTCTACTTCGATCCGGGCGACGGGCGGCTGATCACGATCTTCACCAACGAAGAGCGCAAGCCCGACAGCACCCCCGTCCCCGAGGCGGCCGGGTCGCTGCACCACCTGGCGCTGAATGTCAGCCAGGCGACCTTCTGGCAGGTGGCCGCACGGCTCGATGCGCGCGGGGTGGCGCATTCCGGCCCGGTGGACCGTGGCTTTATGGATTCGATCTATTTCCGCGATCCGCTGGGGCTGCGGCTGGAGCTGGCCAGCTACCGGTTCGAGCCGCCCGAGGGCTGCCGCCATGCGGATGTGATGATCGAGGCGCACAAGATCCGCGTTGCGCGCGGCCATCACCACATCGACCGCGAGCATCTGGCGGACGCCATCGAACTGCTGGTCGAGCGCAGCCAGAATTCCCTGTCCGGCGACCGATCCGCGCGCAAGGGCTACTAGAGCCCCGGGAAATCCGCATAGACCAGCGCGTGGTCGCTGGCGTGCGGATGCATGCCAGCGGCCGCCCGCGTCATGCCCGAGCGGATGATCTTGGGGCGCACCCGAGGAAAGTCCCGCGCCAGACGCGGGGAAATCAGCAGCCGGTCGGGCCGCGAATGGCGATGGGTGTCGAAAACCTCATAGGTCCAGTCCTCGCCGGGCGTCAGGCGGTCCAGCAGGTCGACGGCGAACCCCTCGGTCAGAGGGGCCAGCGCCGAAGGCGCCGCGCCCCCTGCCCCCGCCGGTTCGTTGAAATCGCCCAGCACGATCCAGCGCGCGGTCTCGGGCGCGGCAAAGTGCGTCTCGACGATGCGGCGCACCCCGCGCGCCTCGGCCTCGCGGACCGCATGGGCCTTGGCCTCATCGGGATAGGGCGCCTTGAAATGGCAGATAAAAATCGCGAAGGCGGCGAAATCGAGCGCGAGGCAATCGCGGCGAAAGAGCCGCCGGTCGCGCAGGTCGGGCGGCAGATCGGTCAGGCCCAGCTCCGCGCCGGTCAGCGCGGCATGGCTTGTCACCGAAACGGGCCGCCGCCGCGACAGCGCCGCCACGTTCAGCCCGCGCCCGTCGTTGCCCGGCAGGCAATAGCGGTGGGGATAGGCGGGTGCCCCGACCTCAGTCAGGAACCGGTCGTGGAAAAAGTCGAGCGATGCCGCGTCGAAGACCTCTTGCAGCGCGACGATATCCGCTTGGGCGTCGCGGATCACCTCGGCGGTTCTGCGCCGGTCGGCGATGTCGCGCGCGGTCGTGGGCGCGGCCCCCGGCACGTCCTGATCCACCGCGCCTTCCAGAACGCGCCGCCCGTCGCGCTGGCGCAGGCGCAGGTTCTGAAGATTAAAGGTCGCGATGCGCATCTTTGCCGGGTCCCGTTGCGGCCATGCCCAGTCTAGCCGAAAACCGGCCCGGCCTGTCCAGACCGCGCTCCCATCGACGCTTCCAAAACCCGCGCCGTTGGCCTCTACTGGGGATAACAGCGAAAGGGGCCGGCCATGAGCAAGATTACCGTCGAAAGCATCCTCGACACGCGCAGCCTGTTGGGCGAGGGCGCGGTTTGGGACAGCGCGGCTCAGGTGCTCTGGTGGGTGGATATTACCGCCGGGCGCATCCACCGTTATGATCCGGCCAGCGGCGAAAACCGCAGCGCCGAGTTCGGCGAGCCGGTGGGCTGCCTCGCCCCGCGTCGGAACGGCGGGCTGGTCGTCGCCGCCAAGTCGGGTTTCTGGACCTTCGATTTCGACACCGGCGCGCGCACGGCCATCGCCGATCCAGAGCCGCACCTGCCCGGAAACCGCTTCAACGACGGCACGACCGACCCGGCGGGCCGGTTCTGGGCCGGAACGATGAAGGACGGCGGCGCACCGGAACGCAGCGGCGCGTTCTACCGGCTCGACCCCGACATGCGCGTGACCTGCTGGAAGGACGGGTTCTGGACCACCAACGGCCTCGCCTTCGCGCCGGACGGCAAGACGATGTACTTCTCCGACAGCAACCCCGCCGTACGCACGATCTGGGCGGCCGATTACGACGCCGAAACCGGCACCCCGCACGCCCCCCGCGTCTTTTTCGACACCAACGCAGTGGCCGGCCGCCCCGATGGCGGCACGGTCGATGCAGAGGGGTGTTACTGGATGGCCGGGGTGTCGGGCGGGCAGGTCTACCGGATCACGCCCGAGGGCAAGCTGGACATGACCATCGACGTGCCGGTGGAAAAGCCCACCAAGCCGATGTTCGGCGGGTCCGATCTGCGGACGCTCTATCTGACCTCCATCGGCGAGGGGTATGACGACGGGCTTTCGGGAAATCTCTTTGCCATCACCGGGCACGGCTGTCAGGGTATCGCGCAATGGCGGTTCGCCGGGTGACCGCGCCGGGCCGCACGGCAAAGACTAAAACGAGGACCACCCGATGAAACGATTGCTGATCACAGGGGCCGCCGGCGGTCTGGGCCACGTCATGCGCGGCAGGCTGGCGCATCTCGCGGACACCCTGCGCCTGTCGGACATCGCCGATCTGGGCGAGGCCGCCCCGAACGAAGAACTGGTGCCCTGCGATCTGGGCGATAAGGCCGCCGTCGAGGCGTTGGTCGCGGGCTGCGACGGGATCGTGCATTTCGGCGGCAAGAGCGTCGAGGGCCCCTGGTCGGTGATTTCGAACGCCAATATCGACGGGGTCTTCAACCTTTACGAGGCGGCGCGCAAGCACGGGATGCCGCGGATCGTCTTCGCCTCGTCCAACCACGCCATCGGTTTTTACAAACAGGACCAGCGGATCGACAACACGGCCCTGCCCCGCCCCGACGGGCTTTACGGCGTGTCCAAGGTCTTTGGCGAGGCGCTGGCCAGCGCCTATCACGACAAGTTCGGCCAGGAGACTGCCATCGTGCGCATCGGGTCGAGCTTTCCCGAACCGCGCGATCACCGGATGCTGTCGACGTGGCTCTCCTACGACGATTTCGTGCGCCTGATCGAACGCATCTTCGACGTGCCGAAACTGGGCTGTCCGATCCTCTACGGCGTGTCCGACAACGCCACGACCTTCTGGGACAATTCGGGCGTGGCCTGGCTGGGCTGGCAACCGCAGGACAGCTCGGAGCCGTTCCGCGCCAAGATCGACGGATCACGGCCAAAGCCCGCCGCCGACGCGCCCGAGGTGGTCTATCAGGGCGGCACGTTCTGCGCCGATACGATCCACGAGGATTAAGCACGGCGCATACGGCATTCAGGAAGGAACAGGGATTTGGACAAACGCAGCCTTGGACAGAGCGGGCCGGAGGTATCGGCCGTCGGCATCGGCGGCATGTCTTTTTCGAACTTCTACGCCAAGACCTCGGAGGCCGAGGCGCATGCGGTTCTGGACGCGGCGCTGGACCTGGGGGTCGATCACATCGACACGGCCAATGTCTACGGCGCGGGCGGGTCGGAATCCGCGATCGGCACGTTTCTGCGACGCTACCGCGGCGGCGGGCAGATCCCCTTTCGCATCGCGACCAAGGCCTCGATCCGCCACGATCTGAACACCGGCGCGCGGAGCTTCGACAATTCCCGGGCCCATCTCGAGGCAGAGCTGGACCACAGCCTGAAGCTGCTCGGGGTCGAGAGGGTGGACCTTTTCTATGTCCACCGCCGCGACACGCGGTTCGAGATCGAAGAGGTGACCGAAACGCTCGCGGGCTTTGTCCGGGCGGGCAAGATCGGCGCCATCGGGTTTTCGGAAATCGCACCCGCGTCGCTGCGCCGGGCCGCAGCGGTGCATCCCGTCGCGGCGGTGCAGTCGGAATATTCGCTGTCGACCCGCGCGCCCGAGCTGGGCCTCGTGCAGGCCTGCGAGGCGTTGGGGACGGCACTGGTCGCCTTTTCGCCCGTGGGCCGGGCGCTTTTGACCGACACGCCGCCGACAAAGGCGCGCGTGGCGCAATCGGGCTTTCTGTCGTCGAACCCGCGGTTTACCGGCGCCAATCTGGCCCGCAACCTCGCCGCGACCGACCCGTTCCGCGCGCTGGCGCGTGACATGGGCGTGGCGGCGGCCTCGCTCGCCATCGCGTGGGTGCTGGCGCAATCGCCCGCCGCAATCGCCATTCCGGGCACGCGCAGCGTGGCGCATCTGCGGGAACTGGCGGCGGGCGGAGCGATGCGGCTGGACCCGGAGGCGATGGCGCGGATCGAGACGTGCCTGCCGGTGGGCTGGGCGCATGGCGCGCGATATTCCGACGCTCAGGCCATCGGGCCGGAACATTATTGCTGACAGCGGGTCGCTCCGCTCGCTACGCCCGCGCCAGCGCGGCGCGCAAGGCGGCCTCGTCCAGCGGCGCGCCCGAGAAGAGCGCCCAGGCGTGCACCCCCTGGTGAAAGAAGAGCTCGTAGCCCGAGAGGATCGTCAGCCCGGCGGCCTCGGCATCCTGCAGGAATTGCGTGTCGACCGGCGTATAGACCGCGTCGAAGGCCCATTGCGCGCCGGTCATGGCCGCGGCCGGCAAGGGCGTGCCGCCGTGGCCCACCATGCCCAGAGGCGTGCCGTTCAAGAGGCCCGTCGCGCCGGTGGCGGCGCGCGCCGCGTCGGTCTTTACGATGACGGGCGTGCCGGGGCTGGCGGCGCGCAGATCGGTGGCCAGCGCCTCGGCCTTGGCGGTGTCGCGGTCGACCAGCCGCAGCTCTTCGGCCCCTAGCGCCACAAGACCGAAGGCCAGCGCCCGCCCCACCCCGCCCGTGCCGATCAGACAGACGGTTCCCGGGGCCTCATCGCCGCGGACCGCGCGGTAGGCTGCGATGAAGCCCGTGTAATCGGTGTTATGCCCCTGCGGCCCCTCGGGCGGGAAGAGCACGGTGTTGACCGCGCCGATGGCGCGCACCAGCGGATCGGCGATGGTGACCTTGGCGGCGGCGCGTTCCTTGTAGGGGTAGGTCACGTTGATCCCGGCGTAACCGCCCCTGGCGCAATCGGCGAAGACCGTGTCGAACTCCTGCCCCAGATCGCGCGGAACCAGCCGGTCGTATTGGACCGTCAAGCCGTTCTGCGCGCCCGCCAGCCGGTGCAGCAGCGGTGCCCGCGACGCGGCGATATTGTCGCCGATCAGCCCGAGATGAAGATCCGGGGGGTTGCTCATGAGACCGCCTTTCCGCTCTGCCCGCCTGTGGGCGCCTTTGCCGCGCCACACCCGCCCAATGTTGTGACGCCCGACATGACCGCGCGGGCCGATCCCCGTCAAGGGGGGCGCAGCCGCCCCAGGCCCGGGAAAGGCGCAGGTGGCGGATCGGCGGGTTCGTACAGGCCCGGCCTGATCCGGCAGTTGATTGCGGGGGGTCTGCTGATACTGTGACGTTCGCGGAACCGCACCCCTCATAGGTCGCGCGACCTGCCGCCTGCCCCATCCTGACGCGCCGGTCACCAATGGCGCGCCCGCAACGTGACGGAGACCCCAACATGCCCAAGACACCTCAGGACCTCCGCTCGGCCCGCTGGTTCGCGCCTGACGATCTGCGCTCGATGGGGCACCGCAGCCGGGCCATGCAGATGGGGCTCGATGGCGCAGATTGGGAAGGCAAGCCGATCATTGCGATCATCAACACCTGGTCGGATCTGTCGCCCTGCCATCACCATCTGCGCGACCGGGCCGAGTTCGTGAAAAAGGGCGTTTACCAGGCGGGCGGGATGCCGGTGGAAATGCCGGTGCATTCGTTCTCAGAGCAGTTCCTGAAGCCGACCTCGATGCTTTACCGCAACATGGGCGCGCTCGAGGTGGAAGAGACGCTGCGCGCCCATCCCGTGGACGGTGCGGTGCTGATGGGCGGCTGCGACAAGTCCACCCCGGCGCTGGTCATGGGCGCCGTCAGCATGGGGCTGCCGTTCATATTCCTGCCCGCCGGCGCGATGCTGCGCGGCAATTACGCGGGGCAAAAGCTGGGCTCGGGCACCGATGTCTGGAAATACTGGGACGAACGGCGCGCGGGCAACATCACCAAGACCGAATGGGAGGGCGTGCAGGGAGGCATCGCGCGCAGCTACGGCACCTGCATGACCATGGGCACCGCCAGCACGATGATGAGCATCGCCGACGGCTGGGGGCTGACGCTGCCGGGCGCCTCGTCGATCCCCGCGCCGGATGCGGGCCACAAGCGCATGGCGGCCGCCTGCGGGCGGCGCATCGTCGACATGGTGTGGGAGGGTCTGACCCCCGGCAAGATCATGACCCGGGAGAGCACGCGCAATGCGGTGACGGTGGCGATGGCCACGGGCTGTTCGACCAACGCGATCATCCACCTGATCGCCATGGCGCGGCGGGCGGGCGTGGACCTGACGCTAGACGATCTGGACGCCATCGGGCGCACCACGCCGGTCATCGCCAATATCCGCCCCTCGGGTTCGGACTATCTGATGGAGGATTTCTATTACGCCGGCGGCCTGCCCGCGCTGATGAAAGAGCTGGGCGACAAGCTGGACCTGTCGGTGATGACAGTGTCGGGGCGGACCATGGGCGAGACCATCGCCCACGCGGTGAATTACAACGACGATGTGATCCGGCCGTTGTCGAACCCGGTTTACCACGAAGGCTCGCTGGCGGTGCTGCGCGGC
Organism: Aestuariicoccus sp. MJ-SS9; assembly: GCF_032586235.1. NCBI lineage: Bacteria > Pseudomonadati > Pseudomonadota > Alphaproteobacteria > Rhodobacterales > Paracoccaceae > Aestuariicoccus > Aestuariicoccus sp. MJ-SS9. The sequence continues at coordinate 20,929 of NZ_JAWHTD010000044.1, forward strand.
AACCTCGCGCCCGACGGGGCGGTGATCAAGCCCGCCGCCATGGACCCGCGGTTCCAGACACACCGCGGCCCGGCGATCGTGGCCGACAGCTACGCGGCGCTGAAAAAGATCATCGACGACGAGGATTACCCGATGACGCCCGACCACGTCCTGGTGCTGCGCAACGCCGGGCCGCAGGGCGGGCCGGGGATGCCGGAATGGGGCATGATCCCGATGCCCAAGGCGCTCTTGAAACAGGGCCACCGGGACATGCTGCGGCTGTCGGATGCGCGCATGTCGGGCACGTCCTACGGCGCCTGCGTGCTGCATGTGGCGCCCGAGGCCTATGTCGGCGGCCCGCTTGCGCTGATCGAGACCGGCGACATGATCGAGATCGACATCCCCAACCGCAGGCTCGACGTGGCGCTGACCGATGCCGAGCTGGCCACCCGCCGCGCCCGCTGGACCGCTCCGCCGCCGCGCTATGAACGCGGCTACGGCGTGATGTTCAGCAAGCACGTGGAGCAGGCGGACAAAGGCTGCGACTTCGACTTTCTGCGCACCGATTTCGGCGCCCCGGTTCCCGAACCGGAGATCAACTGATGACCCCGCGCGACGCTCTACCGGGCTTGTCCCGGGACCTCCACCACCCCCGCCGGGAGGCCCCGGATCACGTCCGGGGCCGTGTCGCGCCATGATGCTCCGCCTGACTCGTGCAGCCAGCGCGCCTTGCAGCCGGGTGCGCATGACGCCCGGAATCCTCGACCGATCCGCAAAGGCGCCTGTTTCGGAGGGTGCCGTGCCGAGGGGGGCGCGTCGCCCGCCGCGTGCCGGCGCTGTTCCGCTGTTCTGCCCTGCAAGACCACAGGCCGAGCCGCTCTCGATGGATCAGCCCTGAACATGCCGTCTCGAACCGTACTGGATCGCGGCGTGCGGCCGGCCCCGATCCTGGCCGCGCTTCTGATCGCCGTTGCGGCGCTCGAATTGCTGGCGCGCTTCAGCGGCTTGCAGGCTGTGCAGACCGCCGCCTGGGCGGCGATGATCCTGGTCGTGGCCTTTGCCCTGCGGCGGTTGACCCTGCGCGAGGTCTATCTGCTGAGCGCGAGCGCGGTGTTGACCGTGCTCGTGCTGCTGACGCAGCCCGATCCCCCCGGCATTCTGGCAGGCGCGCTAAATCAGGCGGCGTTCCTGATGACCTTTATCCTGCTTCTGGGGCTCTTGCAGGCCACGGCGGCGACCTCGCCTTCGGTGGCGATCATGGGCGAATATCTGACCCGCCAGCCGCCCGGCCGCCGTTACGTGGCGCTCAACGGCGGCACGTCGCTGCTGGCGGTGCTTTTCAATATCGGCGTGGTCAGCTTTCTGGTGCCGCTGATCCAGCAGGGCATCCGGCGCGCGGCCCCCGGCGACGCGCTGAACCCGATCCGCGAGCAGCGCCAGATCTCGGCGCTTTTGCGCGGTTTTGCCTGGAGCGTCACCTGGTCGCCCACCGCCTTCGCGCCGCTGATCGTGGCCGAGCTGATGCCGGGCGTCGAGCGCAGCGCGTGGATCGGCTATGGGCTGGCGCTGTTCGCGGCGCTGATGGCGCTGGGATGGCTCGAGGACCGCATCCGATTTCGCGCCTACAAACCCAAGGGCCTGCGCCAACCCATGCCCTTCCCGCGCACGGCGGCAGCGCGGTTCGCGGCGACGACCTGCTGGTTCCTGGCGCTGGTGGTGGCCTTCGTCTGGGCCTTCGGGGAATCGGCGGTGTTCGGCGTTCTGGCGGCCTGTCCGGTGATGGTGATCGGCTGGCTGATCGCGCAAGGAGGCACGACGGCCCTGCCCGCGCGCCTGCGGCGCATTGCCGGAACCGAGCTGCCCGGATCGGTCAACGTGGCCATCACGCTGGCCTGTTCGGGCTATATCGGGCGCGCGGCGGCAGGGCTGACACCGGCGGCGGAGGTCGCTGAGGCGCTGGGGCTGGCGGGGATGCCGGACTGGTTGCTGCTGGCGTCGATCCCCAGCTTTCTGACGTTGATCAGCCTGCTGGCGCTGTCGCCCACCATGATGGCGGTCTTCATGGGGTCGTTCTTTGCCGCGCTGCCCGAAATGCCCGCAGATGCCACGCTGCTGGCCTTCTCGATATCCTGCGGCTGGGCGGTGTCGATGACCTTTTCGCCCTTCGCCACGGTGGTTCTGGTGATCGCGCGCGCCTCGGGGCTGCCGGCGCGCAGGCTGACCTGGGGGTGGAACCTGCAGTTCACGCTGATGTCGGCGCTGCTGATGTATCCGGTCTTCTACCTGCTGACCGGGGGTCAGTAGGGCCGGGCACAGGCCAAAAGAAAACCGGCGCAGGCCATGCCCGCGCCGGTCCGGTTGTCACATATGCCCGGGTCACGCCGCCTGCGGCAGCGCCACCTTGGGGCTTTCGACCAGCGCGCCGTGCAGCGCGCGGATCGCGGGTTCCAGCGCGCCCCGATCGAGGATGAACTGCACATCCACGTTGCGCGGCCCCTGGCTTGCGCCGGTAACCTCGAGCCCGGCCTCGCTGAGCGCCTGAAGCCCGCGCGACAGCACCGAAAGCCCGCTCAGGTCGCGGCCAATCACCGACACCAGCGACAGCGTCCGCGTGGTGATCTTGGCCGAGGGGTAATGCGCCGCCAGATCCTGTTCCACCCGGCGCATGGTCTTGAGCGAGGTGTTGAGGAAGTGCGTGATCGTGTTGGCGTTCGACACCTTGGACACGATCCAGACGTTGTGGCGCTTGAGCACCTCAAGGATCGTGGCGTCATAGCCCTTGACCCCGACCATGTCCTGCTCGAACACCTCGAGCGTCACCACATCAAGCCCCGTGACCATCTCGACCGCCGGTTCGCTGGCGGGCTGATCGTCGATCAGCGTGCCCGGATCGCCGGGATCGAAGGCGTTGGTCACGCGCAGGGGCACATCCGCCCGGCGCAGGGTCTTGGCCGCCTTGGGGTGGATCGCCTCCATCCCGAGGTTCGACAGCTGGTCGGCCACGTCGTAATTGGTGCGGCCCAGCTTGCGCGTCATGCCCTCGCCCACCAGCTTGGGGTCGCAGGACGACAGGTGGAATTCCTTGTGAATGATCGCCTCGCGCGCGCCGGTCAGCGCCGCCAGCCGCGAGAACGTCACCTCGGAATAGCCCCGGTCGAATTCGCACATCAGACCCTCGGCGCATTGCGCATAGCCGGTCACGATGGGCATTTCGGTCTGCGGATTGACGCCTTGGAACGCGCCGTTGATCCGGTCGTCCAGGCTGACGTCGCCGTCGTCGCGCCAGCCCGACAGGTCGACGAAGCGCGCGTTCACCCCGGCCCGCCGCAAGAGCAGCGCGGCGACGAAGGCCGAATGCGCCTCGCCCAGCCCCGAGAGCAGCTCGCGTGTGTGGCCCATGTGCTCGGCCAGCTGGAAATGCCCGTAGGAACACAGCCGCTGCAGGTCGATCAGGCAGCCGCGCGCGCCGTGCAGACGTTCGTCCACAAAGGCGTCCGCCTGCTGCAGGTCCGCCGGATGGTCGAGAATGGCGGTATGCGCCTCTTTCATCGCGCGGGCGACCCGGTCGAGCTGGTCGTGCCAGCCGTGGTTGGTGTCGTCGTTGGCGAAATAGGCATAGACCCCCGGCTCGCCCGATTTCTTGTGCTCGAGCAGCAGGTCGGTGATCCCGCCGAAGGCCGACACGACGAAGATGCGCCCGTAAAGATCGGCCCCCTCGCGGTCGCCGACGAACAGCGTGTCACGCAGTTCGTTGAGGCGGGACATCGACGTCCCGCCAATCTTTTCAACCGTATGGGCCATTCTCAGGCCTCCTCCGCCACGGCGTAAGAGCCGTCCTCGCGGTGCACCTCGTTGCCGGTGACCGGCGGGTTGAAGACACAGGCCATGACCAGCTCTTCCTCGGCGCGCAGGATGTGGCGGTCGTGCTCGTTGAGCGCATACATGACACCGGGGGTGATCTGATGCGTCTCGCCGGTGGCCAGATCGGTGATCGAGCCTTTGCCCTTCATGCAATACACGCTTTCGAAGTGGTTCTTGTATTCGAACGTGTGCTCGGACCCTTCCTCGAGAAAGGTGATATGGAAGGAAAAGCCCATCCCGTCATCGGCCAGCAGCATCCGCACGCTGGTCCATTGCGCGTCCGACACAACACGGTCGCCGCCGTTTCGGGTGATTTGATTGAAGTCTCTCACGATCATGGCGTTACTCCGCTGCAATATTGGCTGTTTCGGTCGCCAGCGCTTCGCGCACGGACTCTTTCAGAATGCCGAAGCCCTTGGCGAAGGTCTCTTTCGGCGTGGTCAGCGGCGCCAGCACCTTGACCACCTGGTCCTCGTTGCCCGAGGTCTCGATGACCAGGCCCTTCTCATAGGCGCGCGCGCAGATGTCGCCGGCCAGATCGCCCGATCCGACATCGACGCCCTGCATCAGGCCGCGGCCCTTGAGCGTCGCGCCCGGCACCATCTCCGCGATCTCGGAGAGCTGGGCGTGGACCATCCCGGCCTTTTCGGCCAGCTCTTTCTGAAAGCTGTCGTCGGCCCAGAACTTCTCGATCGCCACGCGGGCGGTCACGAAGGCATGGGTGTTGCCCCGGAAGGTGCCGTTGTGTTCGGCCGGGCCGAAGATGTCGTGCTCGGGCCGCACCAGCACCATCGCCAGCGGCAGGCCGAAGCCCGAAATCGACTTGGCCATGGTCACGATATCGGGGGCCACGCCCATCTCTTCGAAGGAAAAGAACGTGCCCGTCCGGCCGCAGCCGGCCTGGATGTCGTCGATGATCAGCAACGCGCCGCTGTCCTTGGCCAGCTTGGCGATGCGTTTGACCCATTCAGGGCTTGCGGCATTCAGGCCGCCCTCGCCCTGCACGGTCTCGAGCAGAATAGCCGCGGGCGCGTCGACGCCGCCCGACTTGTCGTTGAGCATCGCCTCGAGGAAATCGGCGGTGTCGGTGTCGCCGTTGAAATAGCCATCATAGGGCATCCGCGTGACGCCGTTCAGCGCCATGCCCGCGCCGCCGCGGTGATAGCTGTTGCCGGTCGCCGACAGCGCACCCGAGGTCACGCCGTGAAAACCGTTGGTGAAGGCGATCACGTTGGTGCGCCCGGTCACCTTGCGTGCGATCTTCATCGCCGCCTCGACCGCGTTGGCGCCGGTCGGGCCGGTGAACATCACCCGGTGATCCATGCCGCGCGGGGCCAGGATGTGGCTCTCGAAGGTTTCCAGAAACGCGGCCTTGGTGCCGGTGTGCAGGTCGAGCCCGTGGGCGATGCCATCGCCCGCGATATGCTCGATCAGCGCCGCCTTCATGTCGGGGTCGTTGTGGCCATAGTTCAGCGACGAACAGCCGGCCAGGAAGTCGATCCAGGTGTTGCCGTCGGCGTCGGTCATTTCAGACCCGCTGGCGGTGGCGAAGACCGCGGGCATACCGCGGCAATAGGATCGCGCCTCGCTTTCGCGGCGGTCGAAAATGGAACGGGGGTCGGTCATGTCCTTAGGCATGAGACGTCCTTTCAGTGATTTGAATTTTGTCAGGGGGAGTGAGGGCTTGCCCGTTCAGGCCGCGCGCGCCAGCGCATCGGCTTCGGGCAAGGTGATCGTGACCATATGTTCGGTCGCGTGACGGCCCTCGAAATGGGTCTCGCGCTCGAAATGCGGCTCGTCGGACAGCTGCCCGCCGATGGACCGCGCAAAGCTGCGGAAAAGCGACCACGAGGCATCGTTGTCACGGGTGATCGTGGTCTTGAGCTGCGCCGCGCCATCGCAAGCGTCCCGCTCGATCAGTTCGAGCAGCATCGTTTTACCAAGCCCGAGGCCGCGCGCCTTGGGGCTGACGGCCACCTGCCAGACGAACAGCTCGTCGCTGTCGGGGATCATGTGCCCCGATACCCAGCCCACGATGTCGCCATCCATTTCGGCGACCACGCAGGTGTCTGCGAAATGATCGGCCTGCACCAGATTGCAGTACATCGAGTTTTCATCGAGCGGCGCACAGGCCTTGATCAATTCCCAGATTGCGGCCCCGTCCGTCGCATCGGGCTTGCGCAGAAGGGGCTTTCGCGTTCGGGTTTTTTCGCTGAGTTCGGGCATAGGCTCTGACCTTTTTATTGATTAGACTGTCCAAGTAGTTCATCGGTGCGAAAATTTCAACTATCTAAGCTCCTCCGGCTCATGATTGCTGAAATGTCCATTTTTATTAGGAAAAACTGCATCTACCTCTTCGCTACTCTAAGCTTCACGTGTGTAACAGCTTAGGTCGCCTAAAGGTTCCAAAGAATTTTCGCAGATTGTGGCTATCGGTCCGCCATGCCATTATTCCGCCATGACGACCGCCCCTCTTGATCGCACCGACGAAAGCCTGATCGCCCTGCGCCGCATCCTGCGCGCGACAGAGCTTTATGCCCGCGACCTTGCCCATGCGGTGGGTCTGTCGCCCGCACAGCTGCGCGTGCTGCAGATCGTCGATCAAAAGACCAGCGCGACGCCCAAGGCGCTGGCCAAACAGATGGGCGTCAGCCAGGCGACGGTCACGTCGCTGGTCGACAAGCTGGTCGCGCAGAAACTGGTCGAGCGCGTGCCCTCAGAGCTCGACCGCCGGCAGACCAACGTCGTGGTGACAGAGCTCGGCCATAGCCGCCTGACGGATGCGCCCGACGCCCTGCAGCAGCGCTACGTCCGCGCGTTCATGAAGCTGGCGGATTGGGAACAGGCGCAGCTTGTCTCGTCGCTCGAACGGGTGGCGGACATGCTGGACGCCAAAGGCATCGACGCAGCACCGGTGCTGACCACCGGCGAGATACAAGACGCCCGAAAGAAGAACGGCGAAGCCGGGAAGTGACCCGGCGCCGCCTCTACGGCGCCAGGTTCAGATAGCCGATCCCAAAAAGCACCAGCCCGGCCAGAAACAGCGTTTCCGCCACGATCAGCGCGATCGCGCCGCCGCCCACCTGCAGGATGTTGCGCAGGTCGGTCTTCATGCCCACCGCCGCGATCGCCGCCAGCAGCGCCCAAGACGACAGCTTGGCCAAGAGCGCGCCCACGGCGGGCGGGATCAGCCCCAGCGAATTCAGCGTCGCCAGGCACAGGAACCCCAGCACGAAGGCAGGGATGATCGGCGGGCGCTCGCCCTCGGTCTGAGGTGCCGCGCGCTGCCACCATATCGTGATCACCACCACCACCGGCGCCAGAAAGGACACCCGGATCAGCTTGACCAGGGTCGAGGTCTCGCCCGCGGTCTCGGAAATCGAGAAGCCCGCGCCGACCACCTGCGCCACGTCATGCACCGTCGCCCCGATGAAGGCCCCGGCGGTGACCTCGTCGAACCCCAGCGCCTGCGTCAGGATCGGGTAGAGGATCATCGCCACGGTCGACAGGACCGTGACGCCCAGCACGGTGAACAGAAGGTTACGCTCTGACTTTTCGTCTTTGGGCAGCACCGCCGCGATGGCCATGGCCGCCGAGGCCCCGCAGATCGCCACCGCCCCCGCGGTCAGGATCGCAAAGCGCGGCCCCTGCCCGATGAACCGCGCCAGCACGACGCCGAAGAGGATGGTCAGCACGACCCCCGCCACCAGCAGGCCGATCATCCCCCAGCCGAGCGAGGTCAGCATCTCGACCGAGATACGCGCCCCCAGGATCGCCACGCCAAAGCGCAGAACGGTCCGGGCGGTAAAACCGATGCCGGCCGCCGTGGGCCCCGGCTCGCCCAGGAAATTCAGCGCGATGCCAAAGAGCAGCGCCATCAGCATGGCGGGCGCGCCGTGATGCTCGGCCACGAATTGCGCCGCCAGCGCCACCAGCACCGCGACCATGAAACCCGGAAACAAGGCCTTGGCGCGCCCGGCCAATTCCTGGCCGGACGCGATTGAGATCATTGAACTTTTCATCCCCGGTCAGACAGCCTGTTCCGCCATGTCGGCGGCGTCGATGCCTGCGACGTGGACGGGTTTTTTCATGGCGTCGCGGCGGAAGGGTTCGCCGAGT
>NZ_JAWHTD010000045.1:0-28540 GCF_032586235.1 Aestuariicoccus sp. MJ-SS9
CTTGGCAATCAGGAGGACGACGATCCGACGGTCTCGAGCGTGTTCAGTGGCGTGACGGGCATTCCGGTCCCGAACGACACCAACCTGCCGCAATATGCGCAGAGCAGCGGCGCGGTGGTTGAGACGGATGTCGACTACGACGTTGGGACGGACGACGAGAACGCCGATCTGGAATACGATCTGGAACTGGTCGGCACGGCCCTGACGGTCGAGTCTGGCAGCACCGCCAGCACCGCGATCGCGACCAATCTCGAGACGACCGACGGTTTGGACGTCTACCTGGTCAAGGAGGGTGACTTCGTGGTCGGCCGGACCGGCACCGTCGGCACCACCGGCATTGTGCTCGGGGATGCGGTTCTGGCCGTGCATATCGACGACAGCGGTGTGCTCTCCAGCGCGCTGTGGCAGTCGCTCGACAACAAGGTTCCCGGTTCCAGCTACAACGAGCCGGTGGACCTGGCGGGCTATCTCAACGTGGTCCAGACGGTCATCGACGGGGACCTCGACGTCGACACCGACACGGTGGCGATCGGCGACAAGGTGGTCTTCCGCGACGACGGTGTATCAACGAGCGTCGAAAACCTTGTAGGCTCCGGCACATCTGACCCGCAATTCGGTCTCTGGAATGCGGACTTCGGAACGGATGATCCTTACGTATGGGACGGGTCGCCTGGCTCGACGACACCAGTTGCCGTGAGCATCGACAGCTTTACAATCGGGAGCACAACATACGACACGCCCACTATAACTGACATGACCTTCGACGGTGTCGGAACGGATGGGGAGTACTATCTCTCTGGGACGTTGCTCGCTGATTTCGATGGCGATGGAACCCCGGGCGATGTTGACCCTGATGATCTTGCGGAGGCCATCGACTTCACAATGGTGTTCAATCCGGATGGCACCTACATCCTGAACCTGAGCGGAGGCTTCAGCACGACCTTCACCCAGTCAACGGATGATGGCACCTTGCCGAACGGCGGGCCGGACCCTGTCCAGACGCTGACGTTTGACCCACTTGGGCCAGAAAACGATGTCATCTTCTATGCCGTCGAGTACGACGCCGTGGTTCTTAGCGAACTTGTTGACTCTCTTGGTTACCTTGAAGAAGACCTCAACAAGGACGGAGACCCGACAACTCCTGGCACTGATGTGTCCGTAAACGAGTTCCTCTACGACTGGATTAATGGCGACTGGGAGCAGAATGTTGGCGACCAGGGCTTCGGGGTGAACAATAACAACATGAACGGGTATAATGACCCAGCGTTGAACGAGTCCTTTGTCATCAATCCAGATAGAGACGTCAGCTCGTTTGAACTCGAAATGCCCAGCACCGGGGGCCCATCCTATCAGTATACTGAAGACGAGCTCGGAGACCCAACAGGTGACCTGCTTGAGTATCGGTTAATCTACACGACGCCTGACGGCGGCGGTAACTATTTCAGTGACTGGTTCCAGATTACAGATGCAGACCTAACGACAAAGCCAGGTACGTCGAGTGAGTTTGTAACCATCGACTCGAGGGGGACAGACACTCGTCTGATCGATGGCGTACAAGTCGTCATGACAAATGGCGAAGTTAAGATCAGCACGATCTCCTTTACTGTTCAGGAGGGGGTGATCGCCGAGCCTGTCTCCATCGACATGACCGCAACGGTCACCGACGGAGATAGAGACACCGCAAGCGACAGCTTCTCGGTCTCCCTTGAAGCGGATCCGGATCCCTTCGCTCCGCCTGACGAACGCCTGATAGGCACGGACCTTGAGACCGATACTTTCAACATCGACTTCGCGACACGAGATGAAACCTGGTGGATTGGGGACGATGTCGAACTTGCGGGTCGTTTTGAGGACGGGACAGATCAGATCATGCTGCTGAACCCCTATGCGCCGATCGTGATCGGTGCAGATGGGAGTGACGCCACCATCACGGTTGGTACGGGCGCCAGCGCCACGACCGTGACTGTCTATGGTGCCGCAGGGCAGTTGGCGCTCGGGGATGATGTTCTGGTGGCCTATTCCGACCAGGTGATTGACGGCACACTGAACTTCGCATCCCTAACCACTGGAACAGTAACCGGAACGGCTGACGTCCATGACGCTTTCATCGCTGATGGCGACAATGCGGAGGCGGACCTCTTCGCCGGCGGGGCTGGAGCAGATACTTTTGTCTTCTTCGATGACGTGGATGGTAACACAACCATCTCCGACTTTGACGAAGACGACCGTATCCTGATCTCCGCATCCGGTTTTGGTGGCAATGGCTTCGAAGAGGGCCCGCTCGACCCGGCTGATGGGTATTTTGTGACCAGCACGGGAGCGAACATCGATCCGATTGCAGATGCGCCTGGCGCAGTCGATTACTTCATCTTCGATACTGATGATGGAAAGCTCTACTTCGACGCCAATCCTGAGGATGCGACCAATGTTCTGGTCTTGCTGGCGACAATACTCGAGGATGGCGTCACTCCGGCCACGCTCGATGCCTCTGACATTCTGATCATCGCCTAAGGGCGAGGATCAGGGCCGCAAAATGAAAAAGCCTGCTGGTCTCCGACCAGCAGGCTTTTTTACTTGGATTGATATTGGCGGTGTGCTCTGGGCGCGTTCTGGCCGACCTAGCCCTGATCAGTCGTTATGGATACTCGGCTTTCTTCAGCGTTTTCGGATTAAGCTTATTCGGTAGACATGTCATTACCAAGGACGGCCTGGCTACGCATAACACTTAAGGCCGCTCACGGGGCGTTGGCCAGAGTACGGGGATGCCTCTGGATCAGCTCGGGTCGCTCTCACCAAGGCGTTGCCCGATCCGGATGCCGGGTCGGTCATTCGGTGAGCCGATGAACTCTATGCCGGCGTATTCGAAACAGGACTTAATCTTCAAAATCGTAGTCATGTTGGCGGAGGTTATTTCGTCCGTGGCTTCGAGGCGCTTGATCGTACGCGAACCTATGCCCGCGTGTTGGCTCAAATCTTCAATTGACCATCGCAGCGCGGCTCGAGCCATGCGGATTTGTTGGCCGCCAATCATTGACAGCGCGCAAAATGGCCCATAAAGTGCCATTTATGATCCAATTTGGGCCACATCACAGAACAGACTGGCGCTCCGAATTCCAGCGCCTCGAAGGCGCCTACGCACCGTCAACCATGCGTAGTTACCGCTCCGATGTCGAGGCCTTCGAAAACTGGTGCCAGGAAAACGGACTTGCCGCGCCGTTTCCTGCGGCCGTTGAGACTGTTTGCCGATTTCTGGAAGACCAAGGGAGGTCTAAGGCCCCGTCGACGGTGCGGCGACGGCTATACGCCATCCGCAAAGTTCATCGGCTTCTCGACTTGCCCGATCCGACCTATGCCGAGGACATCAACCTTGCCTTTCGCCGCGTGCGACGGGCAAAGCCCGTGCGTCCAAAACAGGCGCGTGGCATGACAGCGGTTGATCTCAAGCGCTTCCTTGAAGTGCAACCCGACACACCTTGGGGGCTCCGCAACATGGCGATGCTCTCGCTGGGATATGAGCTTATGACCCGACGCTCGGAGTTGGTGGCGCTTCGCGACGAGGACGTCGAGTTTCGCGAAGACGGCACATTGCGTGTGCTGATCCGCCGCAGCAAAGCCGATCAGGAGGGCAGGGGGCGGATTGGGTATTCATCTGTTGCAAGCGCCCATCGTTTGCATGCGTGGCAGCGGTGGAAAGGCGAGACAACGCACTGGCTCTTCTGTCCAATCTACAAAGAGCATCCCATCGATCGCCCTCTTAGCGACACCACGGTTAAGGTGATCATCAAGCAAGCAGCCAAAATGACAGGCTATGGGCCCGAAGACGTGCGCTCGTTCAGCGGTCATTCGATGCGTATTGGCGCGGCCCAGGAGTTGCTACGCTGCGGTTTCGACATGGCGGCGATCATGCGGGCTGGGGGATGGAAGTCGATCAATGTACTGGCGCGATACCTGGAACACGCGGAACACAATGTCTGGGCGTAGGCTTTGTGCCGTTGGAAAAAACTGATCTGGTTTGGAAGCCTACTTCAGGGAGGACCCCTGTTCAGGGAGCAGGCCAAATCGATTTCGGGAATGGATCTCTCGATAACGTGCACTAGCAGACGTAATTAGCAGAGGCGTTATCGGGCATTTGGGGCTGAGAGACGTCTCGAGCAGAGAAATCTAGATGCATTAAAAGTGTTTAACATCAAATACTTATATATTTCACGCCCTCTAAAAACACAACCTTAAGCTGAAATCTGGCTTTGTTTTGGGATTTTGGCCATTTTGTCGGACGCGGATAGCGATGTCCTCTGCGCCCGAAGGCAAGGCAGCCAGTCGTGAAACGCGCGCTTGCGCTGCGCCCGTGCCTCACGCCAGTAGCGCTTGAGCAGGCGATGGCGCCGGCCGCCCTGTGCCGTTTCGCTGTTCCGCGCCTTCTGCAGCCGTGCGATCAGCGACATCCCCGTGCGACGGTTCCGCGCCGACATCGGCATTTCGGTCAGAATGGCGCGAACCTCGGTGATCTGGTCCGTGAGGTCCTCTTCCTCGTCCGAGGGCGGCGCGGTGCCCGCCTCGAATTCGCCCAGAGCCCGTACCACCTCCGCGAGCCGCGCCTCTGCGACGGCGAGGGCCAGGGCGCTGCGCGTGTGGGCGTCATCCGCCAGAAGGTCGATGGGCCCAAGATCTGGCGTGTCGAGAATGATCCGCGCTCAGGCCGCGACACGCTCCCGGTCGGGCTGTGCAGTCGCGCCATGCTGCCGTGCATTCTGCGCCACCACAGCCTTGCCGGTGGCACTGCGCGGGCCAGTGCTCTGCGTGGCATTGGCCCGGTTGCGTGCGGTGATTGCTCCGTCTGTCACGCCTCGATCAATGAGACGACCGCCTGACGTCTTGAAGGTTGTCTATCGTGGTCCCACGCCAAGCATGATGTCGTGCCGTTGAGCACATCGTTGCCATACCATTCTGCAGGCTTATTGCCTCAACAATTGCGGGGCAGCAGAGCTGGTGTCCGGCCTGTCAGGGAATACGCGACCAGACCAATCCACTCCTTGATGGCCATGTTGAGAAGATCGAGGTTCCCGGCGAAAGACCAGGAGAGCCCACCAATATCCGCGGCGCGATAATCGACCGGATATGGGATCATATCGCGCCAACCCGCTGCGCAGAAGCTCCCTACACTGCGCGGCATGTGAAACGCCGACGTGACCAGAACCCAAGGTCCACGCGTGGCATCTTCGACGAGCTCATACGTGCGCGTGGCGTTTTCCCCCGTGTTGCGCGCTGCTGGTTCCAGAGTGATCCGACTGTCTGCAATCTCGAAACGGGCAAACAGGGCCTGTGCGCCATCGGCACCAGAAACGCGTTGGTTAACCAGACTGGCGCTGCCGCCGGTGAATATGAGGGTGGCCTCAGGGTACTCCTGCGCGAGCGCCAATCCCAGGATGAGCCGCTCTCCAGCTGCATTGAATTCCGGCAATCCGGATGCGGCAGACATTCGGGCGTCCTCACCCCCGCCCAGAACGATGATGCCCGCTGCCGACGAGATGTCCGGCGAGGCAGGAAAACGCGTTTCAAGCGGTCGCATCAGAAGTTGTCCAACAGGCACAAGCCCGATGAGCAGAACTAAGAAAAGCGCGGAAGCTAACATCTTATTGGCCGCTGCCACGCGGTCCCGGCGCAGACACCAGAAGCCAATAACCAGAAGCAGGACGAACCAGATTTCCGGCCGAGCCACCAGCCAGAAAAGCTTGGACGCGACAAAAAACAGCGTCTCCATCAGTGTTGAGCTTGCCGAGATGCAGAGAGCGGCGCGTCAATCACGATCCGTCACATCGACATGAATAGTGATCCCAAGAACGTCCCGAATGGCGTCGACCACGTCTGCGTCATGTACTTGCATGTAGGCCCTAACCTCATGGAGCTTCATGTCTACAAGATACCGGTACCAGAAGCCTTGCAACACATGGAACGCTGTGCCTTCCTTACCGTCGAGAAACCCCAACCGAACCACGTACCGGTAAAGGAAGTACGCAAAAGCACGGAACCCGCCTGGCAGTCGCGCATAGACGCGTTCCTTGAGCCAGCGCTTGACACCAGCTTGCTGCCCGCCGCTCAGATCTGCGACTGTTTCATGCGCCATGAAACCAAATTCGAGATTCAGCAGATCTACAGCTTCGCGCGACGCGTAGGAGTTGTGCTTTTCCGTCCACCAAGTCAGCGAGTTCAGATTGTCGTCGATGATTTCGCCCGAGAGATCAGCCGTATCGCCGTCGACAAGGATATGCTCGTCCATCCACCGATCCTCGCAGCGCCCTGCCCCATGCCGGAAGAGTCGCAAAACCCGGATCGGAAAGACCCCTCCCCATCTGATCGGCTGGCCAAGGAAGTGCATGCGTCGCGAGACGTAAACACCCTTTGTTTCAGTACTAAGATCGGGCAGCAGATCTTGGATTTGTCGCGCGAGATCCGGAGTGACGATCTCGTCCGCATCAAGCCGAAGCACCCAGTCGGTATCCTCGGGCAGCTGGTCGAGAGCCCAGTTGAATTGTGTCGCATAGTTCTTCCAGCTATTGAAATGCACCTCCGCGCCTTTTTCTTTGGCGATATCGACTGTCTGGTCGGTTGATCCGCTGTCCATCACGAGGCAATGCGAAGCAAATGACCCAACGGAATCCAAACATCGTGCAATGTGGCGCTCCTCGTTCTTGGATAGGATGACTATAGTCACGCCGGGTCCATTCTTAGCCTGGGTTGTCATAGTCGGCCGATCCAGTCTTTCGGGTCCAAATGCAAAAAGCCCATCCTTATTCTTTTTGATCGCAGGGTAGTTCTTGGAATCAAGGCCTGTGCGGCACGGCATCAGCCGCAATCTCTTTAGCCATCCTCAGCGCCAGCTGCACCAGCGCTAGGCTCGGGCTCGCGCCGCCTACCGTAGGAAATACCGAGGTCGCCAGAGCGCGCAAACCCGGGACGCCGTGCACGTTTAGATGGGCATCGACGACGCCGGTTTCTGCTGTCGGTCCGATCCGTGTGGTCCCGGCAGGGTGATAGATGCCACCGCCGGCGCGCAGGGTCGATTCAATCTCGGCTTCAGGCCGGGGTGCCAACCGCCCATGCACGGTCATCTGCCCTGCGCCCCAGCTTTCGAGCGCCAGCGCACTAACCGCGTGAAATCGGGCCAAGTCCGCCTTTGAAACCCACCAAGCAATCCGGGCCCGCGGAAGGCCGAAGGGGTCCGCAACGTCCTCGGCCAGGGTGATGCGATTGCCGGGGTCAGGGGCCTGTTCGGTCACGAGGTGCAGCTCAAACCTCGATCGGGATGGTGGAAAAACGCGCTTCTCCACCATCCGCCACCAGACAGCGCGGGCGAACCAAGGCAGGTCAGACAAAATCCGGCGCAAGTCGCCACCTTGGGGGACCTGGCGCTGTTGCGCAGCTTGGAACAAGGCGCGCAGTCCTTCGAAGCCGCTTTCGGGGTCTCGTGCGAAGGCCACGTGCAGGAAAGCGGCGGGCAATCCCGCTTCGGCACGGGCCTCGGGAGCCAGTTCGAAACGCAGATTACGCATGCCGCCCCTGACGAAGCGAAAGCCAAAAGTCCGAGCGACTTGTCGGCGGTCAAAGTCCACTAGGTCTGCGATCGGAGCGGACAGGTGGTCGTGAAACCCCCGGCCCAACGGCGATCCGGACGGAAACAATTGGCCGTTCTGCGCACGGTCCATCAGCAGCAACAGCCGCGTAGTCTCAATCGCGCCAGCGGTAAGCACCACAGTTGGCGCTCGGGCCTGCAAGCAGTAACCAGACCGGGATTGCGCAGTCACGCCCTCTATCCGGTCGTTTCCCAAATTGATTTTGGTTACTGTCGCGTCAGTCCAGACTTCAACCATTGGGTCATGATGCACGCCTTGCGCAAATAGATTGGCAGTGCTCCGCTTCTGAAAGGTCGGCCATTTTGGCTGCCTCGAAAGAAAGCCTGGCAGTGGGTCGGCGCCGCCAATTGCGCCCCCTCCGTAAGGGCCCGACGCGACACCGAACGCTGTTTCGGCTGCGGGAAGCTCGGCCTCTAGAGCGGCGGGGTCTATTTCCCATCCCGTATGCCATCCAGCGGGATGCGGGCCCAAGTCTTCGGACAGGTAGGGCAGCAGGGCACCACCCCAGCGTGTTGACGTTCCGCCAAGGCAACGGAAACGGCCATGCTTAGCTCCCCTGTAACCGTCGCCCTCCAGTTCTACGGCGTTTAGCGGGTGGGTATCAGTCTCCTGCCCCTCGTCCCCACTTTCTAGGATCAGGACATGCAGACCTCGCGACGCCAGCGCATCGGCAAGGAACAGGCCCGCAAGTCCGGCGCCGACCAAGATCACGTCAGCCTGAATTGGTGCCTCTGGAGCCGCCTTGGCGAGCGATCTCAACATTGCGGTGTTTGCGCCGCGGCAGCTACGAATTCCGCAAGGCGGGCGCGCGACCGCGTGTAGACCAGGATCGCGCCGGTATCGTTGCGAGCCAGCGCCCCGGAAAGGATCTCGGCCCCGCACCGCCCCTTCTTGTCCGAGGAAAAATAGCCATAAGTCAGTTGTAGGGGGCGGCCGGCGCAGGTCACAATGTCACCCTCGTGCGTGTCGAGTCCGTCGCGCACCTGGATTACCTGCGCCAGCGGCATACCAGTCTCGAGGAAGGGCGCCACCATGTCCGCAGAGCCCGCCACACCTATGTGCCGGATGCGGTCGCCCTCTGTATCGCGCCACCGCTGCCACTCGTCGGTCGCCAGCAGGCCTGGAGCCGGTTCGTGCAGCAGCAGGATATCCACACAGTCTCGGCGAAGCCGGCGCAGGCTGTCCTCAAGGCTGCGTCGCGCCCTGTCCACGGTTAGGTCGGCCACCGCCCGCGACAGCGGTGGCCAAAGCTTGCCACCGACCTTACGTACCAGCATCGAGGTGTGCCCCTCGCAGCCGCCGCCCGGCGGATAAAGTCCCACCTTGGTGGTGATCGTGATCCCCGGCGTGTTGGAGAATGCGGCACCAAGCACGCGTTCAGCACCACCGAAACCGTAAAGTGGCGCCGTGTCAAAATGCGTAAAACCCGCAGCGGCGGCGGCCTCGAGATGTGCAGCCTGCACCCTGTCACGCCCTAAGTGATGCAGGCTTGCCGTTCCGAATACAAAGCGGCTAAGATTTAAATCTGTGTTTGGTAGGCATATACTACGCATTGCGGCGGTCGCGGATTGCCGCAATATGAGATGCGTCGACCCAATGTGTCTTGAAACCAGCCTCTGTCAGCAGTCTTTCAATCTGCGATGGGGCACTCGAAAGCCCTCGGTCGGCAAGTAGCGAAAAATGCACCTCAATAAACAGTGCACGGAGCGTCGGTTCCATAAGCAGGTTTGGCATACCAAGTAGCACATCGAGTTCAAAACTCTCAGTGTCGACCTTGACCACATTTGGCAAAGCAAGGCAAAGCGTATCATGTGCGTCGTCCGCAGTCATGATTTCCACCTTAATGCCAGCATCTGGCTCGCCCTCGACAATTTGGCTGTTGGCCCCCAGTTCATCACCGCCGTCTACCATGTTCATTGACGATGTCTCGCGGCCGAGGCCTCTTGAGATAGCCGTGACATTAGGTAGGCCCGAAACAGCCTCGAACAGCGTCGCAAAAGTTTGAGGAAACGGCTCGAAGGCGATCACCTGACCGTCTACTCCGACTTGGTTGGCGAATTTCGCTGTGTAATATCCGACATTTGCACCAACATCCCAAACCGTGTCGCCCGGGCCGATTTCTGCGAACATAGCGTCGTCGAACGCGGCTTCGTAGCCTCTGCGCGCCAAAAAATGACCGACCAGACGGGTCAGCCCCAAGGTGCGAGCCACATTTCGCATCCGGATGGATACGGAGTTAGTTTGCCAGTTCATTCTTTCACTTACTCCTGCTTGCCACGTCTGTAGCTCGGCGTCGCACTGTCCGAGCGGGGTTGCCGGCAACCACGGTGTCGGAAGCTATATCGCGCACAACTACGCTGCGTGCCAAAACAACAGCATTTTCGGCAATTAAAATTCCCGGGCCAACAAAGCACTCTGCCGCAACCCAAACTCCAGATTTTATGTCAATTTCCCCCGCAATTAACGGAAAGTCAGGATTGTCAAAATCATGGGACGCAGTACAGAGGTAACTTCGCTGGCTTACAGTCACGCCGTGCCCAAGTCGGATTGGTGCGACATTGTAACAGTCCACTCCTGCGGCCAAGCAGCTATCGGCTCCCATTTCGAGATTCCAGGGTGCCCATATGCGTGCTGAGGGATAGGGAAAAGCTCGACCCGGAATTTGGGCGCCGAATAGCCTTAGCACGGCAGAACGCCAGCTGTGCAAAGGTACGGGAGTGAACCTACACAGAACAAACCAAGTCATTTGCCAAAGTCCACGGCGCAACTTATTTCCGAGGCTGATCCTCGGCATCACTTTCAGGCGGTCTGGCGCAGCGTTCGTCATTACTGTTCCTGCTCTCTCGAGAAATCTTCAAAGTCAGGGGCGTAGCCCCACCTGCGCATAGGTTCGGCCAGAAGATCGGCTATTTCAGTTTTCAGTTCCGGACTCTGAAGTTCGAGCCAACGCTGCACTTGGCCCTGGTTGAAAGTCAGACTGTTGCCATAGATGCGGTCTATCCACTCGAGACCACCAGGCATCGCGCGCCCGAGATGATCACATAATTGTCGCAGTGCCGTCGCCTGCCGCCTGATGGTCCCACCACCTTTCGGTCCGACGAGATCCTCGAAGTTGATCACAAGCACGTCCCCGGCCTCACTTAACCAGCCTTCGGAGCGTGCAAGCACTTCGGCGAAAGGACGTATACGGCGCGCACGATCACCGTGCAGCAATTTAGCTACCCTATGCTCCCGCGACAGGCTACCGAATTCAGCGTACAGATAATTGTCTGGGCGACTCTCAATCCAATCGGCAAAAGAGATCAACATGTCGCGCGGATCGCGCCGAATCACAATCATACGCGCACCTTCCGAGCGCATGAGCGCGACCAGTTCAGGGCTGTAGGCGGCATGGCCGCCGAGAATTCGGCCACGCAATTTGCGTACCGTGTACTGGATATAGGAAGGGCGGATGCGCACTTCAGTTTCGAGCCCAATGTCGATTCCTTGAGTACTGCCTCGCAACAACCGCTTGGCCATACTAAACCGACCGTAAATAAGGTGAGCTGCGATACCATTAAAAGGCCCCTCAATACCCAACTCATTTAGCGCCGAGTAAACAAGGTGGTTCCCTGATTTCCAAATGCCGGTGACAAACACGCAAGGAGTTTTCATTTTTCATATATCAGTTTTGACGTTTTTGAATAGAAATTCTCCATTTGAGCTGCCAAAGCATCCCAACCAAATTCCCTGATTGCCCATACCCGACCCACTTTTCCCATTGCCGCCAGCCGCGTTTCTGGTGTTTCCATGGCATTTCGCAAAGCTACTGCGAGTGCGTTAGGATTGGAATCGACCCACCAGCCGCACCCTTTTTCCTGCAGTACTTCCCAAGGTGATCCCCAACTGGCCAGAACGGGCGTACCGCAAACTAAAGCTTCAGGAACAGTCAGGGCAAAGTTTTCACTCAGAGAAGGTAGCGCAAAAAGCCGCGACCCAGCGATCAACTCATCTCGCTGGGCACCGTAGCGGGGTGGGCCAATTATCGCGCGCACAAGACTTAGTTCCGCACATAGTCGACGCAGTTCTCCGCCGTGGCCTTCCGGATCTGGCCCTGCAATCTCGAGCTTCCAGTCCGGGAAATCAGGCTCCACCTGAGCCCAAGCTCGTAAAAGCCGTTCATAACCTTTCACTGGATGCAGCCGTCCAAGAGCCAGCACACGCTTACTTCGTTCGGAAAAGGCAGGCAGCCGAACGGACGTTTCCTCGACCCCATTGGGTACCACTGCCACAGGCACATTGCCAACATAGGCGCGGATGTCGCCCTTCTCTGCTTCGGCTGTCGCGTGATAACCTGCGGCACGCGCGAAGCAGCGGTCTTGGAACAGTGCACGCACTATTCGCTTGCGTACCGGCGAGTAGGATAGCGCGGCAGGCGCCAACATTCCGTGTGGCGAAATTACCAGAGCCCGACCCTTCTGCCCGGCCCAACCAGCCGCAACAAGGGAAGAATACAACCAGATGCCGTGCAGATGCACTAGGTCCGGGTCATAAGTGCGTAGTGCCCGGCCCAGTCCTGGCATGAAGCCAAATTTGGCGGGGCCAAAACGATCCAAGACCTCGGCGGCAGCGCCTTTCCATTCAGCTGCATCCTGTTCCCAAGCGGGATCGCGGATGCCGAAGACCTTGATTTCCATGCCGCGATTCGCGAGTGCGCCTGATAACCCCTCGATCATCTGGCGCACACCGGAGGCGCGGCGCGACAGGTGTCCGGCAAGAAAAGCCACACGCATCACTCCGCCCTCAGCGCTACACGGCGGTAGACCGCGGCATAGGCTGTGGCGGCGCGTTCGGGGGTGAAACGGCGGACGTTCTCCAGCCCCAACGCAATAAGGCGGTTACGAAGGTCCGCATCATCGATCAAACGCTCAACGGCGGTGCGGATCGCGACCGTATCCTCCGGATCCACCTTCAGGGCGGCCGCGCCTGCGACGTCTGACATCGGTGCCCGGTCAGAGGTGATGACGGGGCGCCCCACCGCCTGCGCCTCGATGATCGGCAGGCCGAAACCTTCGGAGAGTGATGGGAACATCAGGATGTCGGCACCGGCATAGGCCTCTGCCAGTTCGGCATCCGTCAGGTCATGCCGTGTCACAACATCCACGTGGCGGCGCAGGCGTGCCAGCCGATCCTCCGGCAGGCGGCCAATGACCTCCAGCGTGACCGGCAAGCCCCCCACAGCCTCTGCCACGCGGTTGATATTCTTGTGCGGGGCGGTGCCGATCATCAGGAGACGCGGTTGCTCAGCAAAGGCTTTCTCTACCCGGCACATGACTTTGGTCAGCGGGTTCTCCACTACCTCGATCCGGGCCGGGTCTACCTTCAACCAGTGCAGAAGCTTTGCCTTGCTGGCCTCAGACACCACTGTGATCGCCGCCACGCGCCGCGCAGGCAGCCAGATCCAGATGAGCCATAGCATGAAACGCTTCAACCCACGCGTGCGATCAAGAAACTCGCAGTCATGTACTGTCAGCACCGCGCGACGGCGCGGTAGTAGCAACACAAGATAATGCGCGTCACCAGTCATGTGTATCACGTCGGCGCCACGAGCCGCGCGCGCTGCGTGGAGGATACCGCGAAGACGTGGCAGTAGCCCACGACTGGGATGTGGCGAAACCAAGACGCGCGCACGGATGTCTGGTGGCAGATGGCTCGCGACGGTCTGGAACACCGCCTCGATGCTGAAAGCGCGCTCGGTGCGGGGGCGCATCAGCAGGACAACGTCGAGCGTAGAGGTCACAGGAAACTCCGCGCTCGGTCGATCCGCACCTGCACGTCGGCAACGGTTGCTGGCGGGCCCAGCCGTGCCAACAGCGCCGCCCCTTCGGTTTCGAGATCGAAGTCAGGCGCTGTTTGTTTGGCCTTCGGCGTGGCATTGTGCGCCTTCTCCACGCCTGCACGTGCCAACGCGGCACGGGCGCTGGTTGCATCGGCCAGGCCCAACGGCGTGACCACCTCAACCAAGCGATCCATGTCCGACAGCTCGGAGGTTTCCATCCGTACAACCTTCATGTCCAGTTTCTCGGCGATCCGAGTATAGAGCGTCTGGCGAAGCTGTATCTCCAGACAATACCAATAGCACAGCTGGTAGTCGGACAGACTGGCCGGATCCGCGACCGGGAGGTAGACGTCGTCGCTCGGGGCGATCAAGTGTGCGAAGCCTGCGTCGGTGCGTCTGGGCACTGCGTTCTTGCGCCGATGCGACAGTGCCGTGGTGCGGGTGTCCCGTGTCAGCAGCAGTAGCGACGGACGGAACCCTGCGGCCACTGAGGGTTCGAAGAAGCCCTTGCAGAACGCGTGCGAGGTTTCCACCGTGTTGCACACCGGCCGCGCCGTTAATGCCGGCGCCTGAACGTATCAAAGAGGCAAACGAAGTCACTCCGACCAAACAGGAAAACCAATATTTGGAAGCATGATGCAATACAGGACACACACTTTCACCCAAAGTCGACTCGCAGTCTTGCGGCACAAGCTTTATCTTTTCGAAGAGCGCAACGCCAAGATCGGAGCGTTGCTTTCTGTGACGGCACTGGATCAGCCCGGCAATGTCTCGGCGGCCCGTAACTAGCCTCATGGACGGTATAATCCTGATACAATGAAATCGTAATCCAAAAATAGAAATGCCTTCCTGCCACCGTATGATACTGGGCACCAATACCCTAAAGGTCACGACCGGGAAATATGAGGCGAGCGTCGCCTCGGCAATCCAGCAACGAGCTTGGCAACCAAGCGCATGAGCAGTGTGTAAGCTAAGTACATGGGAATTGCCGATATAATTCCATTAGAAACAAAACTGGTGGGACCAAACATTGCAACGCTTAGCGGCAGAAGCACGAGTGGAAACATCAAGAAGTTTTGGTCACGTATGAACCGCATGGATCTCAGGCTCATCATTGCCAACACCCAGCCAATCAGAAATGTTCCAACCATTGTGGCTGCCCATCCGCCAAGCCAAAACAAGTCACCATAAATTGAAAGTCCAAGAAATGTTCCCTCTCGACCAGTCAGTTCTGTGTAGAAAAACCAGCCAGGAGGTACGACGATGGGCTTTTCCG
This sequence comes from Aestuariicoccus sp. MJ-SS9, assembly GCF_032586235.1. Lineage (NCBI taxonomy): Bacteria > Pseudomonadati > Pseudomonadota > Alphaproteobacteria > Rhodobacterales > Paracoccaceae > Aestuariicoccus > Aestuariicoccus sp. MJ-SS9. Next base: position 14,723 of record NZ_JAWHTD010000045.1, read on the forward strand.
GCCAGACAAATCGCGGAATGAAATAAAGCCATACATTTTGTAACGAGTCGTTGGGAACGCCCGCGAGATGAAGGTTGCGTGCGGCAACCTGAACGCCCGCGTAATTCAATCGCGTCCACCAACCTTGCATCTCACTCATTTCCTCGTCGCTCGAATACGCCACTGGAGACTGTTCACCAAGCATATAACTCGCCGATATAGAGAACCTTTCAAAATACCCAGCTTGCGAGATTGTTCCCGTTTCTTCCATTATCTTTCCACGTCCGTAATGTACGAAATCCTGTGACGAGCCGTACACAAGCGCAATTACCACAACGAGGAGGGTAAAGCGTCGTAAACTTCGACGCCCCATGATATCGCCGATTACCGGAAAGAGAAGAGCGGTGATCAACTGGTTCTTTGAAAAGGTCAGACCTGAAAGAATGACATGTATAGGAAGCAACAAGAGCAGCAGACGCCGCATCTGCGAATCGCCGCGCGCAGCGAGAAAGGCCATGATCGCGAACCCGACGTCGAGTAGCTTCACGACAGTGGTTAGAAACCCTGGTACGATCATGCTCGTCATGCCCCATTGCGAAGGAAGGGCCATCCAATATTTCAAGACACCGCCGAAGATTACAAACACGATCGCGACCTGCCGCGGGGACATAGGCGACCGTGTCACCCGCACCTCTGAGAACGCCGATTCCCAACTTCGATGCGAAAGTGTCAAATGCAGGAAAACTCCAAACAGGAGGCAAAACACGCCGACGGTGCTCAGCTGACTAGCCCAAATCAATTCGTCTGGGGAAACAGAGAGAAAAGAGTTTGCGAGCTTCTGCTGGGTGATGTCATTGCCAAAGACAGCCACAAGGGGGCCAAATCCGAAAAATACAGCTGACTGTATAGGCAGCCATAAAATTGGCGTCCAAATCAGGCGTACATCATGGCGTAGCAAATAAAAGGCCCCGAATGATAAAATCATCACAAACCAAACCGGCCCAGTCCGATTGACAAAGTGTGTGAACGCTACATCTTGAGACACTATCGCTGCGAGATAAAGCGGGATAAGCGGCAGCAGCGCGGTGAGCATTCGCGCATAAATGGCCGCCATCCTACCCGCGCGGGCAGCCTCCGGCTGCGACGCAGTCATGCCAACAGACTTCATAACGCTCCCAAATCCACGGTTCATCAGCGGCCCATGTTGGCCGGCCGCACCAGGACCGCCAGCCGGGTCATTAATTCACCTCGTTTGACATGACGCTCGACCGGTCAAGCACTGACGCACGTATCTCGGGGTCTGTTACTAGCCGTACCGGCTCGAGGAGGGTTTCCGCCCGATGTATATCATCTGCCAGAGCCTTATACATACCTTTTCGGAACTCCCATGGCACTTCAGACGTGTAATTTCCAGGCTCAAGATTGAGGTTATCAATCATTCTCAAGACACCGAACCCGCGCCCACCCCGCATTTTTATGATCGGATGCAATAATGGAAGAATGGCCTTTCTTAATGATCGAGTAAAAATATGCAGATGCTTCCATCGGACCTTTTTCTTTAAATTATAAGCTTCTTTTTTGTCTAATGCATGTTGACTCAAGGAGAGAAAATCTTGAAGCTCCGTCCATATTTCGTTCGGACGGTTCTTTAGGCTTTCTAAAGTAATTATTTTGATCTGAGACAATGGAAATCTTTCAAAGAGAAGTTCGAGCCTCCGCCCATAACTAGCCCAGAAACCATAGTTTAAATTTCCATCTATACTGGGGGCAAGTGTGGAGATGTCTCCATGAGTCCTGTCGCAGGAACGTTTCCAGGCTGAAACGAAGTCTATTTCGGACTCTTGCCCTTCAATGATCTTTTGGTTGTGAAACGATATTGCCAAGTCCACTGGATCCCTGAGACATACAATCACACGCGCATCCGGTCGCAGTCTTTTGATGGCATCAAGTGCCATATCGGAATACAGGTATCGGGGAGTTGCCTCACCGATGGCTTTGGTGTTGGCCGGACAGTCAACAAATATTCCACAATATGACGTAAGATCAGGGATATGGGTCGGAGACCCGCGCGTAGATCGAATATCTTGAGAAAAAAAACCCGGCTCCTTGGTTGGCATGAAGCACTCCGGATGACTGCTCAGCCACTCGTAGAGGGTTGTAGTCCCACATTTGGGGGCTCCAATGATAAAGAAATCAGGGATAGTGCACACAGGGCCTCCAAACGCGATTTGGTCGGTAGAGAGGTTTTTGTTCTTATACTTAGGCATTATATTTCCGTGGGAATAATCGCGCGAAGATGGCAGGGTTTATCCCATGATGCGCGCGAACAGCTCGCCAAAGCAGAAATCGCTGAGAAAAACTGGTGCAAGCCGTTGCAAGTGCGGCACCATATGCGCCAATCCATGGAATGAGAAGTGCGTTAAAGCTGATGTTCACTGCTGCAGATATCCAGGATTGCTTGGCGGTGACCTTCTCTTTGCCCGTCATGTTTAGGATCGAAGCAACCGGGCCGAAGGCGGCGCCTAATGCCGGGCCGGCGGCAACGATCAATGCGAGCGGTATGACGTCCGAAAACTCGACGCCGATGACCGCATCGACTATCGGACCGCCAAAGAAAAATAACGTGAGCATCACGCATAGTGACCCCGCGACGACGAAGCGCGCCGACAGGCGTGCAAGTCGCTCGATCTCGGGCGAGGAGTTGTTTGCGTGTGCCGTGGCGAACCTCGGGTCAATCATCTGTTTGATCAAAGTTTGCGGCATGTTGGCGACACCGGCGATCAACACTGCGAAGCCGTACAAACCCACTTGAGCGGTGTCAGCGAGTATCCCAAGCATCAGCATGTCGCTGCGCTGCTTGAGTATGCCCCCGCCCATATTCAGGCCGAGAAAGAGGGTGCTGCGCAACCAGAGCTGGGGCGCATAGCGTGCTTTTCCGGACTGTCCGGGCAGGATGGGCCGACTATGGCGCCGCAGCATCCAGACGGCCCAGCACAGCCCGACGGCCGCGGCCAGCGCGTGCAGTGCCATTGCGCGCGCCGGCGTGAGTGCTCCGACCAGTGATATGAGCACCAGTGCTGAGAGCATTGTCAGCGGCCGGATCACCTGATCGGGCATTGCTGCCTGGACCACCTGCTTCATTCCGCGAAGCACGGCCGAGGCCAACCGTAGATACACCCAGACACCCGCCAGCACGGCCGCGGCCAAATACAGCAAGTCTTCCCGGCCCGTGAGGCTGTTCACTGTCAGGACGCCGATGACCAACATCGCCACAGCGACTGCTATGATCGTGCTGCTCCATCGCAGCAAGCCCTTCAGCAGGGCCCAATCGGTTCGTGTCCGGAGGATCGCGACCTCGCGCATAACCAGCGTCGGTAGACCGAAGTCGAGCGGGACCATCATTACCTGAACGATGGTGAGTGCAAAGACATATTGACCGTACCCCTCGACCCCGAGACTGCGCGCCAATAATGTACCCACTCCAATACCGGCGAAAACGGTAACAGCTTGGGCGAATACCAAGCTGCCTCCCTCTCGTCCGGTCGAGCCGAAGAGGCGCTGTTTCAATGCGCCCAACGAAGGTCTGTGAGTGTCACAGAAGTTTATCGATTTCCGTTTCGGTGAATCCGGCGATCTTGGCATACTCTCGCCAGCGTTTGTCCTGCGCGAGAAATGGCGGTCGAGGCGGGTGAACGTCGTTGTAATTCACCTTGTCGGGCTTGGCTTCCCCGATCCAATCATAGAGCTCCGCCATGGTGTCTTCTGGTGCGGCCGCATAATTTTCGTATTGGATCATTCTGAAGCGATTACCAAATGTTCGGACGCCATCGCCCTGTGTAGCATGATAGCAGTAATGCCAATAGGCCAGAAGCCGGATGACCGTACATGAGTGCATTATTCGTTCATTGTCATAACCTGCGTCATAAAGCATGAGGCCGAATTTTGAATTCGGATGCGAACCGATCACTTCATTCCTCGCCATACCAGTCAAGAAGTCCCGACGATCGAAGAAAACCGATCGATTGTAACGCTCGCGGCCCTTCTGAATAACTGCACGAGGCACGGCAAGCTTGTTCTTTGAGCTAGGCAACAGATGCGACGTTACGAAAGCACTAGCCCGGCGAACAAGGTGGATAGCATAGATATTATCATGAATTCTTGCGATCTCTGGCACCATCATGCAGAGATGTGTTTCGTCGATAACTGTTACACGCGAATACTCACACAGTGCCTTCAGATATGAGATCTTGGCTCCGTCGCAATGCTTGCTCGCTTCCTCGATAGGCAATATCGGTCGGTATATTTTCCAGAAATCACGCGGACGATTTCCAAATATCCTGACATATTCACCGAATGTCCTTTTCTCGTTGTCCGCTGGGAAGTGGACACCAAGGCTTGCCGTAAGCGGCTCGTCAAAACACAGAAAATCAGGGTTTTTTCTGAAAGCACGCCAGAAAATTGTTGATCCCGAGTGAGGCAACCCTATAAGGAAAATCAATTTTTGCTCAGGCATTTATGAGCTCAACAATTTCCCGTGCCCGCGCATGATACGAGTACGCGGGAACAGCCCGCTCATGGGCCTTTTGTGCCATGCGTCGGCGTGTCTCGTCGTGTGCGAGGTAGAAGCGGCACTTGTCTGCCAATTCCTCGATGTCTGAGAACACATCGATCTCCGTCCCAACGTCAAAATATTCTCGCACCTCATCATTGTCGATATGGAGCATGAACCCGCCACACGCCGGAATCTCGAAGGTCCGGGTCGAGGTGAGATCCTCCCAACCGTTTGATGCCTTGCCCCAATGAATCGCCACATTGATATGCGCGGTCTGAACGGCCAGCGCATAGTCAGCCGCGATGTATGCCCGAGCCTCAACTAGACGCGATGCCATCGGGTGCGACAGCGCCTGCGACCAGCGGTTTCCAACTACCTGCAGTTTCGCGTTGGGGAGCGCCTCGTACAGCCCCTCGATCCAGCGCTGCTTAGCCGGAGAATGGTTGCCGACATACCGGATATCAGCGGTGTAGTCGGTCTCTGTAACGGTGCGCAGTATAGGCGCATGCGCATCCGGATCGTAACCATGGGCGATGAACGCAGTGCAGCCGGCCGGCCTGCGTTCGGCGAGCCATGGCATTTGAAACGACTTACTGGTGATAAAAAGGCTTGATGCAAGCAGCCCCTCAATGTCGACCCCCTTATAATCAAAATGGTAATCGGGCCAGAAACATATGGTCTGGATGCCCATCTTATATGCTGCCTCGAAGAGGCGGCGTGACAGATTTGCACCCTTCACCGTGAACAGTACGTTTGGCTGGAGGTGATGCAGGGTGCTCAGCACCGCCTCCTCGTATCGTTCCGCCCGTATTCGCGCTGTTAACCGAGCCAGCGCCTTCTCTGGCAGCGTTGACCCGGTTGCAAGGAAATCCTTCTGTTCAATCTCGCGAACAATCCAGCCTTCCCTTTGAAAGCCTGCGGAAAGCCCGTGTTCCGTACTACCTTTCCAGAAATTCCCCGCGAATACCATGACTGGTCTCCGCTCAGGCTGCAGCGCGAAAGGAAGAGGTCCGAGTACTTTGCGGGTCACGCGTCTAGCCTTCGGTGGTTCGGATTGTCGCGGTGATCGCCTCACGCAATCCGTCTGCACATTCTCGAAAACTCCAGTTCGCAATGATCGCCTTGCTTTCAGAGCTGTAGGAAGATCGAAGATCATCCTTTCCCAGCACATTTGAAAGGGCTTTGAAAAGAGCGTCTACATCGCCAGCATTGAAGACATGCCCGTTTAGCCCGTCTTTCACAAGGTCATGGCTACAACCGCATTCTCTGGAACAGATAATCGGCAACCCGGCGCACATGGCCTCGTTGACCACCAGCCCCCAAGCCTCAAACGAACTTGGCAACACGAACAGATCGGACGCGGCAAAGAGGTTTGGCAGCTGCGATTGGTTGACAAAGCCAAGGAAATGAACGTGCGCACCTTCTATGTTGGTTGCCTCTTCTTGCAACATACCTTCAAGTTCACCACTACCAACAATCGCCAGCTGAGCTTGGATCCCACTGCTGATCAGCCGTGCATAGGCTTCGAGAAGATCGTGTGGCCGCTTATGAGGTGAAAGTTTGCCAGCGAAGCAGATGACCGGTAGATCAGGATCCAGATCGAACTCTGATCTCAGATTGTGCTGTAATTTCGGCGTGGTATTGGCGGCGACTGAAAAACGATCGTTGTCGACCACAAACGGCATTCGAAATATCCGTTCGTTCGGCACACCCATCGCCCTGTAGTGCAGATCGTTCGCTGTACCAATCGAAAGAACGCCATCGAACATGCGGTAAAAGCGCGAAAGAATCTTACGTCGGACAGCAGCTCGCCATCCAACACGTCTTCGAAAGCCGTTCGTATCACCGCGCGCGAACACTGGCGTACCACTTGCCCGCGCCGCCGCGAGAGCGATGTGAAAACCGGCGACATAATGGCCGTTTACCACAACCGCGTCGAAATCTCCTCGATGTATGGCAGGCCACACTTCTGGCGCAACCATCGAGAAAAAACCGGACAACTCACGCTGTCGCGCGGCTTTCCCCATGAATTTCGCCTCGTAACCATCGAGAAGATCAATGTCCCATTTCACTTCGCGCCCAAAACCCGGATCAAAAGCCCCCCGCAGCGAGAAATCGGAAAAATAGATCCCAGTCACGTCGAAGCCACCTTCCTCTTGAAGATAGCGATACATTGGGGCGAAGTACTGGATCGGGTGCGTATTCACGAACGCGACACGGTAACGGGATCGAGAGCCATGAGCCCCACTGGCTTGCCTAGATGTGTTCAAGCTGCCAACTTCTCGGCAAGCGAGCTAAATCGGATCCTGTTGAATGATTTGTTACGCGCGACGAACTTCAGCACTACAATTGAATGGAAATTCAGCACTTCCAGTTTGGGAGAGCTCGCGACAAAACCGCGACCGGCGTAGCTCAGAAGTTGGCTTTGCATGGTAAAGAGGTTTTTTAACAAAGGAGACGTGATGCTTTTCAACGAACCATCAGCGAATTGCTCGAACTGTGTCTTTGAGAGCCACACGCAGCCTTCAGGTCGGGATCATAGTATTTTTCTTTGAAACCAGCCCGCTCGAGTATGTCGAGTACATCCTGGTCGAGCGCTTCGGTGATAACCGCCTCGAGCCTTGGATCGGCTAGGGTTGCCGAAGCGCCCCTGAAAACCTCGGCCTCGAAACCCTCAACGTCGATCTTTATCACCCTTGGAACCTCTCCGTCGAGGATACCATCCAAAGTCCGGACGGGAACTTCCCTGACATTCTCATCTCCTGCTAGTGCAACACGATTGACGGTATCACGCCCCACGGTGAACGACACCGTGCCGGCAGTGGCACCGAGCGCTGCCTCGACGACGCGCACCCTGTCCTCAATGCCGTTGACCTCGATATTTCTACGAAGCGCCTTCGCTGTGTCGGGGTCTGGCTCGACGGCGATCGTGCGCACTCCGCAGACTTTCGAGGCCAGTACCGTGTAGCTGCCGACATTCGCGCCGATATCGACGAAGAAGTCCCCCGGCGTCAGCGTATCGAGGACGAACCGCATGTCCACATATTCATGAAGCCCGCAGTAGATGTTGCCGGTGGCTCCGGTCATGCCCCGCCTGACCGCGAGTTTCGCGCCGTTGATCCAGTCGAAAATCACCTCGTCTTGGAGACGGCTCTGCACCTGCCACCTAGCAAAACGCACCAGCGTCGAAATCGGGCGTCCCTTGTTCATGGGATGACCGAGGATGAATTTCAGCGTCTGGCTCAACCCCATGGCTGACAGCTCTGATCCGGCAGATACGCATTGTGGCTCAACTGCATGATGAATTAAACCAATGGGTCAAAAATGAGCCTGGGATCTCCGCCCAAGACCCCAACCTTTTTTAGGCGGAAAATTCGCCAAACGCCCGATAACGCAAACTCGCATCCTACCGCTTCGCCACCGACCCGGGCCCCGCATCCACCCCAAGCCCGATCTCCTCTTCCAGGGCATGGATCTCCGACTTCAGCGCCTCGTATTCTGCGTATTTGCGCCGGAGGAACCCCGCGGTCATGCGCGCCTTGGCTTCGATGCCGCTGGGGGTGAGGATATACGCGTATCGCAACTTGTTGTCGGAAGCGCGGAAGTTGTTGACCTTGACCTGTCCCTTTTCGACGAGGGCCTTCAGGATGTAATTGGTGGCGCCGAGACTGACGCCGAGCGCGTCAGCGATATCTCTCTGCGACCAGTCAGGATTTTGCTCCAGCAGCCTCATCAGGCGGAAGCGCACGTCCTCGTCAACCGGCTTGCTCACACGTCCCGTCCCACGGCTACCGCACCGGAGCTCGCTGTGGCGGCCCTGCGGTTGAAGCTCTCCTGGAGAGATGCGTTCATAAGTGAACGGTGGTCCATCTGGAAGGGGGATGCAAGGGGTCTTGCCAAGGTTTTTGCCAAAATTTTTCGGCGCTTATCTATGGTTGCGTTCGGCCACCAAGGCGCGCCTGGAGAATCCGCAGAAACATGAGTGGCTCCACCGCGAGGGTTGGCTCAAGAGAAGGGCTTGGGCCACCCGCAGCCTCTTCGTTTAAAGCCGCTTTGACTTGATCGACATCGGGAGCTTGCTGCAGGAGCGTTTCTACGGCCTCGCAGTCCAGGACCGCTGATAGCCTTGGGTCCTCCCTCATAACCTGCAACTCCTCGAGGTAATCATTTTTCTGCTCCGCCAGGCGGAGGAGATTACACGGGAAGGGCGCGAGTTTTCGAGGGAGGGTCCTGACACTTTCCGGAACAACACCCTGCATGGCCTCTCGAAACACTGCCCGCCCCAACCCGTTTCTCTTTGTAAACGAAGCAGGCAATCGAATGGCGTACTCCAGCAGCTGTCGGTCGAGCATTGGAAACGTGTACTGTATCCCTCTGTAGGCGCCCTGCATCGCCCAGTTCTCGAGACGATAAGCGATGTGGCCCTGAGTGAAACGGAGCAAACGGTTTTTCCTGGTATTTGCCCCCAGGCGTGGTCCGTCCTTGAGCGCTTGCCGAAACTCCGGTTGCACCATCGCATTCAGTGTCTCATCGACCGGGGTGGGAACCTCTTTTTTGCCCGCGGCCCTGCGCAGAACCTTCCAGAGACCATGTGGCAGGATATCGGCAGCGACCTCGTTGGCCAGGACTTGTCTCTTCGAGGCTCCAAGCCGCGCCGACCGCGCGTTGACCTCTTCCCAGAGCAAACGCCATCTTCCCCGCACAAAGTGCTCAGCATAGGCACCTTTGCCGTTAAACGACGCGATCTCATCGCCGCCCCAACCAGAGAGAATGACATCGATCTTATCTCTTTCGGCCGCGCCCAAAACCTTTTCCTCGGCGCCCCAGAAAACCGCCATCCGGTCTCGTATCTCCGCGATGCTGTCGGCAAAATCCTCAGGTGGAGATATCTTTGTGTTGTAGATATTTGGTTCGCTTTGCACGGCCGCGTCTGTATAGGGCCGCTCGTCGATGAAGTGCACATCGGGACGCGCGCGCGAGACGAAGGAATATGTATGAAGCGGCCGGCCTTCACGTTGGAGGGCGCGTGCTGCGAGGATGGAAACGGACGACGAGTCCAAACCGCCGCTCAGGTGCGCCCCGATGGTCTCATTTTGCGGGAGGCGGCGGCTCACGGCATCGGTCAAGAGCTGTCTCAGCTTCGACGCGCAGCCTTCGAGGGATGCGGAATTTCGAATGGGGTTTTCACATTTCAGCTCCCAGTAACGCTGCTTCTTGACCTCTCCCGATGAGGTCACATGCATCTTGTGGGCAGGCGGCAAGCGCTTCATGCCTTTGACAAGTGTGCTCTCAACATCGGACATGTCGTAAGTGAACTGTGCAAGCGCTGCGTCGAGGTTGAATTCCTCAGTAATCAACCCGCTGCGGACAATCATGTCAGAATGGGACGACCAGAGAAGAAACTGACCCGGCTCATGGAAATAGAATAAGGGACGGACGCCAACGCGGTCGCGAATGAAGGACAGGCGTTGCAGGTTTTCGTCCCAGATCACGTAGGCAAAGTCACCGTCTATGTGAGCCGGAGCATCATCGCCATACTGTGCGTGAAGCGCGCATAAGAGCGCCTCTCGGTCAGGAGCGGATAAGTCCTTTGGGCTTTTGATGCCGGGGGCCTGGTAGAGGCGCGCATCCGCGGCGCAGATGAGCGCCCCCTCACGCGTCAAAGGGTGATCGACACTGCGTCCTCCGATGGTCAGGCGCCCCATACCGATTGGACCCTCGAGATGCACCTCTACCCTCCGCTCGAGGTCAGGCGCACTGACAAAACCTTCGGCCATGCTGGTCAGGACACTGTCGCTCACCGGCGTCCCGTCAAAGCGCAAGATTCCGAAAACAAGGTTCATGGCACTTAGATGTATTCCTCTGCGATCGAAGCGAAAGGAGTATCCGCGATCGGATGGTCAGGCAGGACTTGAAAATGGAAACAGCCCCATCCCGAGTTTGCCTCCAGTAGAACGGGCCCCTGCTCGGAAAACGCGACATCCCATCCCAGGAAGACGTAGTGAGGAAGGGCACCATGCCCCTTTCGAACATGGTCCAGCACCCGGTTCCAATCTGGCAGCTCGGTCCCTTCGAGCCCTTGGCTCGGGCAGGTTTCAGATGCCTCGTGGGGTGTCCCAATGCGTCCTGAAATCGTATCGATCATGGCAATCCGACCGCCTTGCGTGATCACCGAGCCCTCGTTCGGCCAGACAGCCATGGCATCGACGATGTCGACCAGGCCATTGCGCCGCCGCCCGGTTAAAATCCGTGCGCATAGAGGAGAAGGGCCGATCAGGGGCGCATGGTCTGGGCAGGAATAAAGGACCTCCTGGACCAATGTCTCACCGTGTTGACGAGAGTGTCTGGCAATGTGACGAGCCATGCCCCTGGGGGGCAGAGCCAGCCCATCTCGCCAAAATTGCCCGTTCTTCCACACCCAACGCTCAGCGCCGGTTCCTCCCCAGCCCCGCGACGGTTTCAGCCAAAGGTCCCGATAGGCAAGGTCACTGTTTCTTTCGGGAACCCCTTGCCTCCAGACATGGATGATCTGCGGTGTGGGCAGATCGAGTGTTTTGCAAAAGTCGGAGAACAACCGCTTGTCTGAGACAGGGCATGGTCCAGGTTGCCATCCAGCTGCCTTGTTCAGAACGGTTAACGCAAGGCGATCTTCTGTAAAGTAGAGGTAATCATCCAGTCGACGACGCCGCTCCGCGCGCCAGAGCCGATTCACAAAATATTCCTTTGGTGGCACATTGCAGCGCATTGCCAGCCACCATGCATCGAGAATACGTGCTGGAGAAGCCTGGCGCTCGGCCCCAAGATGCGCGGCGGTCATGGCAGCCCCCAGCGGCCAGAGCGAGGACATGGCCACTTTTGCAGCCAGCCGCTTCCATGGCGCGTGATTTAAAAAAAGACTTCTGCGTCCCAAAACGCGGAGGCGGTGCATGGTGGGGTTTCCGCGCAAGACACGGCTGGGATGAAACGGGAAACCCGATTGGCTGAATTGCACCCATCTCATCTGAACACGGCCAATGGAACGTAGTCCGATACATCCGGACCACCGACGACGATGATCTCGCCTGTTTGAAGCCAGGCATGCGCATTGAACCCTTTCGGGTCTTCGGTCCTTTGACCAGGGTCTCGATGCACGCCGATATAAACGGTTCCTGGCACCCCGCGCAGACGCAACATCACTCTGGCAGCAAGGGTTTGCTCCATGCAGAGCGCCTTGAAGGGAACGACCGTGGCCGCTCTCTGCACAGCGGACCCAACCTGCCGCGCGGCCTGAGATTGCTTGGGAGACAATTCACGAGGGAAATCGCTTTTGAGACGCGCGTCTCCGCAGAGACGGGTATAGGTCCGCATCGGTAGAAGTGTCAGTAAGCGGGCCAGGGCAAGGCAGAGCCCGGCCTCGATCAGCTGCGCCTTGCGGTATGCAGGCGCGCGCAAGAACGACCTCACCGACGACAGCATAGACATCGTTTTTCGCGTTCATCAGGATGCTGGGATTTTTTCGGCAACCGGCGGCCTTTATCCCAGCGGCATGTCAACCGACCAGCTCTGCCGGTCAAACCTTTGCCCCGGTATCATCAACCCGATCTATAAGATGCTGATCCATGAGATCATTGAGGAAGCGAAGCGTCTCTTCTTCGCACGCGGTCCGCTCCACGTCATAGGAGCGCATCAATACATCAACGATCGACGAGACCCGGATGGGTCGATCGATCTCCTGCCAAATGGCCTGCCCGACCTCGCTCACCGAGTAGTAACGACCCAAGTCCACGCTCATCATCAACGTTTCGGAGCCGATATTGGCTTCCATCTGCCCAGACTTCTTCACGATAATGTCGTCAAGGGTTACCGTCATCGCAATTGTTCCGCCCTGGAGAACCAGGTCTCCAGGAAAGCATTATTGGACCGATACATCCGCCAAATTCAGCATCTTGCCAATGAGTGACGGGATCAGGACGCGGTCTGGTGGTTGTTTCCACCATGCTCCGAGTTCTGTGCCTTGTTGATCGCAGGATTTGTCTTGCTGACGTGCAGCACCGGCGTTTTCCACGCCTTTTTGGCAAGGGTGGTTTGCAATGAAGTCTCTGGCTCGCGGCTCATGACAATTCCTCGGATCGACTACGGGGTAAAAAATAGTTTGGGGAGGCGCCGTGGGCAAGCCGACCCGTGGAGAAAAAGGGGCACTCTGACACGTTGGAGCGGATTTTCTATGGTTGGGCCCAGTCGGTCAATCTGAAGAGTGCCTTGGAGGGGAAAACGCCGGATATCGCTGTCGAGAAGCCGCCACAGCCGGATCGCCTCGATCCGCGCCAGGCCGTCGGCAGTGTTGATCTGATGACAGGCATGCACCTGCTCCTCCGTGCGATCGCACCAGAGGATGCCTGTAAACTGGACGCGACGACCTATGATGGAAAGCGGCTGATGCGTCTGACACTCAGTGATGCCACCGAGGATCGCTCGGGTCGTGTGAGCTGTACGGGAAAGTTTTCCCGACTCAAGGGCGTGGCGCCGGAGGGACTGTTTGACACCATGTTCGCGAAGTTCGAAGTGACTTACAGAACTTTGGCTGATGGTCGGGTCCGGGCGGACCGGATGGTTTTGAAAACACCCTTGGGCCGGGCCGTTCTTGCGTCCGAGTGATCGGACCCAGTTTTGGGGCAAGTCGGCCGGGTAGGGATTTTTGTCTCCGCCTCGCGGCCGCCGTCAAGAATCTCTGCAGAGTTGCGAAGCTCAAATCAATCCCGGCCTTAACCCTAATAACCCTAAATGTGGATTCTGGTTATAACGAGTTTAAGGGCCGATTTGGGCAGGAGTAGTCTTTTTAACAGGCATGCTCAAGACGACCGAACCGGGGGGGAGCTCGACCAGGACAAGATTATTTGACCGGTCAGACGAACAAGAAATGCTCAGCCAGATCGATGATCCCGTCGTCAGCCTGCTCTGCCAGCAGCATAGCTCCGCTGACCACATAGCTTTCACCGGCATCTTGAACGCCGTCCGGATCGCCTAAAAGCGCCCCGATGATCACGTCGTCAAGACCGTCGCCATCGACATCTCCGGCCGAGGACACAGAGAATCCGCTTAAGTCGACCGGATCGACGCCCTTGATCAGGACACCCTCGCTGGCGGCTAGCGTGGCGAGATCGAGGGTGCCATCATCGCCCTGCTCAGCGGCAAGCGCAGAGCCGAACACAAGGTAACTCTCGCCGGCTTCTCGAACGCCGTCCGGGTCGCCAAAATGCGCCCCGATGATCACGTCGTCAAGACCGTCGCCATCGACATCTCCGGCCGAG
>NZ_JAWHTD010000046.1:0-27768 GCF_032586235.1 Aestuariicoccus sp. MJ-SS9
GCGACCGCTACACCTCGATCGAGAATGTCACGGGGTCCGCCTTCGCGGACACCATTACCGGCAACGGCAGCGATAACGTCGTGCTGGGCGGCGACGGGAACGACAGCCTTACCGGCGGGCCTGGCAACGACAGTCTGGATGGCGGGGCCGGAAACGACACGCTGATCGGCGGGACCGGGGCGGACACGCTGGCCGGTGGCGCCGGTACGGATTTCATCGACTATTCTTCTTCCGCTTCGGGCGTGACGGTGGACCTGGCCGCGGGAACCGGCGCCGGTGGCGATGCCGAGGGCGATGTGCTTTCCGGCATCGAGGACGTGCAGGGCACGGCCTTCGACGACACGCTGAGCGGGGACGCCGGCAATAACATCCTGACCGGTGGTGACGGCAACGACAGTCTCACCGGTGGGGCAGGCAACGACACGCTGCTGGGCGGGAACGGCAACGACACGTTGGTCGGTGGCGCCGGGGCGGACAGCCTCGACGGCGGCGGCGGCACCGACCGGGTCGATTACAGCGGGTCTGCCGCGGCGATCAATATCGACCTGAAGGCCAAGACGGGTTTCGGCGGCGACGCGGAGGGCGACACGCTGAACGCCATCGAGGACGCGATCGGCACGGCCTTCGACGACACGATCACCGGCAGCGACGGGGCCAACCTGCTGCAAGGCGGCGCGGGCGACGACTCGATCCTGGGCCTGAAAGGCGATGACACGATCCTGGGCGGAGCCGGGGCCGATACGATCGACGGTGGCGACAATGCCGACCAGATCGACTATTCCGGCTCTGACGCGGCGGTCAATGTGAACCTCGGCACAGGTGCTGCGAGCGGCGGTCATGCCCAGGGTGACGTGATCAGCAATGTCGAGGGTGTGACCGGGTCCGCCTTCGATGACACTCTGAGCGGCAGCGCCACCAACGACACGCTGGTCGGCGGGGACGGGAACGACCTCTTCTTCGGCGGGGCGGGCAACGACTCGCAGCTGGGCGGCGCGGGCGACGATACCTTTTCCGGCGACCAGGGCAACGACACGATCGACGGCGGTACGGGCGTTGACGCTGTCGACTACAGCGGCTCCTCGGCGGCCGTCGCGGTCGACCTGGCCGCCGGGACCGGCACGGGCGGCGATGCCCAGGGCGACCGCTACACCTCGATCGAGAATGTCACGGGGTCCGCCTTCGCGGACACCATTACCGGCAACGGCAGCGATAACCTGATTTCGGGCGGCGCCGGTGGCGATCTGCTCGTCGGCGGAGCTGGCAGCGACACGGTCGACTACAGCGACAGCGCTTCGGCTGTTTTTGTCGACCTCGGCCTCGGCTTTGGCAGCGGTGGTGACGCGAACGGCGATAGCCTCTCCAATTTCGAGAATGTCATCGGATCGGACTTCAACGACTCGCTTGTCGGTGACGGTACGGACAACCAGATCAATGGCGGTGCGGGCGACGACACTCTGATCGGTGGCGCGGGAGCCGATGCGCTTGAAGGCGGTGTTGGACTGGATGTCGTCGATTACTCGGCCTCCGCTTCAGCTGTGACCGTCGACCTGACATCTGGAACCGCCAGCGGTGGTGACGCGCAGGGTGACAGGCTGTCCGGTATTGAAGGCGTCGAGGGAACGGATTTCGACGACGCATTGACCGGCGATGCGTCGGCAAACACGTTCGACGCGGGCGCAGGCGACGATACGGTTTCGGGCGGTCTGGGCGGCGATACGATCCTCGGCGGTGACAACAACGATACAATCGATGGCGGTGCAGGCGACGATCTGATCTACGGCGACCAAGAGGCACCGCCGGTACCCTTGGCGGACACCATTCAGTACAGCTATGCTCAAGACAGCACAGGCGGCCAGGCGGCACATTACGGCGAGCAAGGTCTCGGAACCGAGAACGATCCACTCAATTTCATCGACGGGGACCTTGCGACAGAATCCCGGTACCACGATGGCGACATTGTCGAGTATTCCTTTGGTCAGGAGATCGAAGCAGGCACATCCATCACGCTGACAGAGGGCACCGGAGCCGAAGACGGCTGGGTCGATGTCTACGTCAGCATCGGGTCGACCGACCCGAACGGCGATACCCTATCTGGCGGCGGCAATGGTGTCGGTTATGAAAACACCGTCACGAATGGGCAGGGAATACTGATCTACTCCGGTCCCTCCGATTCCACGGTAGACCTCATAATCCCGATCAACGCGACGCACATTCAGTTCGTAGGGGTCGTGAACCATGGCGGCTGGGCGGAAATCGAGTTGACGGATTTCCTTACTCCTGCGGTGCCCGGCGATGACAGCATCACCGCCGGCGAGGGCAACGACACAGTCGATGGCGGAGCCGGGAACGATTTCATCGACGGCGGCGCAGACAACGACTCGCTCCTGGGCGGTGAAGGTGCTGACAGTATCGTTGGCGGGACAGGTGATGACACGATTGACGGCGGGGCCGGGTCGGACAGCCTGACCGGTGGCGCGGGCAACGATGTCTTTCTCGTCTCGGCCGGCAATGACACGATAAACGACTTCAACTTCGGCAACAGCGGCGCCCTTGGCGATGGCGACAGAACCAACAACGATTACATTGACTTAGCGGCATTCTACGACAGCCTGGATGAGCTGCGCGCGGACCAGGCAGATGATGGAATCCTGAACCAGTCCAATGCATTCGACGAGGAAGGTAACGCCGTTGACTATTCCGACAATGCCCAGTTCGCCGCGAACTCCCTGACCCTGCTGGGTGCGACTGCTTCCAGCTTTTCCTATGACAATACGGGGATCGTCTGTTTTACCGAGGGCACACGCATTCTGACGCCTAGCGGCGAACGAGCGATCGAACGCCTGCAAGTTGGCGATGCAGTCTGCACCATGGATAACGGCGCTCAACCCATCGTATGGATCGGATGCCGCAAGGTTGCTCATGCCGAACTTCAGAGTTCGGAGTCCTTGCTACCGATCCTGATCCGGGAAGGGGTGTTGGGAGCTGAACGCGACCTTCTGGTCTCGCGCCAACACGGCGTTCTATTCGGCTCGGATCATCTGGCTCGCGCAGCGCATCTGGCCGAATTCATGCCCGGGGTGCGCGTGGCCAAAGGCAAGCGCCATGTAACGTACATTCATATCATGTTCGAAGCGCATCAGATCATTTTTGCAGAAGGGGTTCCAAGCGAGAGCTTTTATCCGGGTCCAATGGCAATGAAGATGATGGCGAAGGATGCACGAAGGGAGCTTGAGACTCTGTTCCCGCAGTTAGGCAAAATTGGCTCACTGGAGGATGCTGCCAAGAGCTACGGCGCAACCGCCCGTCCGTTTATGAAGAGAAAAGCTCTTGGCCGGAGATTGGAACGGGATCGAAAATCGGCGAACCAAATACAGAAATTGCCGAGCTTCGAAAACGGAATTGTCAGGGTCAACCAAGCGAGGGCGAGCTGACGCGGTTTCACACTGTTCAAACTTGTCTCCGCACGGGCTCTCGCACCGTCCTTTTCCCAATTGTGGGCCTCAGGCTTCCATCAACAGGTCCTCGTCTTCCATATCATCGAGCATTTCATCATCCTCGGACTCGATGATGGGCAACATCAAAAGTCCATCGTCCTGTTCGTCGGTGCAGACCTCGACTTCGATTGTTTCCTCGGTATAGCAATCCGGATCGTCCTCTGCGGTGGCGCGCACCGTCACTTGGAACACGCCATTGCCATCAGCGTCACCCGGCGCGAGCGGATCCGGCGCGGAGATGAAACTGAGGATGCCGGTCTCCGGATCGACGGTGAACGCATCCTCATCGGCCCCACCCGAAACCGAATAGACCACTTGGCCTTCGCTCAGCGTAATACTGGTTTCGCCCTCGAAGCTGCGTCCGCTTTCCAGCGTTGCGCCGGTCAGGTTGATGGAACCGAACGTGTCACCAATGGCCAGCGGCTGTGAGCAGGATGTATGGAATTCGATGTCCTGTATTAACGCGCCGCCCTGCTCATCGTAGATTTCGACATGAGTTTCGCTGTCGAACCGCTCACCGTCGTTGTCGACGACAAAACTGCCGCCCTCTTGCACGTTGTCGGCAAAGAGTTCATTGCCGTCCTTGTCGAGAACGCGGATGTAGGAAATCCCGTCATCGTCGCCATCGTCGTCGAAGGTTTGCAGGTCGCGCTTGTCGGCATCCTGGTCGAGCGTCTGCTCAAACGTCGTGCCGAATTCGTAGGTTAGTTCCAGTTCGATCGGCTTGCCGTCGTCCTGGAACTGGCAGATCAGCGTTCCGTCGTCGCCACCAGGTTCGGTGCAATCGACTTCGAGGTTGAAGTCTGCAACTGCGGTCTGCCCTTCTGCCACGCAGATCGGATCGTCGTCTTCGTCCTCAACGCAGATCTCGAGGTCCTGAACATCACAGACATTGCCGTCCGCGTCGTATGCGGTAACCGTCACCTCGTAGATGTTGTCGAAGTTGGCATCCTGCGGATCCTCGTAATCAGGCGACTCGGCAAAGCTGACTTCGCCGGTATCGGGATCGACGACGAAATCGTCCGCATCAGGACCGCTGAGTTCATAGCTTACGCCGTCGTCGCCAGGACCACCTTCGCCACCGTATTCGATCAAATCTCCGGTGTCCTTGTCTTCGAGCGCTACGCCCTGAAGGCTAACGAGGCCGACCTGGTCACCGATCGTAATCGGGGCAGAGCAGGACGTGTGGTAGTTGATCGTCTGAAGCAGGGTTCCGCCGCTAGAATCAAAAACGTGAATGTACGTTTCTGATCCGAATTCGTTCCGCCCGCCATCTGCTGCGGCGGCCGTAAAGCTTTCCCCGAACTCTACATCGCCGGAGAAGTAAACTTGGTCGGTATACTGTGGGTCACTGTCATTGGATACCAAGATAAAAAGACCGCCGCCGTCATCATTAGTCAGCTCGAATGTTTCCACATCGAGCTTGCCACCTTCCTGGCCGGAGTTGATTGTGCTTTCCAGCGTCGCGTTCAGGGCAAAGGTCAGGATTGTCGGCTTTGTGCTGTCGACGTTTTCGACGTCTTTTAACCTTTCTCTCTCAGCGCAGATTTCCAGCCCGGTATCCGGGTTCGGTTCGATGCCGCAATCGAGGTCTGCGACCGGTCCAGTGTCGTTTTCGATGACCTTGATACAGTCGTTTTCGACGCAGACATCCAGTTTGAACTCATCGCAGACGGTGCCTTCATCGTTGAAGGCCGTAATGGTCACATGATACTCGTTGTCTCCGCCGACGACGAATTCAGGCGGGTTGATGAAGCTGACTTCGCCGGTATCGGGATCGACCGTGAACAGATCCTGATCTTCGCCACCGGTGATTTCATAATAGACACCGCCATCGCCGTCGCCCGCATCGGCCGGGTCGAGCCCGACGACCGAGCCGTCCTCGAGCGTCGCACCCGCCAGCGTGACTGATGCGAAGGTGTCGCCGATCGTCAGCGGCTGCGAGCACGAGGTATGGAACTCGATCTCCTGCAGCAGCGTGCCGCCTTCGGTGTCGTAAATCTCAACGAAGGTTTCGGACTGGAGCTTTTCACCGTTGTCGGCGGTGAAGGCCTGCCCTTCGGAAACCTCGCCCTCGAAGAAAGCATTGCCGTCCTTGTCGGTGACGCGGATGAAAACCGTTCCGTCATCGTCGGTCCCGTTTGTCGTCACGCTCAGCTTGTCGCTGTCCTGCGGGTTAGCCTGGTCGAACGCCTCGCCGAAGCTGTAGGTCAGCGTCAAGGCTGTCGGCTTGCCGCCGTCGACCTCGCAGAGATCGGTGCCGATATCGGGAATTTCCGGCGTGCCGCAATCAAGATCGATGACATCGGAGGTGCCCTCCTCGATCTTGATGCAATCGTCCTGCACGCAGAAGTCCAGATCGGAGTCCTCGAAGCTTCCGTCGTCTTGGGTGGCGCGGACCGTCACCTCATAGCGGTTGTCGCCATTCGAGTCGGTCGGGTTCTCATAGTCCGGCGGCGTGACAAAGCACACTTCACCGGTGTCGGGGTCGACCTCGAAAAGCGCCGCGTCGGCCCCACCGACAATCGAATAGGTCACACCCTCGTCACCAGGCGCGTCGCTGTCACCGACAACGACCTGTGCGTCCTTGGGATCGAGCGTGACCGTGTGCGACTGCCCGTCCGTGCCGGTGTAAGTGATGGTGTAGACACCATTGCCATCGACGGACGAACTGTCGACGTTGTCGAAGGCGATCACGTCCTGATCGTCTTCGGATTTGATGGTGATCTCGAAGTCGTCGTCGAAGGTGGCAAGGTCGATGCGGAACACGTCGGATTCGCCGTCATCCTTGCCCATCTTTTCAAGGCTCAGCTTGCTGATATCGGTACCGGCAGAGTCGGTGATGATGATGTCGCTGGCGTTGTTCTTGTCATCGACCAGCTTCTCGACCTCGATTTTTGTCTCGCCATCCTTGGTGATAACCACGTTGGCCAGTTCCGCGTCAGCTGCCACCTCGGGGCCGACAGTACTGGTCCCGGCATCGAGGTCAAAGACGCAATCGGCGCCCTCGGCCACGTTGATGCAATCCTCGGGCTCTTCCGGCAGATCGTAGCATTCGTCGGTCGTGGGATCGTTGTCGTCGACGAGCAGCACCTGCCCGTCGGGCGTATCGCTGTCGACAACCAGCGCGATACTGTCGGTGTCGATATCGTCAACGGTCAGCGGCGTGGGCGAGAACAGCGTGAAGCCAACGGTCACAACCTCCCCTTCCGTCGAGTCCGCAACCGTGCCGAACTGGATACTGACATCGTAATTGTCGACCAGTTCGGCCCCGTTGTTGAGAGAGTTCAGGGAATCCAATGCGACCTCGAAATCCGTGACAAGCTCGGTATTGGTGAAGGGAAAGACCTCAAGCCCGTCCAGCGCGTCTGGGTTGGTGAAATTCAGGAAAATTCCATCAAGATCATAGGCTGCAATCGCGTCCGGATCTCCGGTCAGCGTGAAGGCGAGGTTCCCCTCATCCTCACTGATCGTCAGGTACACATACGGGTCACACCCGAGAACCAGGGTCTTCGTCGCAATTCCAGTCATCTTTTGGCTCCTTTAAAATCCAGGCTGGCACTGTCACGGCAACTCGGAGTGGCTGTCAGCATCTTCCGAATGCGTCCTCAGGCCGCCACGATCTCTCGCCAGTCGTCCGAGGCCCTGGCGCGAAGGATTTTCAGTGTGCGGCGAGAAATCAGATGGCGTTGGACGTTGAAGTGGTTTGAGATGGCGGTGTGCGCGGACAGGAAGCGCTGAGCCGATCCGGGCGACTTGAACCCAATTTGCTTCCGCTCTCGGCGTCGAGTGGGCTGATGTGAAACCTCTGCCCGGTTGTTCGACCGCCCGCCCGTCACGTGCCGATCGGCCAGGTTCAACTCGCGCAAGGCAGCACCGTAGGACCGAAGCCGATCCGTCACGATCTCATCAGGCACATAGCCTTGCCGCTTCAGCAATTTTCGCAACAATTTCAGGGCGGCTTTACGGTCCCGCTTCGATTGGACCAGGATGTCGAGAACCTCACCCTCGTCGTCGACAGCACGCCAGAGATAGACGATCTTGCCACCGATTTTGAGGAAGACTTCATCCAGGTGCCATCGATCGGAGGGCCGAGGTCGGCGACAGCGGATCTGCTGAGCGTAGATGCGGCCGAACTTCAGCGCCCATCGCCGAACGGTCTCGTAGGACACGTCGATGCCCCGTTCGGCAAGCATGTCCTCGACATCGCGATAGCTCAGTGGAAACCGGAAGTAGAGCCAGACGGCATGCTGGATGATCGCCGGAGGGAACCGGTGGCGGGCGTAGGAGAAATGGCGCATGCGGGGCCATATACTCAAACTTGCTCGATCGCCAACCGGTTAACGTGACAGCGCCTTCCTTTCAGTTCGCCGCTGATCCCGTCGCGGCCCTTCGCGAGGCGCGACGCGTCTGTGCGCCGGGCGGCAAGGTGTTCATCATGACTTGGGGCGAACCCGGCAGCATGGAAGTTACTGCGCTTGTTGCCGCACTGAAACCGCTGTTGCCGCCGATGCCCGCAAACGCGTCGGGTCCGTTCGCCTTGTCCGAACCCGGCAAGCTTGAAGAGCTTGCAAAGCGCGCCGGCCTTACACCTCGCGAAGTTTTCGAAGTTGACTCCCCGTGGACCTACCCGGACCTCGCGACAGCGTTGAAAGGCCTGGCGTCGTCGGGTGTCGCATTCAAGGCCGCCGAAACCAGCGGACAAGCAGCAGTGGACGCCGCACACCGAGCGGCGCTCGCCCCCTTCGTCCAGCCCGATGGCAGCTACCGGATTGGCGCAACCTTCCGCGTCCTTATGGCCGAGAAAGCCGGCTGAGACCCCTTTCCAGGCCGGATCGAATGTTGCCGTCCCGGCCCCAAACGCAACCTTCAAACAAAGAAAAGACGCATGAGTACGATCCTTAAAACCCTGTCAGCCGCGGCGCTTGCCGTTCTGACACTGACATCTGCCGCGAAAGCCGAGGTGTCTGAACACTTCATCATCCACGAAGTGACGCAGACGCCCCAGGAAGCCGCCACGCTGATCCGCGACTTCATCGCGATGAACGACGACTGGTCGCTCAATGGCGACTTTGAGATGATGGGCGGTGCCGCCGTCGGAATGAAGATCTGCTTCAACGCGATGCGCGGCTTTGTCGGCGCCGCGGGTCTGCACAACCTCGCCCTGATGCCCTGTGGCAATATCGCCTTCTATGAAGAAGGGGGGCAGTCCTACCTGTCGATGCTCGATGTCGGGTATATCACGCTTCTCTCGCCGCATCCGTCGCTTGAAGAGGGCGTCGCCCTCGCGCGTCCCGCCTACGTCGAGATGTTCACCGAGGTTCTGGGCGTCAAATGAAACCACATCCAGCCAACTGAAATGGCGGCTCGGACGCTCGCACGGCAGGTCGGCCCGGGAAAGAAATATGTCGATGGACACGCGCGGCCCGACTTGCCCGACCTTTGATCCAAGCCTGTCCGGCACCTGCGCCTGCGCGAATTTCTTTTGCTTTTGACATACTGTACAATAGGGTCGCGGCATTGCCAAAATTCGACCAGCTTTCGTTTTGACATAGGATGGAGATCGTTGTGACCCAGATCATTCAAGTGGCCGCCATTGCGCTGGCAACTCTCGGGACCGGCGCCGCTACGATGTCGGTGATGAACGAGGACATTCCCGACATGCAGGTGCCCGAGGGCGCATGGACATCCTCCGGGGCGCTGGATGGGCGCGCCTTCACGGTCTACGGTACCGACGTCGGCAGCGGAGCGGTCCTCGAGGACGATCTCGTGTTCCGCGACGGCACCTTCCAGTCCGTCGACTGCCAAAACTACTGCGATTTCGGCTGGTCCGATTATCAGACAAAGGACATCGACGGCGTGATCCATTTCACCGCCACGACCATTTGCCCGGACGCGCCGCATACGGTGGTCTTTTACGGGCAGGTCAGCGGCGATACGATCGCCCTCGAAGGGACATGGACCACGCGCAGATGGTACTGGACAAATCAGATCGTCATTGAAGCGTCGGGAACAGCGACCGATTTCGACGCCGCAACAGAGATAACGGGCTGATCCTTCGCCATGCGCCCGGCCGACCCTTCGCTGGGCAGTATCGTCCTGCGCGTCGCGATACTGATCGGGTTTCTGGTGCTGGCCGCTTGGGGCGCACAAATGGTCCGCGACGCGCTGAACCTGCAGATCCGGCCGGACAACGAACAGCAGGTTCACCGCATGATCATGCTTGGCGCGGCGGCCTATATCGGGTTGCTGGCCCTGCCCTTTGTGCCGGGGGCCGAAATCGGCCTTGCCATGCTTGCGGCCTTCGGTCCGGCCATCGCGCCCCTGATCTATGTCTGCACCGTGGCGTCCATGATCCTTGCCTACACGGCCGGTCGGTTCCTGCCCATTGACCTCTTGAGTCGGATCTTGTCGACCTTGCGAATGCACCGTGCGGCAGACCTCGTCGCCCGGGCTGCGCCCCTGTCAGCCGACGACCGTGTTGCGATGCTGCTGGAGGGACAATCGGCGCGCGCGCTGCGGCTTGCGATCCGCTATCGCTATGTCGCGTTGGCTCTGGCCGTGAATACACCAGGAAACTCGATCATTGGCGGCGGCGGCGGCATTATGCTGTTGGCGGGTCTCAGCGGAATTTTTTCGCCGCTGGCGACCATCGCAACCATCGCGCTCGCCGTCTCTCCGGTGCCGCTGGCGATGCTATTATTCGGGTTTGAGTTCTGACACGAGCGGCGTACTGCGCCGGGACCTGGAGTGATGCGGCTAGGTGGGCTTTCTGCGGAGCTCGAATACAGCGCAGCATTTCGCGATACGGACATCCATCAACGTCGGGCTGTCGTTGTGCGAGCGCATGGCGGACGCGAGGATAAGCCATGGAAACACCAAATCTTACAGCGATGCGCGCCCTTCGACCGGCGTTGAACGACAGAAGGATACGGCCCTGCTTCCCCGGGTGCAAACAAGGGAAAACAACGTCCGCCACGACAGACGCCGATATCAACGGCGCAACCGGATCGAAATCCTGTTCGGCAGGCTCAAGGATTGGCGGCGCGTCGGGCGTGGAATTCGTCATGGCCCTCTTCGAGATGGATCGCTTCCTGCCTTAGTGCGCGCCAAAGCCGTTCGATGAAGATGGTGTCCAAGTATCTGCCACGTCCATCCATCTAGAGGCGCACGCCGACGTCGGTCAGCGTCGTGATCCAGGTCGATCCCGTGAACTGGCTGCCTTGATCGATATTCATGATCTCGGGCAGTCCGTGCTTGGCGATCGCCTCATTCAGCGCATCGACACAGAAGTCGGCGTGCATCGTGTTGCTGAGCCGCCAGCTAAACACCGTGGCAAGGCCCGCTCCATGATCGCCACAAGATACAGGAAGCCGTTCCGCACCGGAACGAAGGTGATGTCAGCGCACCAGGCCTGATTGGGCCGGTCGATCTGCATTGCCAGCTGATGCTCAATTCGGGATGATCCCGTTTGATCGTGGCGCGCATCTTTTCGGGGCTCACCGCTTCAGCCCTTCGGTCAAAAATCGTTCTCGACCGCCGCTTGCCACTGTCCTCGGACCAATGGCGGACAAAGGTTCGGGATAGGCCTTAGCTCGCTGACCAGTTTTCTGGGACCACTTTACCCAAGCGGTGCATGAAAGCACGACGGCGGCTTCGGCCTCTCCGCGGTCATCCGATCAAAATGGTCACATGACCGCTCAGGCCTGCAGGGGCGGCTGCCCATGTCTCGACAACTATGACCGCCGACACTCATGAAGAGGCAGTCCACGCTGAGACGTTTCAAAGCCGAATGGTCAGAGATGTTGACACACACCTTTACGACCAAGCAGAAATCGGGGGAGATACTTTTTAGGAATAGGGCATCCTGACAGATGACTTCCTCGGCAGGCCTCGATCAGGACCCCGCAGCGGGCGCGAGAAACCTCTTGCAGACATGCGCCCAATGTCGAGAAGGGGATCGGCTGCTCATCGCATATGAACCCGAACTCCACGGCTATTTCGATGCGGACGTTCTGCTCAGTGTCGAAACAGAGGCAAGGTCGCTCGGTTTGCATGTCACGTTGGCGGACGTCGGTTTTGAGCCGACACGCGGCCATCTGCCGGCAGACCTGATCTCGGTTATCGCAGAGCATGACGTTGTCCTGTTCCTCTCTCGGCTCGGCGATCAATTGAGGTTTTCAGAGCTGCCGGACGGACCGAGATTCGTCGTCTGCTTCGCGTCGAACAGCCACCTTCTTGGGTCTTCCTTCGGTCGTGCCGATTACGAGGCCCTTTGCCGGGTCAAGTACGCCATCGACGATGCGATCGCGGCAACGCGCCGGATCGTCGTGACCTGTTCGAACGGCACCGAGGTGACGGGACAACTGCCGCCCGCCGATGCGTCGCCACGGGACACAAGCGTCCAAAGATTTCCGATGTCGGTCTTTTCCCCGGTTCCCGCCGATCTGTTTTCCGGCCGCGTCGCGCTTGGCGGGTTCCTCACGGGGACGGGGTCGCAATACTACGAGGACTATTCGATAGAATTCGAAGGCCGGGTCTGGGCCTTGTTGGATAGCGGAAGGCTCATCGGTTTCGAAGGTTCAGGCGCCGACGTCGCAAAGGCCAACGCGCATTACGATCGCGTCGCGGCGCAGTTCGATCTGGATCGGGGCTTTGTTCATTCATGGCATGCAGGCATCCATCCCGGATGCGGTTTTCCCTGGGCTCTTCGCGAGAACTTCGAAAGATGGGGCGGTGCGGCTTTCGGCAACCCGAGGGTTCTGCACTTCCACACCTGCGGCGCGTATCCCCCAGGCGAGATATCCTGGAATGTCTTCGACCCGACAATTGAATTGGACGGGGTGCGCGTTTGGGAACACGGGCGTCTTTATCCCGAGCGGTTTGCGGGCGGCGCAGAAATTCTGAATGGATATCCCGACCTGAAACGGCTTTTCGCAGACCCTGACAGAGAGATCGGGTTGGGCGACGTGGCCTAGTAGAAACTAGCTTGGGGCCGAGGTTCGCCGCGCGGAAAAGGCCGTGAAGCTCTGCGCAAGGGCCTGTGCCGCGACATCGAGTATCCGGCCGCCTTTCTCGGGCGATGCCAGAGCGGAATGCGAGCCCACACGTCCATCGGGAAACAAGGCGCGATGCTCGTCAGGCGGGCCGTGTCGGTCGCCCGCGTGCGCCCGAATGTAGTCGGCCGATAGCCGCTCTGGTGGCTCTACCGCATCCGGGTGAACCCTTTGACCATAAAGGGCCTGGGTGATTGCAACCTCGGACGGGGTGGCATGCATCCCTTCCCACGCACCGAACATTTCTTCCCTGAGGGCCGCCACGGATCGGGGTTCCCACCAGCTTTGAATGTGGATCGCCCCCGGGGCAAAGCGGCCGGCGACCTGATGTGCGGGGTCCAGGTTCGCACCGTGTCCATTGACAATGAAGACACCTTGGAACCCCTGATCCAGCAGACCTTTGCAGACCTGCCCGAGCAGATTGGCGAACAATTCACGACTGACCGATACCGTCCCGGGAAAAGCGGTGTTGAAGGGGGCGGGTGTGTAGGCAATCGGCGGGGCCACGATGCCGTTGCAGAGCCTTGCAGCGGCAAGAGCGACATTATCGGCGCAGAGGGTGTCGGTGCCGATCAGACCGATGGGCCCGTGCTGCTCGGTCGAGCCGGTCGGCAACATCACGCAGGCACGCTCTCTTATGCGCTCTTCGACCTCGGGCCATGTCATCAAGCTAAGCTGCATGATCGCGCATCCAAAATAAAACGGGTCCCCGAAGGGACCCGCTTTGCGTCAGGCCGCCTAGAGACCCCATTTGGCCTTGTTGGCTTCGAAGAAGCCTTTGGCCTTCTTCAGTTTCACCCAGTTGTTCACGTAGTTGATCCAAACCTGATCATCCTGCGGCAGCAGCATTGCGATCGGGGATGGTGCGCGCGGCTCCGTCTCCGGCACACGAACCACACCGAACTTCTCTATCAGGGTCGATCCTTCGATGTTCGATGTGATGAACACGTCGGCGCGGCCTGCCAAGACTTCCTGAAAACCGCGTGCGGGGGCTTCGACCACCATGATATCGGCCTCTGGGAACCATTCACGCACCAGCGCCTCGAAGGTCGTTCCCAGCGTTGTCGCGACTTTTACGCCAGGCTTGTTGATCGAGTCGTAGCCCGAAAAGTTCGCGGCCTTTTCGGGCATCGTGAACGGGAAGATCTCGACGGCGATATAGCTCTCGGAAAAACCGGCGGCCTTCATCCGCGGCGGAGAAATCGAGGCCGAGCCGGTAATGTGGTACTGTCTGGCGACGACGCCGTTCACGAGAGTCTTCCAGTCAGTCGGGACGAACTCGATCTCGACGCCAAGGTCGGTCGCGAGCTCGTTCATGATGTCGATGTCGAACCCTTTGTAGCTGTTCGTCGCGGGATCGCGCACCGTCATCGGGTTCCAGTCGCCCGTTGTCCCCACCTTCAGGACGCCGGTGTTCAGGATCTCGTTCAGTGCGGACTGGGCACTGGCGGCGCCGGCCAAACTCAAGCCTACAGCGGCAACAGCCACCGCTTTAAGCAATCTTCTCATTGTTGGTACTCCCGTTGGTGTGACGTGTTTGTTGATCTTGCGGGCCATAGTTGCTTGATCCGCTTCAGAAATCAAATATGGTCGCAGGCTACGCGCGCGCGTCTTTGGGAAAACGGGGAAAATGATGACCGGTGCAGCAATAGAGTTGGTTGCTGTGAACAAATGGTTCGGTGATTTCCACGTTCTGAAAGATATCAATCTGAAAGTTGCGCCCGGCGAGAAGGTTGTGGTCTGCGGCCCGTCCGGTTCGGGCAAGTCGACTGTGGTGCGTTGCATCAACAAGCTGGAAGAGCATCAAAGCGGCACCATCCGCCTTTATGGCTCTGAGCTGACGAATGAACCCAAATCCATTGCCTCGATCCAGGGCGAGGTCGGGATGGTCTTCCAGCAGTTCAACCTGTTTCCGCACCTGAGCGTTCTCGACAATCTGATGCTTGGCCCGATGAAGGCGCGCGGTCTGAGCCGCACCGAAGCCGAGCAGCGCGCGCGCCATTATCTGTCGCGTGTGCGCATTCCCGATCAGGCTGAAAAGATGCCACAGCAGCTATCCGGCGGGCAACAGCAACGGGTGGCGATTGCCAGGTCGCTTTGCATGGAGCCCAAGGTGATGTTGTTCGACGAACCGACGTCCGCGCTTGACCCGGAAATGATTTCCGAGGTTCTCGACGTTATGGTCGAGCTGGCCCTGGACGGTATGACCATGATCGTCGTGACCCACGAAATGGGATTTGCACGCAAGGTGGCCGATCAGATGGTCTTCATGGATCAGGGCGAAATCGTCGAACGAGGCAGCCCAAGCACGTTTTTTGAAAGCCCGCAAACGCAGAGATGTCAAAAATTTCTCAGCCAAATTCTGCATTACTGAGGGGTTAACGTGCGTCGCCTGATCCTCTTCGCTTCTTTGCTCGCTCTGCTGGCAGGGTGTAGCCAGTCAGGGAACTGGGGCTGGTACGTGATCGATCCGCGCACCCCTGGGGGCTGGACCAACATTCGTTTCCTGGTTTCGGGTATGGGTGCGACCATACTGATCTCGGTTATTGCCGCAGCAATATCGATCGTGCTTGGCTTGCTCGTTGCGCTTCCCGGCCAATCCCGCAAGCGCTGGCTGCGCCTGATCAACCGCGTCTATGTAGAGTTCGTCAGATCCATCCCGCTGCTTCCAATGCTGTTTTGGGTATTCTACGGGCTTCCCATTGTCTTTCGCTCAATGGGGTTGAACATTCCCATCGACCCGTTCTGGGGCGCCGTCATCACACTCGCCATATCCGACAGCGCGTTTACCGCCGAAATTTATCGCTCTGGCATTCAGTCCATCGCGCGCGGTCAAAGCGAAGCGGCCCAGACCATCGGTCTCAATTACGTGCAGACGATGCGCTATGTGATCTTGCCACAAGCCATACGGCGCATTCTGCCGCCGCTGGCCAATCAATTCATCTACATCGTGAAGATGAGTGCCTTTGCCTCGGTCATCGGTATGCAGGAACTGACACGTCGCGCAAACGAACTTGTCGTCACGGAATACCGCCCGCTTGAGATCTACACCCTGTTAATCGTCGAGTACCTTATCCTCGTTCTGATCATCAGCGCCGGCGTCCGCTGGCTGGAACGCAAGATGGGGTCGGATGAACGCATCTAGTGGAGGAGCCATGGACTGGCAGGCCTTTATGTCCGACACCGAGGACAATATCGCAAAGCTCAGCAAAGAAATTCCCGAGACCGTCAAAGGCTTTGGCGTAATGGGCAAAGCCGCCAAGACAAATGGCGCGCTTGGCGAAAAGACGAAAGAGTTCATGGCTTTGGGCATCGCCATTGCCACAAGGTGCGACAGTTGCATCGGTTTTCACGTCCGCTCTCTGGTGCGTTTGAAGGCGACAAGGGAAGAGTTCTGCGAAGCACTGGCGATGGCCACCTATATGGGAGGCGGCCCTTCTTTTGCCTTTAGCGCCAAGGCGTTGGAGGCTTTCGATCACTATAGCGCACAAAGCGGCGCGACATGAGGCCGGACCTTGCGGGCACCAACGGCTTTATCCGCGACAGCTGGTATGTGGCGGGTCGGTCGGACGACTTTGGCCGCGCCTTGACGCCTTTGCGTATGCTGGATGATGACATCGTGATCTTTCGCGACACCCAAGGCAAACCCGCCGCCCTGGAGGACGCCTGTCCGCACAGGAAACTGCCGCTCTCGCGCGGAACGCTGGAAGGCGATCACGTGGTCTGCGGGTACCACGGGCTGACATTCGATTGCGCCGGGGACTGCGTCGTCGCCCCGACCCAGTTGGAAAACCCGCCCCGCCGCGCGGCCGTCCGCTCTTACCCGGCGGTTGATCGCTGGGGTTTCCTCTGGCTCTGGATGGGCGCGGCGGAACACGCAGATCCGGCCCAGATCATCGATATTCCCAACTATGACAATCCTGACTGGGGCATCACCCCACGAGGCGCAATGTCGATGGCGTGTCACTATCTATTCATCATCGACAACCTTCTGGATCCCAGCCACGTCGCCTGGGTGCATCTGACCTCCTTTGCCGGCGCCGGTACGGACAACCGTCCTCTGGACATAGAAGAGACCGATGATGGCGTAATCGTCTCGCGCTGGATACACAGCGAACCGCCGCCACCCTATTACAAGGACATGCTGCCTTTCGGACCGACCTGCGACAGGAAACAGCATTACGAGTGCCGTCTGCCATCCACGGCGGTCAACATGTCCGTCTACACGCCCG
Organism: Aestuariicoccus sp. MJ-SS9; assembly: GCF_032586235.1. NCBI lineage: Bacteria > Pseudomonadati > Pseudomonadota > Alphaproteobacteria > Rhodobacterales > Paracoccaceae > Aestuariicoccus > Aestuariicoccus sp. MJ-SS9. The sequence continues at coordinate 16,783 of NZ_JAWHTD010000046.1, forward strand.
ACGGCCAAGGGGGCGCCGGCCGACCGATGTCCCCAAACGCGTTTATCAACATTTCATACAACTTCATCACACCGATAGACGCTGAAACCTCGCGGTATTTCTGGTTCCAGCACCGCAATATGCATGCCCAGGATACCGCCTTGTCCGAACGGATGTTCGAAGGCGCCAAGATGGCCTTCAAAGAAGATCAAGACGTGCTCGAATTCGTTCAGAAGGGGATGGCGAAGCGCAAAAGCGGCTATCTGAACCTGGCGCTTGACGCCGGCGCCATGCGGTTTCGCACACGGGTCGCAAAGGCCATTGAAGGAGAGCAGCCATGAGCGCGTGGATTGAAATGATCCCCTATGAGAAGGCCGGTCCAAGGCTGAAAGAGCTTTTGGATCATGCAAGGACCCCGCATGGCACGGTAGATACGGTCATGCATGTGCACTCTCTCCGGCCGGAGACGATGAACGGGCACGTCACGCTTTATCGGTCGGTCCTCCACTCGGCAGAAAACAAACTTCCATTCTGGTTTCTCGAGGTTGTGGCAAGCTACACGTCGATCCTGAACGACTGCACCTATTCGCTGACCCACCATTTCATGAATGTCCGGAATCTGTTGAAGGATCAGCCGCGAAGCGACCGGATTTTCATAGCACTGAAAGCGCACCGGCCGGAGGACGAGTTTACCGGCAAGGAGCTTGCTTTGCTGCGCTATGCGGCGAAGCTGACGGTCGATGTGGGCAGGATGATCAGGTCAGACTTCGAAGCGCTGAAACTGTCCGGCTGCGACGATGGCGAGATTTTGGAAGTGAACCAGGTTTGCGCTTACTTCAACTATTCGAACCGCCTTCTGAATGGCCTCGGGTGCACGACCGAAGGTGACCAAATCGGCTATTACAAGGAAGAATAGCGCAGGCAGGGCCGCGATTGCACCCTTTGCCATTTAATCGATAAAGCCGGGGGTAGCCGCCGGACCTCGGGCACGCCTGCGTGCACCCCGCGCGTTAATTCGGCCTGAGACTGTACCAGAGGCGTGTCAGGGCCGGCTGCGCCTCAGGCTTGGCGATGGCGATCAGGGTCAGATCGTCACGCGTGGCCACGAGAGTGACCGGGCCGGTGCCGCGCGCCAGGGCGACGAACGCCTCCGATGTCGTCTCTTCGGTCAACGCTTCGATCTCTGGCAGGAGAGTTTCGACGCAATCGGCAAGTGTCTCGCGTTGATTATCTGAGCTGATCAGAGGATTAAGCACGCCGTCTTCGAGATATCCGGCGGCGATGATCATCGCCCCGGCCTCCGTCACAAAACGTTCGAACCACGGCCGCGCGTCTTTTGAGATCGCTGAAAGGCCGAATGCTTCGGTAATGCGGTCCGAAGGAAGGCCGCAGACGCCCCCGTTTTCCGTCAACCGCTCGGTTCGGGCCTGCGCGGCCACCGCGCCATCGAAACTGCGCGACACGAGCGCCGAAAACTTGGCGAGCGCCTCCGCCACCGCCTTGGTGTCTGCGAGATCGTCAAACTTGCCCGATAGCGCCCCGTCCTCGGCCGCAAAGCGCATAAGCCGACCGCCGGCCACATCGCAACTGAAGCGGGTGGCGCCGTCGGCAAGAAAGGTGATCCGGCGGTCAAGAACCGTGCCTGCGATCTGTTCCTGCACGAAGCGCAGCCCGTCCTGACCGGAGCGTAACACGCAGTGCCGCGCGCCGACGATACCATAGGAAGCGGCCCGTTCGAGCGCGTGCCGAAGAGCGCTATCTTGTGCCATATTCTCCATTTCAGGCCCTCTCCCTTTGCCCGGCGCCAGACAGTGATGCACACAGCTGCACGGCGCCGGAAAGCACGCCGTCGATATCCGCGCCGGGTGCGAAGACGCAGCACAAAACCTCGTCTAGGCCCGGGGCGGCGCGTACAAAGACATGGCAGCCGGTGGGGCGGGCGATAATCGCCGTCTGAACCGCGTCCGTTTGCGGGCCCTCCGCGCCGACGCTCAAGGCCCGTGCAGCCAGATCGCAGAGCGCGTCAAGATGCTCCTGCGGCCATTTCAGCGCACTGTCCCAGGCCAGCACCGTCCGCGCAGCGACATCGGCGAACGCGACGATTTCGCAGCCGTCTTGATCTTTCCGGAACGCTTGCAGCGATGTGTCAATCATGTGCCCCACGCAGTCATTTGAACCTGTTATTACATGGATCCCAATAAGGAGAAGTTTCCACGGCCGCGCCGTAAGAGGCGCGGGCCACTGGCCGGGTGCGCGGCCGGGCCCGTTTCATCACCACCCTGCGCGGAATCACGACCTCCGCACCCCGGTCATTCGGCGCGCCGGGCTGCGGATCCTCCGCTGCAGAGGGGGCTTTTCCCGCCTCTTCGAGCGCATCGAAGCGCATCGGTCCCGGATCCGCGCTGAACATGCCCGGGGTCTCGACGATCTCGACAAGATTTTCGACGAACAAGTCTGCGCCAGCGCTCTCAAGGACGGCAGGGTCATCGGGATCGGCCAGCGCCTCGGTCAGCGAGATCGGAAGAACCGCCTTGAACAACCCGTCTGCCTCATGCCGCACGCGCGCAAGAACGCGGGCGCGGTCGACCTCGTTTTGCAGCTTATCCATGCGGGTGATCAGCAACAGGCTGCTGGCGCGCAGACGTTCGGGCAGCATTTCCCACAAGGCGGCTTCGGATTGCCGCCAGGCCTGCGTTGCGGGCGTGCACCAGACCACGCTGTCCACATACGCGATAACCCGTTCCCAGACACTCTGCGGCATGTTCGGATCGGAGGTGCCGGGCATGTCGATCAGGTCGCAGAATTCCAGAGCCTCGGTGTCGAGCCGGATACGCACCGCCTGCGTGTCACGATGCGAAATACCGTCGAGCGCGCCGTCGGCGATCACGTGCTCAGAGCCCGAATTGTCGACGCGAAATACCGATCTCTCGCCGTATGTGTAGCAGACCGGGGGCAGTTGCGTCGCCGTCGCCTTGACCGGTGACATCGAATGGCCAAGCAGAAAATTGGCCAGCGTGCTTTTCCCGGCGCTGAACTCGCCCATGAGCGCGATGCGCGGCTTGCGGGCTATGGTCGTGCGGGTGTCGATGATGCGCAGGCTTTCGGTGCTCATCGTATGGCCTCCATGGGCTGGACGGTATTGGTGACATGGCGTGGCGGGACCGGCGTATCGGGGTGCGTTTCTGCGTCCATGCTTTCGGGCTCGGCCATGCCAAGCATGATCTTGCGATGCGTTGCGAGGAACTCGCTCAGCGTCTCGAGCAGCGCCTCTTCGAACCGTTCGGCGTTGTCCGACATCAGGGCTTTCAGCATAGGCTCCGTCTCCTGCCGGATCAGGCTGGCGAAATCCTCGGCACAAGCCTTGTATCCCTTGCGACGACGCCAGAAACGCGACCACCAGTTGCCCTGCAGGTCGAGCGCGATCGACTGGCCCAGAACCACTGGCGGATCGGGCTGGGGCAAGGGCGGTGGCTCGATTGCCGGCGACGTGCCTTGCAGATCGAAGGCCCTCGCATACAGCGCGCTGAGATCGGCGGCGGCGGCGGCCAGGCTTTCGCTGCCGAGGTTCGACGCCGCGCGCACGTATCGCTGGAAGGCCGAGCGCAGCAGCACCCGCAACCCGCACGGATCGTAGCGCCAGACCTCGACCGCGCCATGCGCCTCCATGTGCCGGATCACCGCCGCGGTGGCGCGGTCGACAAAGGTTTGGCGCGATGTCTCGATCCGGCCGGACAGGCTGCGCTGCAGCGGCGCGAGCCCCGACACCAGCCGTAGACGTGCAGCGTGCTCAACCTCGTTCAGCGCCTGTTGCAGCGCCTCTGCATCCATCAGGCAGCCACCACCAGGGCCATCGACCCGCGCGCTGACGGCGGAGGCCGCAGAGAGGCTCTGGTCAAGATTTCCGATCTTGACCTCGAGCTCTTGCAGCATCCGCGCACCGGCGCCAGCCTCGATCCGGGTCGCGATTGCGGTGCCCAGCGCGTGCATACCCGACAGGTGCCAGACCATCTCTTCGAGCGTGTCGAAGGGGTTCTCGGCTTCGTAATTGGTTTCCGCCCAGCCCAGCAGCGCCTCGGCGCTGTCCTGCGGAAGCTCTTCCAGGCTGCCGGTCAGGATGTGTTCGGCCCAGATACCGCAGCCGAAGATGATCTCGACATCCTTCGGGCCGCCAAGTTTGCTCAGGGTTTCGACGATGCTTTCACGGATCTCGACCACGTCGCGCGCCGGGTCGGCCAGTTCGTCTATTCGGTTGACAAAGATGACGACGTCGCGCGCGGCAACGTTGGAGATCATCCGGATCAGCGCCAGATCGACCGAGCTCAGCGCTTGCGTCGCCGAAAGCACCATGATGCACAGCCGGCTGCCACGCAGCGCGTTGATGGTGATCTGCTCGCGGATCATGAACGTGTCGTTGACGCCGGGCGTGTCGCGCACGCAAAGAGAAACCGGCAATTCGGGCTGGCTCAGCCAGAGATCGGCGCTGCGGGTGATATCGGCAAAGCGGCCGCGGTCGCGGTCGCCCGTCGCCTCATCCCAGAAATCATCGCCGATGCAGACGTAACGTTCGATCAGGCTCTCGTCGAACCGGTCGTAGTCATGCGATTGGCCCAGCAGCAGCTCAAAGCGCTTCCCCAGCCGGTCGCGCGACTTGGCGCGCATCTTTTCAAGCTGGGCGCGGACCTTGTCCAGTTCGTCATCGGCTCCGGCGCGGCCCGCGAGTTCGCCCATGCGCCCGCCGCGCTGCACCAGGTGCTCCCATTCTTCCCCGGTAAAGAAGGTGAACGAGGCGTTGCGGCGTTCCCGGCGCGCGGCGGGTTTGAGATGCAGCGACGTCACCACCGAGGTCCAGGGATTCACATCGGCGGGCAGCAGGCCGGACCAGCCGGTCATGGCATTGACCAGCGTCGTCTTGCCGGCCTTGACCTGGCCGATCATCGTCACGCTGGGTTCGAACGCGGCGATCTTGCGGCGCAGTTGCCGGGCGCGATCGGCGATCGGCCCGCTGCCGGAGCCACAGGCCGCTTGCAGGCGGGCATCGAGCGTTTCAAGCTTCTCCGCCAGCGGGCGGAAGCCGGCATAGCTTTGCTCGAGCAGCTTGATCGGGGTCGCGTCGGGCGTTTTCATATCGTCACTCCTCAGGGCAAGCACCCCGTTCACATGCGTGGCTGCTGCTCAGGCGGCGAGCGCGCCTTCCATTTCGTCGCGCACCTGCGCCAACAGGATCGCGGCCTCGGTTGTCTGACCGTCGCCGCCTTCGAAGCCGAAGAGCAGCACCATGGCCTCGGCCGCGCGCAGCGTGTCGAGCAAGGCAGGCCAGGTTTCGCCGAAGGCAGGCTCTTCCTCGGCCAGGGCGAGCATCTGGCTGAAGGCGTCTCCAAGCGTTTCGAGAAGCCCTTCGGGACCCTCCACATCGAGGCGCGCCGTCGCGTCCCGTGCGGTGCCGCGCAGGTCCAGGATCAGCCGCGACAGGGTCGCGTGCGCTTCGGGCGCGGGCGGGGGGGTGTCTTTGGGCCGTGGCGCGACGGGGACCACATTCAGGGCCGGTCGGGTCTGCGGCGTGGCGGGTGCGTCGCCCGCCTTAGCGGGCTGTGGCGCGTATTGTTCAAGCAGGAAGACGGCGGCATCCAGGTCGGCGCCGCGCGCCTCTTCGATCATGCCCGCCACGCGACGCCGCAACCTGTCCTGCGAGGCAGGACAAAGCGCGGCGCCGCCAGCGTCGAGCCGCAAATCGCACCAGGCATGGTTCGCCCGGGTCGGGCATTCATTCACATTGGCGGCAGCGGGCGCGAGCGCCAGCATCAGCGCGTGATCCTTCAGCCCTTCCGGCCCCGCCGACCAGATGGCTTGCTCTTCTTGCGTCCAGTGCCGTGTGCACCAGATCGCGATGTCGCAGCGCGCCGCGGCCCAGGTCAGTGCCGCGCCCATATCCTCAGGCGACGGATCGGCCACGACATTGAGCAGGCTCATGCCGGCCAATGCCTCGGCCGGTGCGACAAGCTCGACAATGGCCGCGTCGGTGGGCGGGACAAAGGGAATGTCGGGTGCGGTTTGCACCGTCTGGCCATCGCTGCGCGTCAGGGTGGCCGCCGGTCGCGCGCCGTGGCGGATCAGCACCGGCGCGCTCTGAGAACCGGGCTGCAGCATCACTGCCCCGGCCAGCGCGTTGACGACGGCCGCTTTGCCAGCGCCCGGCAATCCGAAAACCACGACGCGCACCGGGGTTTCGAACCGCTCGATCAATCGCGTGCAGCGCCGCGCCGCGCGCGCCGAAAGACCAGGCTCGCCCTGCATCGCCCGAAGGCGTTCCACGATCACGCCATGACCCATCATCAGGCGGATTGCCCCGTCAGCAGCGCCGTCACCGTCTGGCGCAGATCCACAAGCCCTTTGCGCAGATCGGGCAAAAAGCCAGACGCAGACAGCCGTCCGGTAGCCGCGTTCGGGAAAGCGGCCTGCGCCACATGCGGTTTGATCACGATGACCGAGACGTTGTCCTGATCCTGCGCGTCCAGTTCTTCCACCGCCCGCAACAGCGCGCGGGCGATCACCTTGCTCGGGGCGGCGTGGTGGCGCTGAACGCTTTCGCGGATCTGCTCTTCGTCGAGCACTTCGAGCCCATCGCTGGCCAGCAGGACGATGTCGCCGATCCGCAACTCGAGCGGCGCCTCGGGGCAGTCGACCCGGTTGATCCCGGCGCCGACCAGCGCGGAGGTCAGGCAACTGCGCTGCGGATGATCGCGGGCGGTTTCGGCGTCGATCTCGCCACGCGCGGCCATCAGGTCGATCTGCGGGGCGAGGGAATGGATCTCGTTCAGACGCCGCAGCTGCCCGTCCCGATAAAGATACAGCGCCGAGTCGCCGACCGAAATCCAGCTCAGCGCGTCATCCTGAACGATTGCGGTGACGACCGTGCCGCCCATACCCTCCTGCCCCAGCCCGGCCACGACTCCGTCGCGCAGAGCGCAATTGGCGCTCTCGACCGCGCGGCGCAACCTGTCGCGCAGGCCGCTTGGCTCAGGCGGGCCGTCGCAGTCCGAAAGACTGATCGCCCCGAAAACCTCGGAAACGATGATCCGCGCCGCCAGATCGCCATCGTCATGGCCACCCATGCCGTCGGAGAGTATGGCAAAGCCGGTATCGGCGCCTTCGGTAAACTGCGCGGCGACCGCGTCCTCTTGCCGGTCACGGCGGCCGAGCGCCACCGCAGTCGCGACATCCGCAGTCGTCTCACTCTGCATCACTGGCATCCGTCCAGCTGAAATCGGGGCCGCACAGCGCCACAAACCGCAAGGTCGTCTTGCCGATACGGAACTGGTCGCCGGTCTGCAATTCGGTCGCCGAGACCAGCGGCTTGCCGTTGAGCCGCACAAGGTTCGACTTGCCGCCATGGCCGATAAGGATCTTGTTCTCTTCGTCGTCGTAGGCAATCGAGGCATGGGTGTCGCGCGAGATGCAGTCATCGCCAAAATCGATGGGAATGGTCTGATCGCTGCCCCGCCCAAGGGTGGAGAGGCCCAGCGCCACTGGGAAGGCGCGGCCTTTGCCGGGCCCGTCGACGATGACGACCCAGCCCACCGGGAAATTGATGATGTCAGACACCGCGGGCGCTTTTTCAGTGGCGAAGGCATCGGCGATGCCCGCGTCGGCGTGAAAACCCAGCAGCCGCGTCTTGACCCGCCCGCCGCGCACCGGGGCGGGCGCCGGGTCCGGAACGATGGCCGGTTCAAGTATCAAAGGGTCCAGAGCCGGCATCGGGTCTGGCGAGGCTGCCAAAGGTGGGGTTTCGTCGGGCGTCTCGTCCACTGCGCTGTCCGCGGCGGGTGCAGCGGCAGTCGCGTTTTCCAGGTCCCATATCTTGCGCGGAGGCGCTGCCGGGATTTCCGGCTCGGCCGCATCTGCTTCTTCTTCTGTGGTGTCGGTGGATTGCTTGGCAGCCTCTTTCAGAATTTCCGCGCCCATGGTCTGCGGCGGCGCTTCCAGATTCCAGCGGGGCGGCGTCTCGTCCAGAGCGGGCGGCATGACCAGCCGCGAATGCCGCTGTTCGCCGATCTCTGCCAGAACGTTCTGCACGCGCTCTTCATCGTCCGGGCCGGTTTGCGGCGCGTCCTGCTCCACCGGGGTCGAAGGCGGGGCGGGGCGACGGCGGGCGACGATATTGCGGAAACTGGGCATGGCTACTCCTTCACAGGCTGCATTGCGGTGTCGGTGACCGAGGGACGCGGCGGGGCGAACCAACCGCACAGGCGTCGCAGCAGGGGTGCTTTTCCGGACCGTCCCGCACCGTGCAGGCCGGCCTCGGTATCCGCGTGGACGTCGGCTTCATCAGGCTGTCGGCCTAGTGCCTGCTGGCATTCGACATCACCGCGCAACTCGGCCAGTTCGCGGTTCACCTGCGCCCAGTAGTCGCGCGTTTCGTCACGCGGCTCGGGCTCTGGCGCGATGGCGTGCACGCTCTGGGCCTCGGCGGTCTTTGGCCCCCCTTCGCTGCTCTCGATGTAGCTGGTCGTCTCGGCGACCAGCTGCGAGATGCGGCGCTTTACATCGTCTCCCAGCGTGACGTTCGGGATCATCGGCTCTGCCGCGTTACCCGCGATCATCTCGGCCCATTCGTCGGCAGAGGCGAGGCGATCGCTGGAAAACAGGCTGAGACAGGTATCGATGGCCGACAAGAAGCTGTGCGAATAGCCGGGTACCGTTCCCGCAAGTGGCTCGTAAGGGTCCGCTTTGTTCTGGGCGACGGCGGCAAGGCGGTGGTTGCTGTTGGGCGGAGCGTACCCGGTGATCAGATGATGGATGGTGGCGGCGAGCGCATAAAGATCGCTCGACTGGTCTTGCGCGCTGCCTGAAAGATAGAACTCCTGTGGCGAATAGCCGTCTTTCACCGTGTGGATGCGCGACAACACCCGGGTCGCGCGCACGGCGCTTTCACGCGCCGCGCCAAAATCGATCAGCACCGGCTGACCATCGGGCGTCAGCAGAATATTGTCGGGCGAGATATCGCGGTGCAGGATGCCGTTCTTGTGCACGAAGGACAGTGCCGAAAGCAGATGCCCGAGGATGCGCTCCACCTCTTCCGGGGAAAAGGGTTCGGGCTGGTCCTCCAGCACTTCGAACAGATCGCGGCCGTCGATGTAGTCCATCGCCATATAGGCTGTACCGTTGTCCTGAAAGATTTGGTGCACGCCGACGATATTGGGGTGCTGCAACTGCGCCAGCGCCCGCGCCTCGCGCTCGAAGAGTGCCACGACGCGTTCGAAATCCATCTCGTGCGATTTGGAACGCAACCGCACAGTACCTTCGGCGCGGCAACACATGGCGCCGGGAAAACACTCCTTGATGACGACATTGCGATTCAGGCTGTCATACGCCAGGTAGGTGATGCCAAATCCACCGGCGTTGAGATAACACTTGATCCTGAATTGCCCCTGGCACAGCAAAGTGCCCGCCGGCAACTCGTCGCCAACAGGCATGGCAGTCGCCTCGTGTGAGACTGCCGTCTCTTGCGTCATGGTGCAGCCTCCTAACCTTTGACCCCGCAGCGGGGAAGTTTTCGGACTTGGGTAGAAAGCGCGGATATTCGGGCAAAACTTAGGCTACAAAACGCATATTTCCGGGCAAGCCGTGCGAATTGGAGTCAGACTTCGTCGCTATTGGCTGCGCGGGCAATGCCAAAGAGGAAGGCCCTTGGACAGAGGTCACAACGGGTTGCGAGGCGCTTCGATCCCTGTCGGCGCCGTTCGAATTTGACGGCGGCTTTGCGCTGTTTCCGGCCGGGATACATGCCCGTATCCCTTTGTTTTACAAAGCTTCTCGGAACCAGCCCGCATCGTGGCCGCCCCCCCGAACAGCCAGCCGGCTTTTGGCATAGTGCCGAGGGGTGTCCCAGCCATCACGCCCCCCGCTTCCTTATGCTTCCGGCGGGGGCTGACGACAGCCACCTCTCAGATGTGGATTGCGTGACCAAGCGATTTCATTGCCGCCTCCTGGAAGCCTTCGCCCAGCGTTGGGTGCGCTTCCACAATCGACGCGACATCTTCGAGACGCGCGCCCATCTCGATGGCCGTGACGAAGGACGACGCCAGTTCGGCCACCCCCGCCCCGACGGCCTGCACCCCCAGCAAGGCGTGGTCTTCGCGCCGTGCAACGCCCCGAATAAAACCGTCATCCCGTTCCAGCGTCATTGCCCGGCCGTTGGCCATAAACGGGAATTGCGCCTCGAGGTGGTCGATATTCTGCGCGGCGGCCTCCTGCGGCGACAGGCCGACGGACGCGATCTCGGGGTCGGTGAAGCACACCGCGGGGATGACCTTGTCGTCCCAGCGCCGCCGTTTGCCGGCCAGAATTTCGGCGACCATCTCGCCTTGCGCCATGGCGCGGTGCGCCAACAGGGGTTCGCCGGTGACATCTCCGATCGCATAGACGCCCCGCATCGAGGTTTCGCACCTGTCGTCGATACCGAGGAACGGCCCGTTCATGTCCAGATCAAGCGTCTCAAGACCGAAGCCGCTTGTGTTCGCCGTCCGCCCCACCGTGATCAAAACGCGGTCGCAGGGAATCTCTTCGCCGCTGTCGACCACGGCCTGCCCGGCCTTGCCGATCTCTTTCAGCCGCGTTTCGGTGCGGACGACGACGCCCAGTTCCTTGAGCCGTGCCTTCACCGGTGCCACGAGGGACCGGTCGTAAAGCGGCAGGATGTCCGGCCCCGCCTCCAGCACCTCGACGTCCGATCCCAGTTTGGCAAATGCGATGCCAAGCTCCAGCCCGATGTAACCGGCGCCCACGACGATCAGCTTGCCTGGCACCTCCCGCAGGGCCAGCGCCTCGGTGCTGCCGATGACCTTGCCACCGATCGCAAGACCGGGGATCGGCACAGGGACGGACCCGGTCGCGATCACGGTCGATTTGCCGGTGACGCGCTGAACCCCGTCGTCGGCGTTGTTGCAGAACTAGGGCTTGAGGCGTGATTGCCCCTTTCCCCGCTGAGATCATGCCACGCGGATGATCTCG
>NZ_JAWHTD010000047.1:0-27604 GCF_032586235.1 Aestuariicoccus sp. MJ-SS9
AGAGCCGATGAACTTGAAGGCCGCCTTAAAAGTCTGGCGAAAAAAAATCGTCCATGGTTCGGAGCTACTGACTCCGCCAACTAGCAAGATCGAGAAGATTAGGCGCCGGGGGCAACCCCAAGCCCCCAGCAGTCGCACGCCCAAAGGAGAACGGGCGCTTGACCGTCCTACCAGCCGATGAAAACCGGTTGAACCAGATCCAGTCATCAAGGCGTCTGGAGCGCGAATGCGGTCGCAACCTGGAACTCATCTGGCTGACGGGGCGATTGAAGCCGGACTTCAAGACAACTGCCGACTTCCGGAAGGACAATGGGCCTGCGATCCGTAAGGTGTGTCAGCAGTTCGTCGCGCTCTGCCGCGACATCAATCTGTTGGACGGGAATTTGGTGGCCATTGATGGCTGCCGGTTCAAGGCGGTGAACGCGAAGGCCAAGAATTACACGCGTGGCAAGCTCCGCCAGAAGCTCGGTGAGATCGACAAAACCATTGAGCGTTTCCTGGGTGAATTGGATTAAACTGAGACATATCCGGCAGACTTGAAGTAGTTCCGGCACTCTGTTGGGTCGTAGAGATCACAGATTGCACCGATGACCTCGAAGACCTTGGTGAAGATTCGTGCACACAGATGCATGCTGCGAGCCCAGACTCTTTCCATCTCGCGTTGATTGACAAAGGTCAAACAATTGCCCTGTCGACTGTGATTGATTCATTTCTACCCGTCTGAGCAGGTTGTGTTTTGGGGGGACTGCGATGCTTGGAAGATCAGCTATCCGTTCAACCGATCACGATCGCCCTCAACAACATCGTCAATGCCAGCACGGGGGTGAAGGAATATAACGTCGACATGGCCGCCGCGATAATCGCCGCTCTTCCGCCCTTGCTCGTCTATGTCGTGGCCGGAAAATACTTCATCCGCGGGCTTACTGCGGGAGCGGTCAAGGGATAACCGAATGGCGCCAATCCTTGAGATTCGAAACCTTTACAAGAGCTTCGGCTCCGTTGACGTATTGAAAGACATCAATGTCGCGATCGATCCCGGGGATTTCGTCGTGCTCGTCGGCCCCTCAGGGTGCGGCAAGTCAACGCTTCTCAATTGCATCGCCGGCCTCGAGCCCATCACACGCGGCTCGATCGAGATCGCCGGCGAGGACATGACCGACGTGCCGCCGAGGGACCGCGACATCGCAATGGTATTCCAGTCCTACGCGCTGTACCCTACGATGAGCGTGGCAAAGAATATCACCTTCGGGATGAGGGTGCGCGGGATCGACCGGGAGACCCGCGAGAAAAAGCTGGCGGAGGTCGCGCGTCTTCTGAAGATCGAGCGACTGCTTGACCGGCGGCCAAAGCAGTTATCGGGCGGACAGCGACAACGGGTGGCAATGGGCCGGGCGCTGGTGCGCGAACCCAAGCTTTTTCTTTTCGACGAGCCCTTGTCGAATCTGGATGCCAAACTTCGTGTCGAGATGCGTGCGGAGATCCGCAGGCTTCATCAGAGACTTTCCGCGACGATAGTGTATGTGACTCACGATCAGATCGAGGCCATGACACTTGCCTCGAAAATCGCCGTGATGAAGGCTGGGGTGGTACATCAGATTGGCAACCCCAAGGAAATCTACGATCGGCCCGTGAACATGTTCGTGGCTGATTTCATAGGATCGCCCTCGATGAACCTCTTCCCAGCTCGCGCAACAAGGGTCGATGGACATACGAGACTTGAAGTTTCGCGATTCGGGGGGGCACCGCTTGTGTTGAAGGATCCAAGGCAGATTGATCTGCCATCCGAAGTCGTTGTCGGACTGCGCCCCGAGGATATCGCCGAGGCCAATCTGCGATCAGGACCCTTCGTCCAGACGGGCACCTGCCGAATTGATTTCATCGAGCTGTCCGGCTCCGACACCTATGTTCTCACGAAGCTTGGTGGAGTCGATGTCTTCGGGCGCTTCCACACAGGCACACATGTGGAAGAGGGTATGGAAATGGATTTCGCATTCGACCTCGAGAAGGTCTTGTTCTTTCACCCGGAAACCGAGATGCGGTTAAACTAGCTGCACCCTTTACGCACTCTGTGTATTCAGCCAGCCAATTTAAGGATTATCTGGCAATGGGCGGATGCACGATCGTTCAGGCCGACGTGGCCCGCGTGGGCGGCATCACTCCCTGGCTCAAGATCGCGCACATGGCCGAGGCTTTCAACGTTGCGATCTGCCCGCATTTCCTAATGGAACTCCATGTCAGCCTGACCTGCGCGGTGCCCAATGCCCCGATGCTGGAATACATCCCGCAGCTGGACGACATCACCACCTCTCGCCTCAACATCCACGATGGTTTTGCGATGGCTCCCTCGGCCCCCGGACTTGGCATCGCTTGGGACTGGGATGCCATCACCGCTCGGGCTTTGGCAGGCCTTAGCACCACAATCGAGTGATCGAACGCGGAGCTCGCCGAACCTGCAAAAATAGTGTCAACCGTTAAGGATGAGTTGGTTAAGTACAAGCCAAACGATGGGCATGTGGCTCGAATACAAATGGCTTGGTCCTACACTCATCGGCTCACCTGGCTAAGAAGTACTTGCAGTCAGGTCAGTCGTGGTTCGAAAGCATCTGTTCTTAGGTCAATCATGGCATGAAGGCTTTCGCACTATTGCCGGAGCCCTTTGTCTTGACCAAATTCACACTTAAGCGCTCGTAGCCCTGCGAAGCTGCGCGAATGCGTGGAGAGCTAAGATATTATCCATAGATCAGCTTCTGGAGTAACAAAATGTAAAGCCGAATTTTGATAGCCACAGATGGTTCTGAACTGGCCGGCAAAGCAGTGGAACACGGTCTCCAACTTGCGAAATCCGTTAACGCGACCGTTGTTGTGGTGACTGTGACGGAAGCGTGGTCCGCGTTCGAGATGGCAAGCGATATCGAAAGTGGGAAACGTGATGCGGTGGAGGCCTACGAAGAAACCGCCAGGAGCGCAGCTCAGGCCATTCTGGAAGAAGCGGCAGCACAATCGGCATCGATTGGCGTTGCCTGCGAAACACGCCACGTCAACGACAAGAAGCCTGCTGAGGGGATCATGGACACAGCGGTTCTTGAGGATTGTAATCTCATCGTTATGGCGTCACACGGGCGCCGCGGAGTGCGGAAAATGCTTCTGGGGAGTCAGACTGCCGAGGTCATCGCACTGAGCAAGACACCCGTTCTCGTGCTGCGTTAAGTCCAATTCGGGCTTGTCAGTTTCCCTGCAGCAATGACCGCAGGGAAACTGACATAGACAAGTCAGAGGAAGGTGAAATCGTCCACGGTGAGATCAGCTGCCGCCACACCCTCGATCAGCACCGTGTGGCCCTGATAGTCGATCAGCGCCCCCGCAGCGGTGTCGGTGATGTTGAGCGCGGCAACCTTGCCAGCGAGCCCCGAGCCTGGTGCGTTTTCGACAGCCACCATGCGGAAGCTGTCGACACCGTCCTCGAAATCGGTGATCACGTCCGCATCGCCAGCCTTGAAGACGTTCCACACGAAGACATCGGCCCCATCGCCGCCGGTCATGGTATCGTCACCGTCGCCGCCGTTGATGGTGTCGTTACCGGTTCCGCCGTCGACGTCGTCGTCTCGACCGCCGCCAGCGAGGAAGTCATTGCCTCCATCTCCGAATATCACATCATTGGCTTCGCCGCCGCCAACGCTGTCATCGCCCGCACCGGCCGAGATCACATCCTGGCCTGAGCCGCCGCCCAGGTCGTCGTTTCCATCGCCGCCCTCGATCCTATCAGCCCCGAACGACCCGCCCATCGTGTCCGACCCTTCGCCACCGATCATAGAGTCGTTACCTGGCCCGCCGTTGACCACGTCGTTGCCGTCGCCGCCATCGACCGTGTCGTCGTCCTGGCCGCCACCCATGAAGTCGTTGCCGGTGCCGCCTTCCATAAAATCATTACCAGGGCCTCCGCCCATCAGGTCGTTTCCGCCACCGCCAATGACCTCGTCATTGCCTGCCCCTGCGCCGATGTTGTCATCGCCAGCCGCACCGCTCAGCGTGTCATCGCCGTCAATCCCAAAGATACTGTCATTCTCCGTACCGCCGTCCAAAACGTCGTTACCGTCTCCCCCGATGATCGAGTCATCACCCGAGCCTCCCAACAACGTATCGTCACCACCCTCACCCCGCAGCGTGTCATTTCCATCGAACGCAGAAAATGAATCCGAATAATCACTTAAAACAACAGTATCCGCGCCGGAAAAGGCTTGCTCCAAAAGAGCCAGCTCGTCTTCCGAACTGTCTGTCAGCGAAGCTTCGTAGATGGCCACGGCTGAAAGGCTGACTTCACCAATTGAATACAGGACATTTTCTTCAACACCATCGTCGACCGATTCGCCCAGATACAATGACTCGCCCAGGGCCGATACGATCCCCCCAGTTATGCTTCCAGCTCCATCAACCTCAATACCCTCCCCCCAAAAGTAAAGAGCGTAATAATCAGTTCCATCGAATGAATAAAAAACTAGAAAATCTTCATGAATTTCGCCAAAATTATCCTCGCTAAAGGTGTTGTCGAAAAACTCAAAACTCAAATAATTTTCAAAATGGAAATTGAGATCCAGATCACTAATTATGATCGGAAAATCTGACGTTGATGCGGACGCTGTGGCCATGCGAGTATCCCTTAGCCCTTGAGGTTTATGCATAAACTTTGACACGGATCAGCGGTCGCCTCAACAGATCGATGCGGCTCACGTCTGACGAGGTCGAACAAATCGTGCCCTCCGCGGAGTTCCCCTTCCTGGGGGCAGCTTCCTCTGCGGGCTCTGTGGTAGGTATGCCAAGGGCGGTGTTAGCAGTCAGAAAGGCGATGTGTGCCTTTGGAATTTTCTCCGCCTGATCAAAGAGCCGCGCGGGCCACCTACCTGAACCGTTTCATCATAATCACTTGGCCGAACTGTCGGCAGGTGTCCCTGCAACGGTCTATGTGAACGCAAGCCACGCATGGGCGAGGTGGGCCTGGCCAATAGCCGCGATCGGTTGGGAGCGCGCCTAGGTGCACCGCCTCAGATATCAGCGGGCTGGCGCGCGGCTACTGCCATTAGACGCGCACAATGTGCAACTCTTGCCCGCCTGAGTTCAGCGACTTCGCGCGGCCAGGAGCTACAGCTTGTCAGCGAGCATGCCTACGCGCGCAAGTCCGCCCGACCTTGACGCGGGTAGGCCAGCAACTGATTGATGGGGGTGCCACCTCTCGGAGGGAAGCGCGGCACCAGAGGAATTTCGGGGAGGTAACGGATGAAGATCGTCGTAATGGGCGCCGGCGTGGTGGGGGTGACTACGGCCTGGTACCTCGTTCAGCAAGGTGCAGAGGTCACCGTAGTTGACCGTCAGCCGGGGCCGGGCCTTGAGACGAGCTATGCCAACGCCGGCGAGTTGTCCTACGGAATGACCTCGCCGTGGGCGGCTCCGGGCATCCCCATGAAAGCGCTGAAATGGCTGTTCATGAAGCGCCGCCCACTCTTCATCTGGCCGCTGATCAGTCCGACCATGTGGCTCTGGGGTCTTCAGATGCTGCGAAACTGCAACGAAGAGAGTTACCAGACAAACAAGTCCAGGATGGTTCGGATATCGAGCTATTCCCGCGACTGCTTTCCTGATCTCATTGCCGAGACCGGGATCGAATACGACGGCCGCGCCCAGGGGACCCTGCAACTCTTCCGCACTG
This sequence comes from Aestuariicoccus sp. MJ-SS9, assembly GCF_032586235.1. NCBI lineage: Bacteria > Pseudomonadati > Pseudomonadota > Alphaproteobacteria > Rhodobacterales > Paracoccaceae > Aestuariicoccus > Aestuariicoccus sp. MJ-SS9. The sequence continues at coordinate 5,699 of NZ_JAWHTD010000047.1, forward strand.
AAAAACAGCTAAAGGCGTCCAAGGCGGATCAGGACATTCTTGCTGCATACGACTCGCCCTTCGAGGTGCTCGACCAGGAAGGGTGCATCGCGGCAGAACCGGCTCTGGCGCAGGTCAAGGACAAGTTCGTCGGAGGTCTCAGGCTGACTGCGGATCGGACCGGGGATTGCCGGATGTTCACGTTGGCGCTCGCGGAAAAATGCGCCGGAGCTGGCGTTGAATTTCTCTACGGACAGACAATCCGCCGGATCAATGTCGATGGCGACCGTGTCACTGGTATTGATTGCGAGCCGGCGGGCCGCATCACGGCGGACGCCTACGTTTGCGCGATGGGTAGTTTTGCACCCCGCGTTCTGACACCGATCGGAATTCGGCTGCCGATCTATCCGGTCAAAGGGTATTCAGTGACGATCCCCATCGCGAACGAAGATGCCGCGCCCCGGTCCACGATCATGGACGAAACGCATAAAGTGGCGATCACAAGGCTTGGAGACAGGATACGCGTGGCCGGGCAGGCCGAGATTGCGGGCTATTCCAACCGTCTCGGCCCGCATGCAACAGATACGGTCCGTTATGTGGTCAATGACCTGTTCCCCGGCGGCGGGGACCTGGCAAAAGCAGAGGGCTGGACAGGGTTGCGGCCGATGACGCCAGACGGAACGCCAGTGCTGGGCCCCACCCATCTTGCAAACCTTTTTCTCAATACCGGGCATGGCACTCTTGGCTGGACGATGTCCGCTGGCTCCGGAAAGGCCGTCGCTGACCTCGTTCTCGGGCGGAAGCCGGAGATTGATTTCGAAGGGCTTACCGCGGCGCGCTTCGGCAAATGATGCCGGATTTACTGGTCCGCATAGATCGCCCACAACCATATGCCTCGCACGGGGGTGAGGTGTGCCTATTAGTAGGAAATCGGCGTCGACGTCATGGATTGCTCGTCGAGCGGCATCTCGGGGGCGGCAACGGCCAGTGGCAACAGCAAGCGCCAACCCGGTTTCCAGGTTCCCTACGCGGAAAGGGTCAGGAAGGAGACTGCCATCAAGACGATGGCTGTCGGACTCATCACGCATCCAGTCCAGACGGAGAAGATCCTCAAGCGCGGGCAGGCCGACCTCATCGCGATCGCCCGCGAGGCGCTTGTGGATCCGATGTGGGCGCTTCATGCCGCCCGCGAGTTGGGGTACGATACTGATTTTGCCAGTTGGCCGAAACAGTCGGGCTGGTGGCTTGTCGCCCGGCAGAAGACGTCGGAGTTATATGACCCCGACAGCGCGGGTTGAGCCCAAAAAAGGGTCTGGAACCACCAATCTTCCTTCTCTACTGCCGACTTAAGTCCCGGACGAAATCGTGACGGATCATCTGACGTGAAAGTGTCAAAGGAACTTGGTTTGAGGCGGGGCAGGGGGCGATTATCCTCCTTCCAGGGGCGATACGGGAACGGCGACAGCTCGCGCGTCAGCTGGCAAGCGGCAACGGGCGGCGGGAGTCGCAGGCCCCGTTACGGCATCTCATAACCAATAGATGACGGTTGCGGCGAGAGCGATGACCGAGAACAAGGCCTTGGGGCCCGGTCATGCCCCTCAATAAATCGCTTGTCATCCGCGCCTTGGTCTTTGGACCACGCGGCGTCAGGATGTAGGCGTAACGCAGCTTGTTGTCGGAGGCGCGGAAATTTCGGATCTTGACCCAACCCTCATCCGCCAGCGCCCTAAGCAGGCAGTCTTTCGTCCCTGGGCAACGTTAACACGCCAATTAAACTAGGCAGCTTGAGTCGCTCGTTTGCGAGACAAAAACGAGACAAAAACGAGACAACGGTGAGTGGGGGTGGGTTGTAAGTTTTTGATTTTATTGGTCGGAGTGAGAGGATTCGAACCTCCGGCCCCTGCCTCCCGAAGACAGTGCTCTACCAGGCTGAGCTACACTCCGACCGTGGCGCGCGGGATAGCCCAGGTCAGGGTCTTTGGCAAGCACTCATTCCACTCAGGACTCCGCTTCGCCGTCGCGACGTGTCAGCCGCAGCCAAGAGCTGATCCGCGGGGTGACCCCGGTTTCCAGACGGCTCTTGTTCTGCAGCACCGGGGTGTGCGTAGAGGCGTTCGGCCGGCCCTCGCGGAGCACGATATAGACGCCGCTGGCGATGATGATCCCCGCCCCGATGGCGGTCATGCCGTCGGGCACCTCGTCGAAGAACCAGACGCCGTAAAGCGTGGCCCACAGGATCTGCGAATATTGCATCGGCGCGACGATCACCGCCTCGCCGGCCTTGTAGGCCGCGACAATGATGGCCGAGGCCGAAAACGCCATTATCGACATCGCGGCGACCCCGGCCAGGTGGCCCAGCGGCATGGGCTTGTAGACCAGCGGCAGCAGGCAGGCCATGATCGCGAAATTGGCCAGCATCGGGTAAAGCAGCAGCACCACGCTGCGCTCGTCCCGCCCGATCTTGCGCACGATGATCGATGCCAGCGCTGACCCGACCGCCGCCACCAGCGCCGCCAGATGCCCCAGCTGAAACTCGGTCACGCCGGGGCGCAGCACTACGATCACGCCGCAAAGTCCCACGATCACCGCCAGCCATCGGCGCAGGCGCACGGTTTCGCCCAGGATCGGGATCGACAGGATGGTGATGATCAGCGGTGCGGCGAACAGGATCGCATAGGTCTGCGCCAGCGGCAGGGTCGAAAAGGCGTAAAACGCCGATGCCCCGGTGACCACTCCCGCCAGCGTCCGCAGCGCGGTCCACCAGGGATGCACCGGGCGCAGGTGCCCGGGCTCCGGGTCGCGGATCAGCAGAAGCGTGACCATCGGAAAGCCGAAGAGCACGCTGAAGAAGACGATCTGGAACGGGCTGTAATGCGCTCCCAGCGTTTTGACGATCACGTCATGGGTGGCGAAAATGCCAAAGGACAGCAGCGCCAGCAAAGCGCCTTTTGCGTTGGAACCCATCACGGATCGCCTGACTGATTGCGGTAACGCCAGCTACACCCGCATCCGCGGACAGCGCAAGCCATGCCTCCCTGTCATCTCGGTATGGCTGCTATGCGCAACCCCGTAGGGTGCGCATTCATGCGCACCGCGCCGACATGAAAACGCCCCCGCCGGGGCGGGGGCGCACGCGCCGCAAAGGCAAAGCGGGTTGCTTACAGGCTGGCGTCCAGCGCGGCCAGAATCGCGTCGCCCATCTCGCTGGTCGACACCGGCGCGCGGCCTTCCTCGCCCAGCAGATCGGCGGTGCGGTAGCCCTGCGCCAGAACCGTCTCGATCGCCTGCTCCAGCCGGGTCGCCTCGTCGCCCTTGTCGAAGCTATAGCGCAGCGCCATGGCAAAGCTCAGGACGCAGGCGATGGGGTTGGCCTTGCCCTGACCGGCGATGTCCGGGGCCGACCCGTGCACCGGCTCGTAAAGCGCCTTGGGCCGCCCGTTGGCCATCGGCGCGCCGAGGCTGGCCGAGGGCAGCATGCCCAGCGAACCGGTCAGCATCGCCGCCAGATCCGACAGCAGGTCGCCAAAGAGGTTGTCGGTCACGATCACGTCGAACTGCTTGGGCCAGCGGGTCAGCTGCATGGCGCCGGCGTCGGCGTACATGTGGCTCAGCTCGACATCGGGATATTCCGCATCGTGGACCCGCTGCACCACCTCGCGCCACAGAACGCCTGATTCCATCACATTGGCCTTCTCCATCGAGCAGACCTTGTTCGACCGCTTGCGCGCCAGCTCAAAGGCCGACCGCGCCACGCGCTCGATCTCGCTCTCGGTGTAGCGCTGGGTGTTGATGCCCACCCGCTCGTTGCCTTCCTTGATGATCCCGCGCGGCTCGCCGAAATAGATGCCCGAGGTCAGCTCGCGCACGATCATGATGTCGAGCCCCGCGACCACGTCCTTTTTCAGCGACGAGAAATCCGCCAGCGCGTCGAAACACTGCGCCGGGCGCAGGTTGGCGTAAAGGTCCATCTCCTTGCGCAGGCGCAGCAGGCTGCGCTCGGGCTTCACGCTGAAATCCAGGTTGTCGTATTTCGGGCCGCCCACGGCACCCAGCAGAACTGCGTCCACCTCTTGCGCCTTGGCCATCGTGGCGTCGGTCAGCGGCGTGCCGAGCGCGTCATAGGCCGCCCCGCCCACCAGATCCTCGCTCACGTCGAAGGTCAGGCCGCGCTTGTCGGCGAACCAGTCGATCACACGGCGCACCTGGGCCATGACTTCGGGGCCGATCCCGTCACCGGGCAGAATGAGAAGCGAGGGGTTGGTCATGGGTCACTGTCCTTTGGAAAAGCGTTACGTTCGCCTAGTACGCCTGCCCGGAATGGTCAAGAAACCTGCGCGATCAGCCCCTCCGCCAGCGCATCCCAGACACGGCGGATACGCGGTGTGCTGCGCATCGCCTCATGCGTGGCCAGCCAGACCGACAGCTTGGGCAGCGGGAAATCCACCTCGATCCGCTCGACCCCGGGGCATTTGTCCGCCACCGTGCTGACGACAAAACCCGCGCCGCAGCCCGCCTGCACCAGCTCCCAGTAGACCGTGTTGTGATCGCAGCGCGTGGCGAACCAGTCGCGCTGCGCCGCGATCCCCAACTCGCGCATCCCGCGCAGAATTTCGTCGTCGCGGTCAAAGCCGACCAGATCGAGCTTCAGGACCTGATCCAGCCCACGGGGCCGCCCGACCCGGTCCAGATAAGCACGCGCGGCGTAAAGACCGATACCCAGATCGCAGATGTGCCGCGTGACAATGTCCAGCTGCTCGGTCCGGTACATGCGCACGGCGATATCCGCCTCGCGATAGAGCAGGTTCTCGGACTGATCCGAGGGCACCAGGTCGATGCTGATCTCGGGCTCGTCCCGGCGCAGCTCGGCCAGGATCGGAGGCAGGTGGTGGTGGGCGGCAAAGACGCTCGCCGTGATCCGCACCGGCCCGGCCAGCCGGTCCGATTTGCCCGCCGCCGCCAGCCGCAGTGCATGGGCGCCCTCGGCCATGGCGCGGGCATGGGGCAGCAGCGCGCGCCCAACCTCGGTCAGGCCCAGCCCCCTCGGCTGGCGATGAAACAGCGTCGCCTCGAGCGCGTCCTCGATCTGGCGGATATGCCGCCCGACGGTGGATTGGCTGGTGCCCAGCTGCCGCGCCGCCTCGGACAGGGACCCGCTGTCGGCCACCGCGAGAAAGCTTTGCACCAGGGTCCAGTCAAGGGAAGAAAGCGCGCTTGCCATTCATTTATGAATACACGATCTGCAAATTCCGGCAATTCCTGAATGCAGGCGAATAGATCAACCTGGGTCCAATCGTCAGCGAAAGGACATTGCCATGACACGCACCGTACTCGTTCTGGGCGCCAACGGCCGTTTCGGCCGCCATGTGGCCGAGGCTTTCTGGAACGCCGGCTGGACCGTGCGTCTCTTCGACCGGGCCAGCGACCGGCTGGACGAGGCGGCGCAGGGTGTGGACGTGATCGCGAATGCCTGGAACCCGCCCTACACCGACTGGGCCGACCAGCTGCCGGGCCTCACCGCCCAGGTGATCGCCGCGGCGCGGGCCAGCGGCGCGACGCTGTTGCTGCCCGGGAACGTCTACGTCTACGGGCCAAAGGCGCCCGACTGCCTGACCGCCGACACGCCGCACCGCGCGACCAACCCGCTGGGGCGTCTGCGGATCGAGATGGAGGCCGCCTACCGCGCCTCCGGCGTCCCGACGATCCTGCTGCGCGGCGGGGATTTTCTGGACAATGCGCCCTCGGGCAACTGGTTCGACAAGGTCATCGCCAAAAGCATGCCGCGCGGCGTGCTGACCGCGCCGGGCGACCCCGACGTGCCGCACGCCTGGGCCTACCTGCCCGACATGGCCCGCGCCGCCGTCGCACTCTGCGACAAGCGGGCCGAGCTGCCACGCTTCGCCGACATCCCCTTTCCGGGCCATACGCTCAGCCTGACCGAGATGGCGGCGCTTGTGCCGGCCGAGGGGCCGGTGCGGGTGCAACGGATGTCCTGGACGCCGCTTTACCTCACCAGCCCGTTCTGGAAGATGGCCCGCCACCTGATCGAAATGGGCTACCTGTGGTCGAAACCGCATCGCCTGGACGAAAAGCCGCTCACCGCCCTGCTGCCCGATTTCCGCCCGACCGACCCGCGAGAGGTCTTGCACCAGGCCACCGCCCATCTGCGCGCGCCGGCCACGGCGCAGGCGCTTAGGGCCTGAGATCGACGTCGACCCAGACCATCCGGTGCGGCCCCATTCCCTCGGCGGCGGGCAGAACGCCGCCGTCGAGCACCGTCAGATCGCGGGTCGGCAGAACATAGCTGACGCGCATCTCGCCCGGCCCCTCCCACGCGACGGTCGGCAAACCGGGCAGGGGATCGGCGATGCGGGGGTGGTTCAACAGCCGGGCGATGGCCTCGCGCCGCCCGTCCCCGGTGTCGGGGTCGAGGTTGGCATTGCCCATCAGCACGAAGCGATCGGTGGGGGCGGGGGTCTGAAACGCGCCGTCCAGCAGGTGGCGCCAGAACAGCACCTCGTCGCGGTTGCGCCGCCCGTTGCGGTCCTCCGGCCCGTCGAAGACCGGCGGCGTCGCGGCAAAGGCGCCCAGCCTCAGCGGGCCTGTGTCGGTGTTTAGCGTAATCAGCCAATGCCCCGTCGAGCTGAGCCGCTGCACATCGGCGCCCGGATCGTCCGGGCGCATCGCGGTGTCGGGCAAGTCGCGCCAGAGCAGCGCGCTGAAATCCTGCACCTCGCGCAGCTCAAGCCGCGACAGCAGCGCCAGCCCGCCCGCACCGGCAAAGCCCCCATACCCCTGCGCGTCACGCGGCCCGCCCAGCCGCCCGTCGCCGTCCAGATCCAGCCCCGTCGCCATCCCGCTGTTGGGCAGCGCGGCATAGAGATGCGGGAAGGGATGCCCGGCCCCGGCCAGCGCCTTGCCCAGCGCGCGCAGTGCCACCAGATCGTGATCGTGGTCGAAAGAGGTCAGCAGCAGCACGTCCGGCGCCAGCCCGGCGATTTGCGCCACGGCATTCGCGACCCCTTCGTCCCGGCCATCAAGCAGGTCGCGCAGCAGCAGACCCGGCCCCTTGCGGTGAAAGCCGCCATGCCAGGTGGCGAGCCGCAGCGGTTCGGCGGCAGCGGTTCCGATCCACAGAAGAAGGCTCAGGCAGCCTGCAATTCCGAGGCTTGCGCATAGGCGCGGCGGCGCTTTTCCTCGATCAGGTCGGCGATCCGCATCAGCGCGACCCCCCGCATGATCAGGCTTGCCGGCAAGAAGGCCCATGCGCTCATCGTCCAGATCAAGGTGTGCGGATCCGTCAGGCCGATCGGGCCGATCCACGCGGTGGCCGCCTTGAGCACGGCCGGGATCAGGAATGGCAGCAAAAACCCTAATGCGACGTTAATATGGCTGTCGCGCTTGAGCCGGGTCAGCACGTCGCCACCTGCGGTCGGGTCGAAAAGCGGCAGGTTGACCCAGAAATTGAACGCCGCCTTGCGGATCGGCCAGTTCAGAACGCGCACGCAGGCCACGAACAGAATGATCGCCATCAGCGAGATCAGATAGGCCATCCCGGCATAGGTCCGAAGGATGTCCAGCTCTGCGGCCGGGGTTTTTTCCGGCAGCATCAGCACCATCAGCCGCACCGGCGAGAACGGGAAATCCATCGCCTGCCCGATCATCGCGCCCAGCCCGGTGATCGCGGCGGTCAGCAAGGTGGGATGCGTCTCGCCCCGCGCGATCAGGGTCAGCAGGATTACCGTGGCGAACAGCGCCAGAAACCGCATCCGGTTGAACGGCGGGGCGTTCCGGAATTCGATCAGGCTGGGATAATCGCTGACATATTCGACAAAGGTCAGCAGCGCGCCGAGCAGCGACAAAAGCGCGACGATCTGGGTGGTGTCCGGCGAGACACCGGGCAGGACCAGCGCCGGCATTGCAATAAGCAATGCCACGAGGAGCGCGCGCGCGCCCGCACTGATCATGCGCTTGATCACGTAAACTGCCCTTTCGCCAAGGACGGGAACGATGCACAGCCGTTCCCTTGTTCCCAACGCGTGTCGCCAATTGTGGCGGACTGCCTCATTTGTGCCAAATTTTTGCCCTCTTTCCCAAAAGGCCTCAAGACCGAGGGGCACTATCGGCAATCAATGGGGCGAAAACAGGGAAAACCTGGTGCGGGAATGCATCATAACCGCAACCAGATTGCGGCAAGACCTTGTCGCAGAACAATATATTGTGCGTCGCGCTGCGCTGCCCCATATCCCGCCATGGTTGTAGGCGGTTTTCATTAATCTCTCGTGAATCCGGGTTTCACGCTGCCTTGGGGCGAGTCGGGCCTGTGGGGCTCCTGAAAAACACCCAATCCTGGGCGGATTTTCGACCAAGATGCCCGCTGCGCCGGCGGTTTTCTGCGCATGAAAAAAGCCCGGCCGCGCATCGGCCGGGCTTTGCCTGCGATTTTCAGAGGTGTCAGACCCAGGGGCGCGATTGCGCGAGATTTGCCTCGAACGCCTGGATCGCGGCGGCCTTTTCCAGGGTCAGGCCGATGTCGTCGAGCCCCTCGAGCAGGCAATGCTTCTTGAAGCTGTCAACCTCGAAGCCAAAGACCTCACCGTCCGACGAGGTGACGGTCTGCGCCTCCAGATCGACGATCATGCGGGCGTTCGAGCCTTTCTCGGCGTCCTTCATCAGCACGTCGACGGCCTCGCGCGGCAGCACGATGGGCAGAATGCCGTTCTTGAAGCAGTTGTTGTAAAAGATGTCGGCGAAAGAGGTCGAGATCACCGCCTTGATCCCGAAATCCTTCAGCGCCCAGGGTGCATGTTCGCGCGACGACCCGCAGCCGAAATTATCGCCGGCGACGAGGATCTCGGCCTCGCGGTACTGCGGCTTGTTCAGCACGAAATCGGGGATTTCCTTGCCTTCGGAATCGTACCGCATCTCGTCAAAGAGGTTCACCCCCAGACCGGACCGCTTGATGGTCTTCAGGAACTGCTTGGGGATGATCATGTCGGTGTCGATATTGACCAGCGGCATAGGCGCCGCGATCCCGGTAAGTTTTTCGAACTTGTCCATTACATCATCTCCCGTACGTCGGTCAGGTGGCCTGTCACCGCTGCGGCTGCCGCCATTGCGGGGCTCATCAGGTGGGTGCGGCCGCCGCGGCCCTGGCGGCCTTCGAAGTTGCGGTTCGACGTGGCCGCGCAGCGCTCGCCTGGGGCGAGCTGGTCGGGGTTCATCGCCAGGCACATGGAGCAGCCCGCGAGCCGCCATTCGAAACCGGCCTCCTTGAAGATATCCGCCAGCCCTTCTTCCTCGGCCTGGGCCCGGACGAGGCCCGATCCGGGCACGACCATGGCGCGCAGGCCTTCCTTGATCTTCTTGCCTTTCAGAATCTCGGCCGCGGCGCGCAGATCCTCGATCCGGCCGTTGGTGCACGAGCCGATGAAGACCGTGTCGATCTCGATCTCGTTCAGCGGCGTGCCGGGTGTCAGGCCCATGTATTCAAGCGCGCGCTTGGCCGCGCCGACCTTGCCGCCGTCGAAATCTGTCGGGGCGGGCACGCTGGCGGTGATCGGCAGCACGTCCTCGGGCGAGGTGCCCCAGGTGACGACCGGCGCGATGTCCTCGCCCTTGATCGTGATGACCTTGTCCCAATGCGCGTCGTCATCGGAATAGAGCGTCTTCCACCACGCCAGCGCCGCCTCCCATTGTGCGCCCTTCGGCGCGTGCGGGCGGCCCTTGACGTATTCAAAGGTCGTTTCGTCCGGCGCGATCAGGCCTGCGCGGGCACCGCCCTCGATCGCCATGTTGCAGACGGTCATGCGGCCTTCCATCGACAGATCGCGGATCGCCTCGCCGCAATATTCGATGACATAGCCGGTGCCGCCGGCGGTGCCGGTCTCGCCGATCACCGACAGGGTGATGTCCTTGGCGGTCACGCCCGGGCGCAGTTTGCCGGTGATTTCGACCTTCATGTTCTTGGATTTCTTTTGGATCAGCGTCTGGGTGGCCAGCACATGCTCGACCTCAGAGGTGCCGATGCCGTGCGCCAGCGCGCCAAAGGCGCCGTGGGTGGCGGTGTGGCTGTCGCCGCAGACCACGGTCATACCCGGCAGGGTCCAGCCCTGTTCCGGGCCTACGATATGCACGATGCCCTGGCGGATGTCCGCCACAGGATAGTAATGGATCCCGAAATCCTTGGCGTTCTTGTCCAGCGCCGCGACCTGAATCGCGCTGTCCTCGGTCATGTTCTTGGGGTCTTCGCGGCCCGGGGTCGTCGGCACGTTGTGGTCGGGCACGGCGATGGTCTTGTCGGGCGCGTGGACCTTGCGGCCCGCCATGCGCAGCCCCTCGAAGGCCTGCGGGCTGGTCACCTCGTGCACGAGGTGACGGTCGATATAAAGCAGGCAGGTGCCGTCCTCGGACTCGTGCGCCACATGGGCATCCCAGATCTTGTCGTAGAGCGTTTTGGGGGACATGCGTCCTCTCCCTTTCGGTTCTTAGCGGAGTGTGGTGTTCAAAGCGGTCTTGTCGGCCGGCGTCACGCCCGGCGCGCGGGTAGTCGCGCGCGGACCGTGGTGGCGGCGCCGAAAAACCGTTCACGCAACCGCGTCCGGTCGCCGAGATCGAAAATCAATGTCATGCCCGTGCAATTACAGCCTTGCCCGCGTGCTCGCAAGCCTGTGTTGCATGCGCGCCGTCTCGGGCAAAAGACGCGCTCTGCAAAGTTGTCGCATTGAAAGTGATCCGCCCCGTCCCCTTCTCCGTATTTCCCCGAAACACCCGGAGATCGAGATGCCGTCCGCCCTGAACACCCTGAACCTCGTGCTTATGGCCGTCCTGCTGGTCGCCGCCATTTCCGTGCATGCAGAGGGCGCGGATCAGATGATCGGTTGGCGGCACGATCTGGTCCAGACGCCCTGACGGCTTGCCACCATGTCCGGCGGATGCCACGGTAAAGCGCGCGGACAATTGGGCAAGGCATGAACCCCGAAGACACTCAGAACCTGCCGGTAGAAGAGGTGCAGGAGATCGCCGTCGGCCTTCTGGGTCGCGCCGAGCTCTTCCTCGAAGGCCTGATGCGCCCATGGAACGCCTATCAGGTGGTCATCGCGCTGGCGATTTTCCTGTCCGCGCACCTTCTGGCCGCATTCCTGCGTCCGCGTCTGCACGACTGGATGCGCGCCCGCGAAGGCTGGCCGAAATGGCGTATGCGGGTTCTGGTGATCGTCCATCGCCGGCTTAGGATGATCCTCTTCGTCGTCCTGATCTGGATCGTCGTCCTGGCCATGCGCGAGTTCACCTGGCCGTCGCGAAGCTATCTGCTGGCGGCTATCGCCAATCTGGCGACGGCCTGGCTTTTCATCGCCTTCGCCACGCGTCTGATTGGCAACCCGCTGTTGCGGGCCGCCGTGCGCTATGGTGCCTGGACCTGGGTCACGCTGAGCATCCTCAACCTCACCGACGAGGCGCAGCGCCTGCTCGATTCGCTGGCCATTTCGCTGGGCGACACCCGCCTGTCGCTGTGGCTGGTGGTGCAGGCGGCGGTCACGCTGGCGGTGCTGATCGCCGCGGCCCGGTTCTTGTCGGCCACCAGCGCCTCGAGCATTCGCCGGAACGAGGACATCAGCCCCTCGATGCAGGTGTTGGCGATCAAGCTTTTGCAGGTGCTGCTCTACGGGACCGCCTTCTTCATGGGGCTGCGGCTGACCGGGGTCGATCTGACCGGGCTTGCGGTGCTGTCGGGGGCCATCGGCGTCGGGCTCGGCTTCGGTTTGCAAAAGGTCGTGTCGAACCTGGTATCCGGGGTGATCATCCTTCTCGACAAGTCGATCAAGCCCGGCGACGTGATCAGCCTCGGCGACACTTTCGGCTGGATCAACAGCCTGGGCGCGCGCTATGTCAGCGTGGTCACGCGGGACGGCAAGGAATACCTGATCCCGAACGAGGATCTGATCACCGGGCAGGTGGTGAACTGGTCGCATTCCAACGAATTCGTGCGGCTCGATATCTATTTCGGCACGGCCTATGACGACGATCCCCACAGGGTGCGCAAGATCGCCATCGAGGCGGCCAAAGGCTGCGACCGGGTGCTGAGCTTCAAGCCGCCGGTCTGCCACATCGTCGGCTTCGGCGACAGCAGCGTCGATTACATCCTGCGGTTCTGGATCAGCGATCCCACGGGCGGGCTGACCAACATCCGGGGCAACGTCTATCTGGCGCTCTGGGATGCGTTCCAGGAACACGGCATCTCGATCCCGTTCCCCCAGCGCGAGGTCAGGATGCTGGAAGGCTCGACGTTGAAGACCGAAACGTCGGGTGACGTGGCGGCGGACTGAGGCCGGTGGTTCTGTTGCCCCAGTCGCGGAATCAAGGGCGAAGCCCGCCGCTCTGGCAAGCGTGAGCACCCCGATCATTTGATGCAATGACTGGGCCGCGATAAAGCGATCAGACCCGATGTTGCAGCGCCACCCCACGGGCAGGCGCCGGTCGCGGCTTGTCATACGCTGGGCCGAGGCAAACAAAACCCCTCAGCGAAAGAGCCCCATCCGGCGGAACCACAGCAACAACCCCAGCCCGATCACCACCAGCCCGCCGCAGACCGCGGCGAAGCCCCAGGGGCTGGCCGTGCCGGGGATGCCGCCGACGTTCATACCCAACAGCCCGGTCACCAGACCCAGCGGCAGAAAGATCGACGCGACCACCGACAGGACCAGCATCCGCTGGTTCATCCGCTCGGCCCGCATGTCCATGATCTGATCGTGCACCACCTGCGCCCGGTCGCGGATCGCGTCCAGCTCTTCGCCAAAGCGCAGCACCCGTTCGGCGGCTTCGCGAATGTGGATGCGGTCGCGGTCGGTCAGCCAGGGCAGGTCCTCGATTTCGAGCGTGGTCAGCGCGTCGCGCTGCGGCACAAAGTACCGCCGCAACACGATGGCCGTGCGCCGCAGATCGGCCAGTTCGGACCTGATCACGTCGCCCTCGGGGTCGAGAATGGCCTCTTCCAGATCGTCGATGCGCGCGTTCAGCTCGGCCACCGACGGTTCGGCCCGGTCGGCCAGACGCAGCGCCAGCTTGGCCACCAGATCGCCCGGCGACACCGGCGCCTGCCCGCGCTCGAAGGCCGCCACCATGTCGGTCATGGCCTGAAGCGGCCTCCCCCAGACGCCGATCACCCGATGCGGATCGAGCCAGAGCCGGACCGAGATCATGTCCTCGGGCTCGGCCCCCGGGTTCAGGTTCACACCGCGCAGGTTCAGATAGACCCCCTCGCCATGCAGGGTGCAGCGCGGGCGGGTCTCGTCGGCCATCAGCGCCTCGATCACCACCGGTTCCAGCCCCCAGCGTTCCAGCTCTGCCCAGGTGTCGGCATCGCCGCGCGACAGATGACCCCAGACGAACCCGCCGCCCGTCCCGGGCAAGGCGCCGCCGGTCAGCGCGTCGGCGGACACCGCCCGCGCGCCGCCGCGTCCGTCGAGAAGATAGGTTGTCGTCCCGCTTTCGCTCATATCCCCGCCACGCGCCTTGCGATGCCGTCTAACCTGACCGTTTCAGGCCACTCGCGGCAAGCGCCAAGGTGTCACGTCCAGTCCAGCACGACCTTGCCGCTCTGCCCGGACCGCATCGTCTCGAACGCCTCGACATAATCGCTGACCGGAAAGCGGTGGGTGATCACCCCGCGCACGTCCAGCCCGTTCTCCAGCATCGCGATCATCTTGTACCAGGTCTCGAAGATCTCGCGCCCGTAGACCCCCTTGAGGGTGATCGCCTTGAAGACGATCCGGCTCCAGTCCACCGGGCTCTTGCCGGGCGGGATGCCCAGCAGGGCGATGCGCCCGCCCATCACAAGGTTCTCGACCATCTGATCGAGCGCCGCCTGACTGCCCGACATCTCGAGGCCCACGTCGAAGCCTTCTTTCATCCGCAGCGCGCCCTCGACCTCGCGCAGGTCCTGCTGCGCCACGTTCACCGGCACCACGTCCGTGACCCGCGCCGCAAGGTCCAGCCGGTCCTGATTCACATCGGTGATCACCACATGCCGCGCGCCGACATGGCGCGCCACCGCCGCGGCCATGATCCCGATCGGCCCCGCGCCGGTGATCAGCACATCCTCGCCCACCAGATCAAAGCTCAGCGCGGTGTGTACCGCGTTGCCCAGCGGGTCGAGGATCGCGCCGATCTCGTCGTCGATGGCGTCGGGCAGGGGCACCACGTTGAAGGCGGGCAGCCGCAGGTATTCGGCAAATGCCCCGGGCTCGTTCACCCCGATCCCCCGCGTCTGCGGGTCGAGGTGGAACTTGCCCGCGCGGCTCTGCCGGCTCTTCTTGCCGATCAGATGCCCCTCGCCGGAACAGCGCTGACCGATCTCGAGCCCTTCGACATTGCGGCCCATATCCACGATCTCGCCGGCGAATTCATGGCCGGTGATCAGCGGCACGGGCACCGTGCGCTGGGCCCAGTCGTCCCAGTTCCAGATATGCACGTCGGTGCCGCAGATGCCGGTCTTGCGGATGCGGATCAGCACGTCGTCCGGCCCGATCTCGGGCACCGGGGCGCGTTCCATCCACAGCCCGACCTCGGGTTTCGCTTTCACAAGCGCGGTCATGTCGTTGCGCATCACGCGTCCTCCCATAGATCGGTCGATAGATATTTCAGCCCGCTGTCGCAGATCACGATGGCCAATGTGCCGCCGCGTTCGAGGCCCTGCAAAAGCTGCACGGCCCCCGCCAGGTTGGCCCCGGCGGAAAAGCCGCCGAAGATGCCTTCGCGCCGCGCCAGCAGCCGTGCCATGTCACGCGCCGCATCGCCGCTGACGGTCAGATGCCCGGCCAGGGGAACGTCGGCCAGATGCGCCAGGTCGCCCATGGCATAGCCGCCGCCCTGGATCGGATGATCGGGCGCTGTGACGGTCGCGCCCGCCAGCGCCGCCGCGCCTTCGGGCTCGACCGCGTAGCAGCGCACGCCGTGCGGCGTCAGCGCTCGGGCCACGCCTGCCAGCGTGCCGCCCGATCCGACGAAATCGCAGAACGCCGTCACCGTGCCGCCGGATTGGTCCCAGATCTCCGGCCCGGTGCCGTTCTCATGCGCCTGCGGGTTGCCAGGATGGGCGAATTGATCGGCGCGGAAGGCGCCGCGCGCGGCGCAGATCCGCTGTGCCTCGGCCTCGACGGCGGCCAGATCGGCGCCGCTCACCTGCCCGGGGCGGGGCGCGCCAACCTGCGGCACCAGCACCACCTCGGCCCTCAGCGCGCGCATCATCCGCGCGCGTTCGGCGGAATTGCCCGCCGACATGACGGCAACGAACGGATGCCCCAGCACGCCGCAGACAATCGCCAGCCCGGTGCCCATGTTGCCCGAGGTCAGTTCGACCACCGTTTGCCCCGGGGCCAGCGCGCTGCTCTGGCGCGCGGCCTCGACGATGGCGCGGGCGGCACGGTCCTTCTTGGAAAAGCCGGGCAGCATATAGTCCAGCTTGGCCAGGATCCGCCCCTCCAGCCCGAGCGCATCGGTCAGACGGTCAAGCGCAACCAGAGGCGTGCCGCCGATGGCGTCGATGACCGAAGGCAGGATCATCCGATCACTCCAATCCGCTTTCCCGCGGTTTCAAAGGCCGCCAGCGCCCGGTCCAGATCCGCCCGCGTCAGCGCGGCGTTCATCTGGGTGCGGATGCGGGCGCGGCCCTTGGGCACCACGGGGTAGAAGAAGCCCGACACATAGACGCCCTCATCGTAAAGCGCCGCCGCCATGTCCTGCGCCAGCCGCGCCTCGCCCAGCATCACCGGCACGATGGGGTGCTCGCCGGGCAAGAGGTCGAAACCGAGGTCGCTCAGCCCCTCGCGCCAATAGGCGGTGTTGGCATGCAGCGCCGCGCGCAGATCGTCGCCGGCGCTGACCATCTCCAGCACTTCGATCCCGGCCGCGACCACTGCGGGCGGCAGCGCGTTCGAGAACAGATAGGGTCGCGCCCGCTGCCGCAGCAGGTCGATCACGGGCTGTGGCCCGGCGATATAGCCGCCGATCGCCCCGCCAAGCGCCTTGCCCAGCGTGCCGGTCAGAATATCGACGCGGACGCCGTGATGCGCGGGGGTCCCGGCCCCCTTCGGCCCCATGATCCCAGTGGCGTGGCAATCGTCGACCATGGTCAGCGCGTCGTATTTCTGCGCCAGCGCGGTGATCTCGGGCAGCGGCGCAAGATAGCCGTCCATGGAAAACACGCCGTCGGTGGCGATCATGATATGCCGCGCCCCGTCGGCGCGCGCCGCTTTCAGCTGCGTTCCCAGATCGTCCATGTCGGCATTGGCGTAACGATACCGTTTCGCCTTGCAGAGCCGCACCCCGTCGATGATCGACGCATGGTTCAGTGCATCGCTGACGATGGCGTCCTCGGGGCCCAGCAGCGGCTCGAACACCGCCGCGTTGGCGTCGAAACAGGCCGCAAAGAGGATCGCGTCGTCGGTGCCGAGAAAGTTGGCCAGCGCCTGTTCCAGCCGCAGATGCAGATCCTGCGTGCCGCAGATGAACCGCACCGACGCCATGCCAAAGCCGCGCGTCGCCATGGCACCCTGCGCCGCCGCGATCAGGCGGGGATGATTGGCCAGACCCAGATAGTTGTTGGCGCAGAGGTTCAGCATGTCGCGCCCGCCGACATTAATATGCGCCCCTTGGGCCGAATCGAGCGGCCGTTCGATCTTGGTCAGCCCGTCCGCTTCGATCTGGGCGAGCGTGTTGGTGATCTGGGTCAGGAAAGCCTGGGTCATGTCATCCTCCGAGTCGCGGTAATTCTAACATAGCGGATCAATGTCCAATATAGAAAAATCCGCCATGACGGAAAATTTCCTGTATAACGCCGAAAGCCCGCGGCCTCAGGCGTCCTGCACCACCAGAAAGGCCCGCGCCGGCAGGTCGAGTGCCCGCAGTGCATGGGCCACATCCGCCGGATAGCGCGCGGTGTCGCCTGCGGCGATGACCTCGACCCGGTCCCCGGCGGTCACTTCGATCCGCCCGTCGATCACCGTCAGATGCTCGCGCGCCCCCTTGGTGTGGGGCTCGCTGATCAGTGATCCGCCGGTGCCGAGGCTGAGGTCATACACCTCGTGCCGTCCGGCTTCCTCGGGCGGCGACAGGATCCTCAGACGGCACCGGTTGCCGCGATTGTCGATGGTCGGTGTGTCCTTGGCGCGCAGCACCTCGATCCCCGGCCCGCCCTGCGTATCCAGCAATCCGGCGAAATCCACCTGTAGCGCCCGGGTCAGGTTCCACAGCGTCGCGATGGTGGGCGAGGATTCGCCGCGTTCGATCTGGCTGACCATACTGCGCGACACGCCCGACAGCTTGGCCACCGCATCCAGCGACAGCCCCTGCGCGCGCCGCGCCTCTTTCAGGCGGGCGGGAAGGCGTTTCAGGATATCGTCGGCGTCCTCCGTCATGACGGAAAGGCTGCCGCCGGGCGTGCGCCGAGTCAAGTCTCCGTCCCGAGGCTGTGACGTCCGGTCCCGGCTGACAAGCCGCCACCGGCGCGGCATAGTCTGCCCGAACATTGCTCAGGAGGCTTCCATGTCCGACGATATCGTCATCCTCTCCGGCGCGCGCACCGCCATCGGCACCTTCGGCGGCAGCCTCGCCGGGACCCCGCCCATCGACCTCGGCGCCGCCGCGGCCAAGGCCGCGCTCGACCGCGCGGGCGTCGAGGGCGGGCAGATCGGCCATGTGGTCTTTGGCCATGTCATCAACACCGAACCGCGCGACATGTACCTCAGCCGCGTCGCCGCGATGCAGGCCGGTGTGCCAGAGACGACACCGGCGATGAACGTCAACCGGCTCTGCGGGTCGGGGGCGCAGGCCATCGTGTCGGGCACGCAGGCGCTGATGCTGGGGGATGCTGATTTCGCGCTCGTCGGCGGGGCCGAGAACATGAGCCGCTCACCCTTCATCATCCCCGACCAGCGCTGGGGCGCCAAGATGGGCGACGTCCGGACGCTCGACATGATGCTGGGCGCGCTGAACTGCCCCTTCGGCACCGGCCACATGGGGGTGACCGCCGAAAACGTCGCCGCCGAGCATGACATCGGGCGCGCGGCGCAGGACGCCTTCGCGCTGGAAAGCCAGACCCGCGCCGCCCGCGCGATTGCCGAGGGGGTGTTCAAGGATCAGATCGTGCCAGTCGAGGTGCGCCGCAAGCGCGAGATGGTCCCCTTTGAAACCGACGAACACCCCAAGGCCACCACGCTTGACGCACTGGCGGGCCTGCGCCCGGTGTTCCAGAAGGACGGCAGCGTGACGGCCGGCAACGCCAGCGGCATCAACGACGGCGCGGCGGCGCTGGTGCTGGCCCGCGCCGGGGCGGCGGACAAGGCTGGGCTGAAACCGCGCGCCCGCATCCTCGGCTATGCCCACGCGGGCGTGCGGCCCGAGGTGATGGGCATCGGCCCGGTTCCGGCTGTCGAGGCGCTGCTGGCCCGCACCGGCCTGTCCGCGAGCGATTTCGACGTCATCGAATCGAACGAGGCCTTCGCGGCGCAGGCGCTGGCGGTGAACAAGGGGCTCGGGCTCGACCCGGCCAAGGTGAACCCAAACGGCGGCGCCATCGCTTTGGGCCATCCCGTCGGCGCGACCGGCGCGATCATCACGATCAAGGCGCTCTACGAGCTCGAGCGGATCGGCGGCAGCAAGGCGCTGATCACCATGTGCATCGGCGGCGGCCAGGGCATCGCGCTGGCCATCGAACGGGTCTGAACCGACGCGCCGGAGGTCTCGAGAAAAGCCCGCAAGGGCTTGACGAGAGGCCCCCGGCGCGGGCGGTCACGCCGGTTGCAGCATCCGCCCCAGACGCCGCCCGCCCAGAATGTGCACATGCAGATGCGGCACTTCCTGCACGCCGTTCTCCCCGGCGTTCGAGATCAGCCGGAAACCGTCGTCTTCTACGCCAGCCATCTTGCAGACCTTCCCGATGGCGCGGGTGAAATCGGCGATCTCCGCATCCGACGCCTCTTGCGCGAAATGATCGTAGGTGACGTAGGGCCCCTTGGGGATCACCAGCACATGGCAGGGCGCCTGCGGCTCGATGTCGTGGAAGGCCAGCGAATGCTCGGTTTCCAGAACCGTATTGTTGGGAATCTCGCCACGCAGGATTTTGGCAAAAACGTTCTGATCGTCATAGGTGTGGGGCATGGTCGTCCTCAGTCTGCAAACAGGTATTCGGTCTTGGCGATGTCCAGCGCCTTGTCCGGCGGGATGGTCAGAAAGCGCGAGATGGCCTGGGCGTTCACCTCGGCAGAATCGGCTTCGCGCATGCGGATGTGGTGCTCGAATTCGGCGTCGCGGATGCGGTCGGATTCATGCGCCATGTCGTTGCGGATGGTCGGCAGCAGCCGTTCCAGCGTCTCTCTCGGGGTGCGGTCGCCCGCAAGGCCCACGCGCATGGCGTGGCCGGTCAGGTAATCGTCGGTGAACTGGCATTCGATCTCGAGCAGGCGGGTGGTGGCGCGGTCGCGGCCGAAATCCTCCATCAGGTCGAGGTTGGCCGGATCCATGCAGACGATCAGCTTGTCGGTCTCGTAGAAGTCGAACAGCATCCGCATCAGTGCCCGGCGGTGTCGGTGGCGCTTGCCCAGCGTCGACTGGATCCCGCCCAGATCGGGCAGCAGCGTGCTTTCCTCGTTGAAGAGATATTCGATGCAGGGCACGTTCGTCAGCTGGCGGATGCGGTCCAGCAGCCGCTTGGCCACGTGCCATTTCTTGCACACCACGATCAGCAGCTCGCGTTCGCGCCCCAGGCTGCTTTCGGTTTCCCAGAACCGCTGGGTAAACCGCCGCCCGATCCGGCCCTTGGCGGTCAGGAACTTGTAGAGCGACCGGCCCTCGTTCGAGATCTGAAAGCGCTGGCCGTCGGCCGAATAGAGCACCCCCAGCCGCCGCTTGAGCTCTTTCGCCTCGGGGCTGATCTTGCGCGCAAAGAGGAAATCCTGGCTGAGCAGCAGGTCGTAGTGATCGTTGTAGAACGTCACCGGCATGCCGTAATCGGAAAACATCAGGAAGGTCAGCGTGCGGCTTTCGATCTCGTTCTCCGGCACCAGGTGGCGCACGAGCGTCTGAAAGAACGTCTCGTCCGGGATCCAGGTGGTGCGGAAAAACCGCATCACGTCCGGGCGGCGGCGGCTGAAATCGAGGATCCATTCGATGGTCCGCCGCCGCAGGCACCACCATTGCGACCCGATCATGATCTCCAGATCCTCGGGGATCGCGCGGGTGATCCCCAGCCGTTTCTGCGCCTGGAACATTGCATAGAAAAGCTGCTTCTGGGTGCGTTCGTTGAACCAGTGACGATAGATCAGCCGCTCTTCCTTCCAGCCGGTCTTGATCCAGTCGGACTGAAAATAGTCGAAGGATTCGATGTAATCGACCTCGCGCCGGTCGAGGAAATCATGCGCGTACTCGGCCGATTTGATCGCCATGCAATCGCCCGACAGCATGTAGAAATGCGTGGCGCGCGGAAAGGCGTCGACCGCGGCCTCGACGGCGCGGAGCGTGGCGTCGACCAGCGACCATTCCCCCCAGCCGCATTTCACCCGCTTCGTCGCGAAAGTGACGTTGGGATTGTCCGCCAGCGCGTGGCGGATCCTGGCATAGGCCTCGGGTTTGGCGCGGGCGTCGAAGTGGATCGACATGTAATCGCCCACGGCGGTCAGGCTCTGCGCCTGCTTGATGATGGCGTCAGGATCCTTGTGGCATAGAAGGATGAAGGCAATTTTTGCCATTTTGGAAACGGTCTGCCTTACTTTTGCCCGATTGTTTAGGTTGATAAAGATGAACCCACGTTGAATAAACCGGAATTCTTTGGTTTTTTGAAGGCAATAAGCGTCAGGCAGACGCAAGACGCGCGGTTCGGAGGCAGGCAGATGGGTTTTCCCGGCACGTGGATGACCGAGAGCGAGAGCGTGGTGTATCGGGTTGTGCCGAAATGCGCCTGCTCGACCATCGGTCAGATCATGTATTATTCCGACCACGGCGTCTTCTTTGACGGCGACATACATGACGCCGAAGAGGGCCTGCACAAATGGGCCCGCGAGGACAGCCAACCGGCGATCAAGGCCAACGTGAAGACCCGCACCAGCTTTGCCTTCACCTGCGTGCGCAATCCCTACACCCGTATCCTGTCGTCGTTCTTCGACAAGATTTGCGGCATCCAGCGCAATGGTCGGCGCTATCGCGGCAACCTTGTGCCGCTCTTGATCCAGAAATACGGGATCGAGGTCGGCGGAGAGGACGGCAAGGAAGAGTTCGATCAGGTCAAGAGCTTTCGCCGCTTCCTGCTGTTCGCCCGCGACACCATCCGCTGGCGCCGCCCGATGGAGCCCGACATTCACTGGTCGGCCATGTCGGGCCATGTGAGCACCTTCATCGTCAACGGCGGGCGCTACAACAAGATCTTCTGGACCGAGCAATTCAACGACGGGATGCAGCAGGTGCTGGACGCGATCCAGACTCCGCATGCCGTGGACCTTGCCGCGATCCCGCGGTTCAACGAATCCGAAGGCCACGGCCCCAAGCGGGCGCATCCGGTCGAGGCGTATTTCGACGATCTGTCGATGCACCTCATGTGGGAGATTTTCCGCCGGGATTTCGAGCTCTTCAAATACGATTTCGAAAACCCGGGCAACAAGATGCCCATCGGCGAGATCGACCTGAACGAGGTTCACGCCAAGCTGGGCGACTGAGCCCCGGCCTTCTGTTCCGAACTGAGGTGGAGTCCCCGGCGCGGGGGCGGGGCAGTGGTGCGCTACCTTCCGTAGCGGCGGCGCAGGGTTTGCACCGCGAGAAACAGAAACAACAGCGGCGCGACGAGAGAGACCCAGCCGAACACCAGGGTCTTTAGTATCCACGCTCTGGAGCAAACCCACCGACTTCCAGTCGGTCTGCTTCAGCGAGAAAGAATCGTGATATGAT
>NZ_JAWHTD010000048.1:0-26883 GCF_032586235.1 Aestuariicoccus sp. MJ-SS9
TTCGCCGACCTGCACACGCCCACCACACAAAATCCCCGCCTTCAGTCCGCCTGAAGGCGTTGTTCAAACCCGACTAATTAGAAGCATGGCGGCGCTCACGGCCCATAGCAGACCTTAGCCACCACCTCAAAATGCTGCGGCGCGGCTCGCCATTGCCGACTTTCGCCGCAACGGCAAAATCAGATGGTGGGTGAATTCACACGGTGCGGGACTTAGCTGCCTTACGTTGCGTTGCGGAGCGCAAGAACGGTACGAACAACAGAAACGCGACGAAAACTGGAGTTTCAGGTAACGATTATTATTTCAGCCATGAAACTCAGTATGCGTTGTAGGAGATTTAGCTTTGTCGGCTCGTCGGCGTTGCGTGTGATTTTCTGTCGCTTCTTGGAGACTTCATGCAGTTTTAGGCACCTCTTTAGAATGTTCCCCAAGCAGGGGCGCTTGAAAATTTTCCTTTTTGAGAGCGCCTTCGCTGCGAAAACCAGGCATGAGAGCCGTTGGTTCTTCCGGAATATTCAGGCCCGGGGTCTTGGTGTACAACTCTGTCAGAAACTCGTGAAGATCGCGGACCCGCGCGGCTGCAACGCCCCCGGCGATGAGCGCTTTTTCGAACTCGGCGGCATCAAGTTTTCGAATTTCTGCTGTCAATTCGAAGCCAAGTTCAGGGCTGGCAAGGTTGAACAAAAAATCGTTGTCGGACAAACCGCCTGGCAGGTATGGCGGCAGGGCTAAATCCGGTCGGCCCAAGATGCTGCACAATATTCGAAACTGACCCATTGTATTGGCGGCAATCGACACATGGCCATCAGCGGTTTCGAAGGTGCTCGCGCCTGGACTGCCAACAAATCCTCGATTGCCCACACGGGGAGGTGCGGCGTCTGTCGCGATTGTCTGGGCATAGACGGTTGCCATCAGGAGCATCGCGCTGTCGACCATGGAAACATCAATCTCGATGTCCGATGTGTCGCCGTTTGCGCGGCGCAACAATGCCGCCAGAATCGCAGTGGCTGCCGACATGCCCGTTGCCGTATCGACGACCGGGAAACCGACTTTGACCGGTGGGCCCTCTGAGCCCTGCATCGCCATCATTCCCGTGGCGGCCTGGATTACATGATCGTAGGCCGGCACGGCAGACAGCTCTCCGGTTTGCCCCCATCCCGAGATGGAGCAGTAAATCACATCGGGGCGAACGCGGCGGATGTCTTTTGCAGATAGGCCGAGGCGCTCTGCGACACCGGGTCTGAAGTTTTCCACGAATACGTGGCAGGACTTGGCCAACGCGAGCAGATGATCCCGATCTTTTGCGACTTTCAGGTCCAACACGACCGACTTCTTTCCGGCGTTCAGGGCACGGAACGCTGGCGGTACCCCGTTTTGGTCTGGTTGTGTGCGCAGCGCACGCATGCCGTCGCCTTCCCCCGGACGTTCAACTTTGATCACCTCGGCCCCCATCATGCACAATTGATGCGTTGCCAACGGACCCGCGATGACGTGGGTCAGATCCAGTACTCTCACACCGTCAAGCGGCAAGTGCGAAGCGGGGGAAGTGGTGTTCGTCATTCAATGAACCTCTGCAAGTCCTCATCGATTTCATCCATGCGCCTGTCCAGTTTGGCCAGCAGCGCGCTTAACGTGTCCCGCTCCTCTTTGCTGAGAGCGTCATGAACGGCGACGCGGCGGCGATGCATGCTTGGTCGCATGCGCTCATAGAGGGCGCTTCCCTCCTGACTGAGTGAGAGCTTGCTGGCTCTTCGATCCTTGGGGTCAGGCGTGCTTTGCAAAAGGCCCTTGCTCAGCATCGTTTTCACTGTTCGGCTGATCAGAGAGTCGTCGGATTGCAGATATCTTGCGATTTCGGCGGCCGTGCCGGGGCCATAGGTCGCCAGCAGCATCAGAACCCTCCACTCTGACAGCGGCGGGCCCGACAATTCCCGCAGAACCCTTGACGCCTGAGATGCATGTCTCTGACTGAGCCGGGATATTTTGAACGTTACAGACTCCTGAAGGGGCTCATTCGTATCGAATGGTTTTGGCTGCTTTTGCTCCATAGGCGATCCCTCGATTCAGAGTTCAATACGAACATTTACCGGACATGTCCAGTAAAAGGTTGACTTGTCCGGTTTATTACTGTTACCGCTCCAACATGGAGATTTTGGGAGGAACTGCCATGAAAAAATTTCTCGCCCTTGGCGCAATTGCGCTTGGGTGTTCCATCGCGGCGACGGCGAGCCTCGCTGAAGACTGGACTCCGCCGGGGCCAATCACGATGCACATCGCGTTCCCCCCCGGGGGAGGCTCGGACAGCCAGGCGCGGCTGATCGCGGAAGAGCTGGAAACCCGCTACGGATGGACGATCACGCCGCAGAACACGCCCGGGAAAGCGGGGCTTATCATGGCTATGGAAATGCAGGATGCCCCGGCAGATGGCACCGTCTTTGGTTTGGGTATTTCAGAAGCACTTGACTACGGCATGGCAGACGGGACCGCAGGCATGACACCGGATGATGTGACGCCGATTGTCACCACGACGCTGGCGGAAGTTGCGTTCGTCGTGCCCGCCTCGAAAGGTTGGAAAACCTTCGACGATTTTGTCGCTGCTGCCATGACCGGCGAACCTATGAGAGTTGGCGCCATTACGCCAAAGATCGCTGATGTGACTTATCTGATGGGCAAAGAAGCCGGTATTGAGATGAACATCACGATGGTCCAGGGCGGGCGAGGGATGCTGAACGCGCTTTATGCTGGGGATCTTGACGCTGGATTTGTCGCTGGCGCTCATTCAAAGGGTGTCGAAGCCGGTGAACTGGTAGAGCTTGTTTCGGGCATGTCACGCCCACTGAGCCTGACGCCGGATGCGCCGTTGTTGGCCGATCTGGGCGTGCCGTTCAACCTTGATATCTATTTCATGTACTTCGGGCCAAAGGACATGGACGGCGCGGCTCAGGCCAATTTGGCACAGTCGATTTCGGAAATCGTGTTGGACGAGAGCACGAAAGCGGGCGCGCTGCTTGAAGCGAACTTCGGAGGTGCGGAGGCCATTTCGGGTGAGGCGCTCCAAGCCTTTATCGACAGCAGCTTTGTATCCGCCAAGGACCTGATGCAGGCGGCTTCCCAGTAGTTTTTGCCTCTAGGTCGTGCCAGCTCGCGTTGGCGCGACCAGCCGCCTTGTGAGGAAGTCCAGATGTACAGATTGAACATCTATATCGGAAGTGGCGCGGTGCTTTTGGCGCTTGTCGGTTTGTTCCTCTGGATTCCTCAGGACACAGGCACCGGCCTGATCGTTCGCGTCCGTCGGCAAGTCAGCATCGGGGACGCACTTGCGCCGACGATCGCCTTCACCCTGATGGCGATTGGCGGTGCGCTTCTGCTGATCGAGCGGCGAAAGCCTGTATCCACCGAGGTGAGGTTGGCGCCGTTCTTGCATACGGGCGCACTTGTCGCTGTCATCATCCTGGGTCTCTTGTTGATGCGACACGCCGGCCCAGGCTTTCTGCGCATCGCCGATTTGTTCGGTACCGAGCCGTCAGAATACCGCCTTTTGCGCGAAACCTTCCCATGGAAATACATCGGTTATTTTCTTGGCGGTGCCACGATGATTGGTGGAATGGCCTCTTTGTCCGCTGGACGCTTGCAGGCCCGGACAGTCCTGATTGCCAGCGCCGTGACAATCGGCTTGATCGCGCTCGTCGATCTGCCCTTCGATGATCTTTTGCTGCCGCCCAACGGTGATTATTAGTGCAGCCGCTGGACTACATCGCGGCCGGGATACAGGCGGTCATTTTTGGCCCGGCCGCTTTCGAACTGCTCGGTGTTCCAATCCCACTGACGCTGGTGATGGTCTTTGCTGGCGTGGTCACAGGCATCTTGGTTGGCGCAACGCCTGGTCTGGCCGGGCCGATGGCGATGGCGATTTCCCTGCCGATCCTGATTTCGTTCTTTGGATACAACGTCGAAGCCTTGCTGCCCGTTTTGGGGTTTCTGATTGGCATCATGAAAGGGGCGACGCTCGGAGGGGCGGTTCCAGCCATTCTGTTCAACACCCCCGGGACACCGGATGCCTATATGACCACATTGGATGGCTACCCTCTGACGAAGCAGGGCCAGTCCCGCAAGGCATTGAAGGTCGCACATCTGTCCTCTGTGTCTGGTGACACGTTTTCCGACATTGCGCTTTTCGTTTGCGCGCCATTCGTTGCCTTAATGGTTGAGCGGCATCTGGATTTTCCCGAGAAGACCGCGCTTCTGATCCTGTCGCTCAGTTTTATTGCGGCAGTTATCGGCGGCTCTCCTGGCAAAGGGCTGATTTCGGTCGCATTGGGATTGATTGCTGTTTTCATCGGCGGTGGCGAAGACTTCTATCCACGCCTGTCTTTGGGAACCGACGCCTTGGCGGGCGGGTTTTCAATTATGACGGCAATTCTGGGGGTATTAATCGTCGGCGCGGTCCTGAAAGAATACGAAGACCTCTGGCACAGAAGCAATCTGTCGGGAGCGCGTGAGCAAATTGTTGATCACGGCGACCAGCGTCTGTCCCGCGCGGAAATCCTGCGCATTGCGCCCTACATCGGCCAGTCGTCACTCGTGGGCACGATCATTGGTGCCCTTCCCGGCATTGGAACGACGCTGGCAGCGGCGCTTGGTTACCAACTGGGACGGGCGCGCTATGCGCGTCGTCGCCCGGAAGGAGCGCCAGACTTTGGGGAAGGGGCCATCGAGGGCGTGGCCGCGACTGAAGCCGCCAACAGTTCCGTATCCGGATCGAACTTGATCCCGGTGCTTGGCTTGGGCATCCCCGGCAATGCGGCGGCTGTCTTCATCATTCTCGCCACGGATTCAATCGGGGGGTTCTCCCCGGGACCTTCGGTCTTTCGCTTCAGTGAAAGCGTCGTGAACACCGAGCTCGTCTTGGTATTCGGATTGTTCACTGCGATGCTGTTTGCCAATTTCGTCAACTGGACGTTTGGCGGGGCGTTCATGCGGGCCGCGACAGTCATGGTAAAAGTGCCCAAACGCACCTTGCTGCCGGTTGTTTTGCTGCTGACCTTTACGGCTGTCTATGCTCAGGAACCAAGCATGAAGGCGCTCTGGTTTACCCTGGGCTTCGGAGTTTTGGGGTATCTGATGCGCAAGGTCGACATGTCTCCTCTGCCTTTCGTGATTGCTTTCGTTTTGGGAGGAAGCCTCGAGAACAGCGCGCGGCAGGCATTCTCTGCCACGGGCGGAGATCCTTATTTCCTGTTTTCCAGCTGGATCTCGATCTTGTTTCTGGCAGGGTCCGGTGTGACTGTTGTGCTCGCATTGCGGCAGAAGCGGACCGACAGCACGCAGGCATGACCATCGATGCCTATGCCGGGCCCGATAAGGCAGGCGCTTTCAAATCCGCCAACACGAACCACGCCACTCAAAAGGTTGCCCCTTGCCGCCAACATATACACCCCCACAGCATCGGTCAGTCTGGGTCATGAGCCGCCTTGCGGCGTTGCTGAGAAGCAGTCGGCCTCAATGCCGCACGAATGTCGGCTTCCAGTTCGACGCCCTGGCTGGTTGGCGAACGCCGCGAACGTCCGCTCCCCGCCCATCGAGTAGGATGGCGCGGTCTTGAGTTTTGGCCGGATTGGGCTCATCGCAGTCATCCAAGTATTTCCCTCAGATGATGGCTAAGTGCCGTTGAGCGGTCGTTCGGTCACAGACAGTCTAACCTTCAGCTCTCAACGACCGCTTTGCGCCGGAGCGGACGCTGGCGAAAAGTTGAGGAATGACCGGGTCGCGGACAAACCAGTCATGCGCCCCATCAGCCCCAATGGCGTTGAACGGCCCCTAGCCGAAATTGAACAGGATGCTCGAATGCAGCGTTCGCAGCCCGCATTTCTGCCATTCCCTGCGGCACAAAGTTGGAACGCGGTCAGTCTTTCATGTCTTGCGGCACAGTCGCCTTCGTTGGGTCCTGTTTCGTCTTGTCAAAACCAAGCACTGCGGATGGAATCTGTTTTTTCATTCGGAGCCAGAACACCCGCGGTGGTGACATCCAACGTTTCAAGAAGCGTGTTCTTTGCGACGGACAGGTGGTTGATTAAGGACGCCTCCGCCCGCTCCGCATCGCGCGCAATCAGAGCGTCGATGATTTCAAGATGTTCGATCATGGCCTGTTCGTTGCGGGCCTTCTCGTCTGTGCTACCCCAGCGGTAATGGTAGTGAAACAGAAAGAAGACCGCTTCCTGCAGGATCATCATGATCCGGTTGTCCGATGAGGTATTCAGCAGGCTGTGCAGTTGATTGTCCAAAGCAACGAAAGGCAGCGTCTCGCCGCCGATCGTGCCCAAAAGTTCAACATGGCGGGTGCGCAGACTTTGCAGGGCAGGCCAGAACGGATCGTGCGCTGGCAAGACGACCAGCGATGCTATGGATTTGACCTCCAGCATGCGCCTAAGGCTCAACATCTGGTCGATGAAATCGGAGCTGATGGGTTCGACCTCCCATTCCCGACCACGTAGTTTGCGGAAGAAGCCGAATTTCGCCAAACCGATCAGGAACTCTCGGACGTTCGACATCGGGATCTGATGCCGGGTGGCGATTTCGGCCTCGTCCAAGATATCCCCGGGCCGCAGCCTTTCGCGAATGATCCAGGTCATAAAGGCTGCCCGCAGGATTTCGGTGGTCTCAAGTACCTGGTTTCTGGGGTAATAGTCCGCCTGATCGATGCTGCGCGCGGCCCTGCCGATGCCCCCGGTCAGGATGCCCTGATCCTGTAGTCTGGCCAGAATGGAGCGGGCGGTTGTTCGGCTGACGTGCAAGTTCCGCGCCAGACCCGAGATGCTGTCGTACTCGCCGCCCGCAGCAAGAAAATCCAATGCCTCGTTATACTTGAGCCGGAAAGTACGCTGCGAGCGGGCCATGTCGCCTCTGTTGAGAATGCTGTTTTTTAATCATTAAAGACATTTGTCCTGTGGTCAACTCTCGCACATTTTATGGGCAGTTGGGCCACAGGAGGCCCGTTGTCTTTGGGAGGAATCATGAAAACCTTTTCGTTGAAAACCGCGATGATCGGGGCTGCCGTCACGCTGGCAAGCGTTGGCCCGGGGCTGGCGCAGGACTTGCTGAAATGGGGCCACACCTATGAGGTGGGCTCGGTCTATCACCAGGCCGCGCAGCGCACCGCCGACGCCTTTGAGGAAGCCACCGGCGGCAAGTACCAGATCGAGGTTTTCCCGGCTTCGCAGCTTGGTAACGAGGCCTCGCTGAACGAGGCGTTGTCGCTTGGTACGGTCGACATGATCTATTCTGGCCCCACCTTCATGTCGCAAAGCTATGGGCCCATCGTCGTGTCGGCCTATCCGTTCGCGCTGCGCGACTTCGATCACTGGAAAGCCTATGGCGAGTCGGATCTCTTCAAGGAATTGTCCGAGGGCTACACCAAAGCCACCGGCAACGTGCCTGTCGCGCTGACCTATTACGGCGCCCGCCACGTCACCTCAAACAAGCCCATCCTGACGCCCGCCGACATGGAAGGGCTGAAGATCCGCACCCCCGGCGCGCCCGCGTTCCAGTGGTTCCCGAAGGCCGCCGGTGCCAACCCGACGCCGATTTCCTTCTCTGAAGTCTATCTCGCGCTGCAACAAAAGGTCGTGGACGCTCAGGAAAACCCGCTGCCGACGATCCAGTTCAAGAAGTTCTACGAGGTGCAGACCAACATCAACCTGACAGGCCACATCACCAATTCGCTGATCACGCTGGTCTCGCCCGGCACCATCGCGCGTCTGGGTGACGATTACGCCACGCTCGAAGGTCTGATGCAGGAAAACGCGCTCTGGGCGTCGAACGAGATCGTGACCGCGGAGAACGAGCTGGCCGACTGGTTCCGCGCGCAAGGCGTCGCGGTAAACGAGGTCGACCGCGCGCCATTTATCCAGTTGATGGCCGACTACCTTGACACGCAGGATTTCCCCTTCTCCAAGGACATCTACGACCGCCTGCAGGCGATCGGTCAGTAAGCTACAAAAGACCCACCCGGCGGCATCGCGCCGCCGGGTGTTCCGCTTTTGTCATGGGGGAGAGGCGCCATGGGCGTAGATGACAAGATCGACGAATTGCTGGAGGCGCAGGAGCGCGAAGAGGCCCGGCATCTGGACGCGATGGATCTGGGCTGGCGCGATCTGCCGTCCCTGCTGCTCTTCGCGGCGCTCTTCATTACCGTCTTTTTGCAGTTCTTCACCCGATACGTGCTGAACGACTCGCTGTCATTCACCGAGGAACTGGCCCGCTACCTCCTTATCATCCTGACCTTTGTCGCCGGTATCCGCTGCCAACTGCGCGACAGCCATATCCGTCTGGAGTTCCTCGATGACTGGGCGGCGAAATATCTGGGCGCGCTGAAACTCTTTGCTCTGACGCTCAGCCTGATCTTCTTTTCGGTATCGTTCTGGTCGCTTTGGACGTTGATCAACCGAACCTGGTATCAGCAGATGATCTCGCTGCCGTTCCCGAAATACACCCTCTACTTCGTCGTACTGGCGGCCATTGCAATCACCATCGCGGTGCATCTGTGGCAGCTTTACCGCCTGATCCGGGGGCGCAAGCCATGACGATCCTTCTGCTCTTTGTCATCCTCTTCGGCCTGATGTTCCTGCGGGTGCCGATTGCTATCGCGCTCGGGCTGTCCTCGCTGGCCTATATCCTGATTTCGGACCAGCCCGTGGTGCTGCTGTTGCACCGGACCATCGGCGGCATGGACAGCTTCCCGCTGCTGGCCATCCCGTTCTTCATCTTCGCCGGCGGGCTGATGAATACCGGCGGCATCACAAGGCGCATCTTTGCCTTTGCGCGCGCGCTGGTGGGCTGGATGCATGGTGGTCTGGGCCACGTGAATGTCGGCGCCTCGATCATATTCGCCGGCATGTCCGGCGCCGCCGTCGCCGATGCGGGCGGGCTGGGCCAGATCGAGATCGAGGCGATGCGGGAAGCGGGCTATGACGACGATTTCTCGGTTGGGGTCACAGCCGCGTCGTCCACCATCGGACCGATCATCCCGCCCTCGCTGCCGCTGGTAATCTTCGGCGTCATGGCCTCGGCCTCCATCGGAGAGCTCTTTGTCGCGGGCATCATCCCGGGGCTGATGATGGCGCTGGCGCTGTCGGGCATGGTGTGGTGGATGTCGCGCCGCCGCGGATATCCTCGCGACACGGCTTTGGACATGTGCAACGTGTGGGCAACCTTCCGCGCTGCCTTTCTGCCACTGATGGCCCCGGTCATCATCGTCGGCGGCATTGCCTCGGGGGCCTTCACCCCGACCGAAGCTGCCGTCTGCGCCTCCGCCTATGCGCTGATACTGGGGCTTTTCGTCTACCGCACATTGAACCTGCGGCGGATCCTTGCGGTGTCTATCGAGACCATCGAGACGACCGCCGCGCTGATGTTGATCGTCGGCACCGCCAGCGTCTTTGGCTGGATTCTCACCGCGAACCAGGCCGCGGCGCTCTTTGCTGAAACCATGCTTGCCATGACCGAGAACAAGAACGTGATCCTACTGATCATCCTTGTTGTGGTGCTGATCGTGGGGCTCTTCATGGAGACCATCGCAGCAATCTCGATCCTCGTGCCCGTCCTGATGCCGGTGGCCGCGCAAGTGGGGATCGACCCGGTGCATCTGGGCATCATCGTGATCCTGAACCTGATGCTGGGCCTGCTGACGCCGCCCATCGGTATGGTGCTTTACGTGCTCTCGCGTGTCTCTGGGGTGCCCTTCAGACAATGCGTCACGGCGACGATGCCATTCCTGGTACCGCTTCTTGGCGTGCTCCTCCTGCTGACTTTCGTACCGCAGATCACCCTTTTCCTGCCTGAACTTCTCTACCGGAACTGACCCCGGCGACCTATCGAGGAGACTCCTAGATGATTGAAACCATGCGCTGGTTTGGCCCCGAAGATCCTGTGCCGCTTAGCCATATCCGTCAGGCTGGGGCGACGGGCATCGTGACGGCGATGCACGACATCCCGCTGGATCGGGCCTGGACGACCCCGGAGGTGCGCGCCCGCCGCGAGATAGTTGAGGCCGCCGGGATGGTCTGGACGGTGGTCGAATCCATCCCTGTGGCCGAAGAGATCAAGGCTACTGGCCTCAAGGCCGAGGAAGCGGTCGATACCTGGCTGGCCTCGCTGAACGCGGTCGCAGCGGCGGGCATCAAGACAATCTGCTACAACTTCTCCATCGGCGTTGATTGGGTGCGAACCGATACCGAATTCACCCTGCCGAACGGCGCGCAGGCGTTGCGGTTCGACGCGACAGCTTTTGCCGCCTTCGATCTTTTCATCCTGAAGCGCCCGGGGGCCGAGTCGGACTATTCCGCTCAACGGATCGCTGCCGCAGAACGCACCCATGCGGCCATGTCCGACGGCGCGCGAGAACGTCTGACCCAAGCCATCGTTGCCGGCTTGCCCGGTTCGATGATTGGCGCGGTTGGTCTGGATGCCTTTCGTGAAAAGCTGGCGTCTTATGAAGGGCTGACCAATCAAGGCATCCGCAAGAACCTGATCGACTTCCAGAGCGTGATCGTGCCCGAGGCCGAGCGTTTGGGCGTCGAACTGTCCATCCATCCCAACGATCCGCCGAAGAACCTCTTTGGATTGCCGCTGGCGGTCTCCACGCCAGAGGATTTCAAGACGATCTTCGAGGCGCACCCGTCACCCGCGAACGGGTTGACCTGGTGCCTCGGCTCTCTGTCGGTAGGTGATGCTGAAAACGCCATGCAGATCGGCCGCACCCATGCTAACCGTATCCGGTTTGCTCATTTGCGGGTGGTGCAGAAGGATGAGAGCGACCCGGATTGCTTTGAAGAGGCGGAACATCTGGGCGGTGCGGTCAGTCTGATTGAAGCGGTCGATATCCTTTTGCAAGAAGAAGACCGCCGCGCTGTCAGCGGCGCGCCCAAGCCGATCCCGATGCGCCCCGATCACGGCCACCGCATCGCCGACGATCTGACCCGCGCGGTCAACCCAGGCTACAGCTTCTACGGTCGGCTCAAAGGGTTGGCAGAGCTACGCGGCGCTGCGGCGGCGTTGCGTTATGCGCGTGCAGTCGCATGAGCGGCGCGGGTCCAAAGGTCCTTTTTGTCGGCGCTCTGACGCGTGACACGCTCTATCGCGTCGAGGATTTTTCGCGCGGGCCGGGCAAGTACCTGACCGAAGGCACGGTCAGCACCGCGTCGGGGATGGCGGCCAATGCGGCGACCGCGGCGGCGCGGCTGGGGGGGTGTCCCGCGCTTTGGGCAAGTGTGGGCGGCGACGCGCTGGCCCCGGCCCTGATTGCCGAGATCGCGGCCGAAGGCGTCGATTGCAGCTCTGTGCGGCGGGTGCCCGGCGGGCGCTCGGCATCGGCCACGATCATCGTGGACGGCACGGGCGAACGCTGGGTTCTGGTGGATTACGATCCGGTCACGCAACGCGCGCCCGAACTGTCCGAGGTCCCCGATATATCCAAATATGCCGCCGTCATGGTGGATGTACGCTGGCCCGATGCGGCGCGGAGCGCCCTGGTCAATGCCCGCGCGGCGGGCGTTCCTGCCGTGCTCGATGCCGATTTGGCTCCGGCAGAGGTCCTGACCGATCTCGCGCGTCACGCCAGCCATATCGTGGCCTCGGCCCCCGGCGCCGCGATCCTGAGCGACGGCGCGGCGCCCGAAGCCGCGGCGATGTGCATCGCCGAGACTTTCGGTTGTTTCGCCTGTGTCACGGATGGGGCGGCCGGCGCGTTCTTCGTCGATGGCCCGGATCGCCCCACGGTTCATATCCACAACCCCGAGGTTGCGGTGATCGACACGAACGGCGCGGGCGATGTTTTCCACGGCGCCTTCACACAGGTGCTGGCCGAAGGTCAGGGCACGGCGGACTGCATCCGCTTTGCCAGCGCCGCTGCCGCTTTGAAATGCACGGTTCTGGGCGGCCGTCTTGGTGCACCGAACCGCAAGAACACTCTCAAGCTGATGGACGAGACCTATCATGCAAGCTGCTGACCTGATCAAAGCCCTCCAGACCGTGCGTGTGGTCCCCGTGATCGACCCGAAGTCGCAGGCAGATTGTCTTGCGGCGGTTGACGCGCTGGCCGCGGGCGGGGCGACGGCCATCGAGATCACGCTGCGTTCGGACATTGCCTACGACACCTTGAAAGCCGTGCGTGCTTCGCATCCCGATATCGTTCTGGGTGCTGGTAGCGTGATGGACCCGGAGACCTATGAAAAGGCCGTGTCTATTGGCGCTGACTTCACCATCAGTCCCGGCCGCTGCTTGGCGCTGGAGGCGCATGTGGCGGGCAAGTCAGTCGCGCATGTTCCCGGCGTCGTTACGCCGACCGAGATCATTGCTGCCCGCCAGGCGGGCCAGACGCTTCTAAAGTTCTACCCCTCCGAAGCGGCGGGCGGTGCCTCCGCGCTTAAGGACCTGGGACGCATCTTCCCGGATGTCCTGATGATGCCATCCGGTGGAATCAAGGAGAGCAAGCTGCACGAATACGCAGCCCTTCCCGGCGTGCTCTCAGTTGGAGGGTCATGGATGTATGCCGAGGGTGGAAAATACCGATCGGCGCTCGATATGGGCAAGGTCATGGCGCAGTCCACCACTACGATGAGGGAATTTGACCGGAGTTGAATGCCAATAACTGCGCGGCGCCTGTGCTGGCTGCAACAAAGAATTCGGACCTAACTTTCTCCTAAGGAGCCTTGAAGACAGATATGAACAAACTTCTCAAATGTATCGCCGTGGTAGCGGCCTTATCGACTGCGACGCAAACACTTGCTCAGGAACCGCGCACGGAGAGGGTTCAATTTCCGGCCGGCCAGAGCAGAACGACCATCAATGCGAGCCTAACAGGCTACGAAAGCGTCGAATACCTACTTGGCGCACGTGCTGGGCAACGCATGGCCGTCGAGATGTTCCCGTCGAACCCGTCGACCTATTTCAACATCTTCGCTCCAGGCAATCGTCCTGGCCAAGGCGCTGCGATGTACGTCGCGGCGACGAATGGGCTGAGGTTTGACGGGGTCCTGCCGAGCAATGGCGACTATAGGGTGCAGGTCTTCATCAATCGGAACGCGGCACGCCGCAACGAGAGCACAAATTATACGCTGAACGTCAGCATTGGGGGCGCAGCACCGAGTCAGGATTTCGCTGACGGCCTCTCCGGTGGCCCTAACTTCTGGGAAGTTTTCGGTGTGTCTCAGAGCCTAAACGTGCGCGCCGCGCCGTCGACCAGCGCGCAGGTGGTGATGGGGCTGCTGAACGGCACCATAGTGCAGAACCGCGGCTGCCGCAGCAACGAAGGCCGGGTCTGGTGCCAGATCGCCCAGGTGGACGGAGGCGCGACAGGCTGGGCAGCAAGCCAGTATCTGCGCGAGGCTGCCGCGCCGTCGGCATCGACGCGCCCGGCCGTTAGTTCCGGAAACGTGATGCGTGTCGCTGGTGTGCCTTCCAATGATGTTCTGAATGTGCGTAGTGGGCCAGGCACCGGGAACCCCATCGTGGGCGCGTTGGCCAATGGCGATCCGGTCCGCGTGATGGGGTGCCAAAGCGTCGGCAATACGCGCTGGTGCGAAATCGAGATGATCACTGACATGCGGGAACGCGGCTGGGTCGCCGGCCGCTACCTGAGCGCGGCGGCAGCTTCTGCTCCAACCTCGAGCGTGTCGCCGGCCGAGCAGGCGTGTCTGCGCGCTGTGACTGTCGAGACGAACAATCCAGACGTCGTTTTGCTCAGCTCCAGCTTCTCTCAGGCAGGCACTGAAGTGATGGTTGGTGTCGGTCCGCAGCGGGCGCCCTGGCAGTGCATCGCCTACAGTGACGGTTCGACGACGCGTCCGATGTCGATGCAGAAATGAACAGTTCTCTAAGACACGGCCCGTTGCATGTTGATGCGTAGCGGGCCGTTCATTCTATCAATCCTCAAACAGAAGGAAGAACTCTATGAACAAGGTAACCGTCGGAATCATCGGAGTGGTTGTCGGTGCAGTTGGGGGTGCGGTCGTCGGAGGATCGCTCATCGGGGGCACGGCTGCTGGGATCGGGATTGGCACCGGGCTCAGCGCTGGCATCTGCTCGACGGTGCAGGCAGCGCAGGCCGAGGGTCTGGTGACGGCCGAACAGGTCGATCAGCTTCTCATGCGGGCCGCGCAGGAACTGGCCGGCACCGACGGGCTGCCCGAAGGCACGTCAATCGTGGGCGGCGCGGCGGAATGTGCGGAGGTGATGGAATCGCTAAAGGCTGCCGCAAATTGATCTATTTCGGTTGTGCGCGCGACTCGATCAGTTCAGTGCTGCACTGAAAGTGAAAACCGTGCGGCGGCGATTGTCAGTCGGAAAGACTGAAGTTTCCGCCGCACCGCAACGCAGGCCTGAAGCAAGCCAGCCCAAAGCTTGAGCGGCCGTTTATTCGCGCTAATTTGCTTGCGACATGAAAGACAAATTGACCTACTTCCCAAAGAGGAAACGCATGCTTCGCTTTCTCGCTGCCTTCTTCTTTGCGAAAGGGTCGGGCACCCCCGCAGAGTCTGAGAAGACCCTGCGCCTTTCTTGCCATCTGCTTCTGGCGTGCCTCTTCGTGACGATAACTGCGAGCGCAGTCCTCGCACAGTCCTCCCCCGACTGGTCGGGCCGCTGGGACACGTTCTGGCGTGACGGGGCGGCGGTAGTCGAGCTGCAGCAGGAAGGCAGCTCCGTGACCGGCACTTATGAGCCTGGCAGCGGTCGTATTGAGGGGCAGGTCGACGGGCAAATCTTGCGTGGCCGTTGGTTTGAGGATCAGGTCAGTGGGCAGCTAATCTTCGCAATCTCGGACGATGGCGGGAGTTTCACAGGACGCTTCGACACTGGAGAGTGGTGGAACGGACGCCGATCAGCCGGGGCAGGTGAGCGCCTGATTACTGGCGATGCATCTCCGCGGGAGACGCTCCAATCGATTGTCGCATCTGTGAGTGATTTCCTGATCGGCGGAGATGTGGACGCTCTGCGCTTTGCCCGGACTCTTCTTGAGTTCGAAGGAGGCGAAGCCCCGGCGAACACGCTGCGCCATCGCCAAGCGCTGCTTTGGGATATCATCGATATGTCGACCTTCCGGGTTTACGACGCGCCACCGCGTCCCGAAGCTGAAACCGCCGTGTTCACAATTGCGCTTGATGGCACCGAGGCGTCCTATGATTTGCAGTTCGTGCGAGCGAGCGATGGCGGCTGGCGGCTGATTGTAGAGGACACCGAAACTCTTTCCGCCGCCGTCAGGCGCTATCTCAACGCACTTGGCCAGCCCAATGTGGCTGCGGCCAAGACTACCATGGCGAATTCCCCGCGCGGCGTCATGCAACGGTTCCTGTTCGGGATTCATGATTGGGACGGGGCGGGACGGGAAGCGGTTCTGTCGACGCTGGACCTGTCCTTGCTGCCTGACCACCTGCACAGTGCCGAAGGACCATTGCTGGCGGACTATCTGAAGAACGTCCTCGACCGCGCCGGTTTTGTCTTCCTTCAGGAGATTCCCAACAATCCAAATCGGACAACGCCCTATGTCCACTATGCGCATCCTGTTGGGGACATCGTCATCGCGCGGATGCCGGCGGAGGACGAAGATGCGCCCGACCGATGGGCTTTCGATGCAGAAACACTGCGCAACTTGCCTGCGCTCTATTCGGCCATGCAAAGCCTTCCAATGGC
Organism: Aestuariicoccus sp. MJ-SS9; assembly: GCF_032586235.1. Lineage (NCBI taxonomy): Bacteria > Pseudomonadati > Pseudomonadota > Alphaproteobacteria > Rhodobacterales > Paracoccaceae > Aestuariicoccus > Aestuariicoccus sp. MJ-SS9. Next base: position 15,682 of record NZ_JAWHTD010000048.1, read on the forward strand.
TGAAGGCATCCCGCCGAGCCAACCGCTGACGCAGTTCTTCTCTCTGCGAGAGCGTATCCGGGATACGTCCCCAGCCCTACTGAACCGCGCTGTGGTGATAGAGAACTGGCAATGGCTGGCGATCCTGCTGATGGTTGTGGCTGCCGCCGTTTTGGTTGCACTTCTCGGTCTTCTGGCACCAAAGACACGGGCCGAAGCCGACGATGACGCAGCCGATGCACCCACTCTTCAAAGCAAAGGTTTGGTTCAGGCGGTAAGGCTGACCCTCGGCAGTCTGGTCCTTGTTTGGGGCTTCAGCATAATTGGGATCATTGAGACGCCGCTCGCCGCGCTGCACACGCTCGTCTCTGCAGCGGCGGTCATAGGGGCGACCTGGTTCGCAGTCCTCGCGACCGGCATGATAGGAGCCTTCTTCCAGCGCAGAGCCGCCACCACTGTGAGCTATGCAGATGAGATCGTAACTGCGATGGCGATCGGCATAATCAAACTGACCTTGATTACGGTAGGTCTGCTTCTGCTCGCAGAAATCGTCGATCTTCCCTACGAGGGCGTTCTGGCGGGTTTGGGTGTTGGTGGCCTCGCCCTGGCATTTGCCGCACGCGAGACGGTGTCCAACGTACTCGGCGGAATACTCCTCCTCACCGACCGACCCTTCCGGCGTGGCGATCTGATCGAAACACACGGTCAACTCGCAACGGTCGAGACAGTTGGCATCCGATCCACGCGGCTAAAGCGGCTCGACGACACCGTGATGATTATCCCAAACGCACAGTTGAGCGATCAGGTCATCGTGAACTGGGGATTGCGCGCACGCCGCCGGATCGACCTTTCCATTGGCCTGACCTACGACACGCCTCGCTCGCTCTTGGATCAGTTCATCGAAGAACTGCGCGCCGTAATGTTGCGGCAACCGAGCACTGACGCCAAAGACTGCTATGTGGGGCTAAAGGACTTTGGAGAGTCCGCGATAGAGATCGAGTGCCGGTGTTTTGTATTCGTCTCCAACTACGACGATCAGGTGGAGGTGCGCTCTGCCCTTGTCGCCGACATCGTAGGTCTGGCGAAGCAGGTTGGGGTGAGCTTCGCCTTCCCGACCAGGACGATTCAAATTGTCAAAGAAGAGACGTGAAACCGAGGAGTGTCGCTGATCACTCCAGCAAAGATGTTGAGTCGGCACTGTCACGGCAACTAGGAGTGGCCGTCAGCATCTTCCGAATGCGTCCTCAGGCCGCCACGATCTCTCGCCAGTCGTCCGAGGCCCTGGCGCGAAGGATTTTCAGTGTGCGGCGAGAAATCAGATGGCGTTGGACGTTGAAGTGGTTTGAGATGGCGGTGTGCGCAGACAGGAAGCGCTGAGCCGATCCGGGCGACTTGAACCCAATTTGCTGCCGCTCTCGGCGTCGAGTGGGCTGATGTGAAACCTCTGCCCGGTTGTTCGACCGCCCGCCCGTCACGTGCCGATCGGCCAGGTTCAACTCGCGCAAGGCGGCACCGTAGGACCGAAGCCGGTCCGTCACGATCTCATCAGGCACATAGCCTTGCCGATTCAGCAATTTTCGCAACAATTTCAGGGCTGCTTTCCGGTCCCGCTTCGATTGGACCAGGATGTCGAGAACCTCACCCTCGTCGTCGACAGCACGCCAGAGATAGACGATCTTGCCACCGATCTTGAGGAAGACTTCATCCAGGTGCCATCGATCGGAGGGCCGAGGTCGGCGACAGCGGAGCTGCTGAGCGTAGATGCGGCCGAACTTCAGCGCCCATCGCCGAACGGTCTCGTAGGACACGTCGATGCCCCGTTCGGCAAGCATGTCCTCGACATCGCGATAGCTCAGTGCAAACCGGAAGTAGAGCCAGACGGCATGCTGAATGATCGCCGGAGGGAACCGGTGGCGGTGGAGGTTGTCAGTAAACTTAGCATCCGCTATGGCTCGTTGCCGCCTTGCGGCAGTGCAGAACTAATCGCGGTTTCAACCTCGTCTCAATGTCAGCTCTCACTAAAACCGCCGGGTCGCATCGCGGTTACAGCTAACGGATGCTTCCCGCCCTTTCCTCCGGCTTCTGCGTCGGCGCAGCCGGAAGTAATGCGCTGGAAACGAGCTAGGCCGACTTCCGCCGCGTCTGCATGCCTGACAGGATTTCCGCCGCGATCTCGAAGGACCGTACCCGTGCGGTGTGGTCATGGATCATGCCGGTCAGCATCAGTTCGTCGGGGTGGTAGGTGTTCAGCAGGGTCCGAAGCTGGCTTTGGACCGTTGATGGCGACCCCGAGACCGAAACCGACAAGGCAGCCTCGACCTGGGCGCGCATCTCCGGTGGAACCTCTGCCGCGATATCCGTGGTCGGGCGCGGAAGCTTTCCGGGCTTGCCGCTTCGCAACCGTGCGAAGGCCAGGACCTGGGAGCTGCGCAGATAGGAGGCCTCGTCGTCGGTGTTGGCGGCGCAGACGCCCGCGGCCATCATGAAATAGGGCTGAGCCAGCCATTTCGATGGCCGGAATGTCTCGCGATAGGTCGCAATGGCCTCTTCCAGCATCGCCGGAGCGAAATGCGATGCGAAGGCATACGGCAATCCGAGATAGGCCGCCAGCTGCGCTCCGTAGAGGCTCGATCCGAGAATCCAGACCGGGACATGCGTTCCGGTTCCTGGAATGGCGCGCACGCGGGTCTGGTCGGTGGGCTCGTCGAAGTATTTCAGCAGCTCGACGACATCCTGGGGAAAGCTGTCCTCCTGCTCCATGTGGCGCCTAAGGGCACGCGCAGTCGCCATGTCGGTTCCCGGCGCGCGGCCGAGGCCAAGGTCGATCCGGCCGGGGTAGAGCGTCGCCAACGTTCCGAACTGCTCGGCTATGACCAGCGGTGCATGGTTCGGAAGCATGACTCCGCCTGCACCGACGCGCAGGGTGCTCGTCGCGCCGGCAACATGGCCGATGACGATGGATGTCGCCGCACTCGCGATGCCGGGCATGTTGTGATGTTCTGCCAGCCAGTAGCGATGATACCCGAACCGCTCCGCAGCGCGGGCCAGATCCACGGTGTTCGCCAACGCCTCGGCGATGGAGTGTCCCTCGGGAACGGGAGAAAGATCGAGCAGTGAGAAATGGTACATCGGGTTTTCTGATTCTCTACAGGCAGGTATGGCCGGCAAGAGGCAGAAGGGATCTTCAGGCGCAGCGGTCATCTCCGACCGCTATTTTCCGCGAATGCCGTAACGAAGCGCCGGGTCTTGAGGACTTGCTTGACCGTGCGACACTCAGTAATTAGACACAACTACACCAAGCGGGCATGGTGAAATGGTATCACACGAGCCTTCCAAGTAAGTGAATTAACTTTCACTTGGTTGCATGGTGTTGCTAAGAGTATCATTTTGTTGAACTATGTATTTCATGATGTAGCGTTTGGCTACACACGGTATCATACTGCTTCCGACAAAAAACTGACAAAATGCCCAAGCTCACAGAGACCTTCGCCCGCAAGGTTCCGCAGACAAAATCCGGCACCGACAAGCACTGGGACAGCGAGGTCAAGGGCCTCGTGCTCTTCGTCGGTAAGCGCTCGAAGACCTGGTACTTCCAGAAGGACGTGGGCGGTCAGACCAAACGTGTCCTGATCGGGCGTTTCCCGGTCATCTCGGCCCAGGCTGCGCGGCAGACGGCCCTCGGCTTCGCGCTGGAATGGGGCAGGGGAGCCGGCAAGAAGATCCAGATCGGGGCGCCAACCCTTGAGGCCGCGATGGAAGCCTACCTGGTCCGCCCTAAGCTGCGCAGCCAGAGCTACAAGGACGGTGTTCGAGCCTCGCTGGATTTGCACCTGAAAGATTGGCTCAGACTGCCGATCGACGAGATCACCAAGTCGATGGTCGTGCGTCGGCACCAGGAACTGGGTGCCCATCCGGTTGGGGCCAATCGCGTCCTGCGGATGTTTCGGTCGATCTGGAACCACGCCCGGCGAACCTACGACCTGCCAGAGAGCCCGACGATGGCGATCGAGTGGTACGAGGAAAAGCCAAACGGAACGATCATAGAAGATCTGCGCGAATGGCGGGACGAGGTCGATGGCTTGTACAACCCGATCCATAAGGTCTTCTACGAGATGGCCCTGTTCACCGGGTTCCGAAAAACCGAGTTAATGACCCTCGAATGGAAGAACGTGCATGAGGACTACATCCACCTACCCATGACAAAGAACGGGCGCAGCTTCGATCTCCCGATCGTGCAATGTCATCATGAGATCCTGGCACCTCTGCGCGGGCTGAGCCGCAAATGGGTGTTCCCATCGCCGAAGGCGCCGAGCGGGCATCTGACCGGACCGCAGCGGTTCAAGTGGAGCCCGCATGCACATCGCAGGACCTTCGCCACGGTGGCGATGGAGGCCGGCGTTCTCGAAGAGATCGTCGGGCGGCTGTTGAACCACACGCCGCTGTCGATTACCGGACAAAGGTACATGAAACCTTCTCTCGATGCGCTGAGGCCGGCGATGGGGACGGTCTGCAATCAATTGCAAAAGAGGATCGGCCGTTGAAATCGGAATATTTTTGGCGCTTGGCCACCTTTGATGAATTCAGGCCGTACTAGCCGCCAAGTGGATTCCGCCAACCGCAGCCAAACCGTCATTTTTCCTGCGCCACGTGATGCCTGGGGTATCGGGCTATGGACTCTGCGCTCCGTTCACGCCAACAAAAACGGCGCACAGCGTATGGGTAGAAGCGATGAAGAGACGGTTCCGCCTCGGGCCGCCGAAGGTGAGGTTGGCCACCATCTGAGGAAGTTTGATTCGGCCAAGCGGATTGCCCTCTGGATCGAACACCCGAACGCCATCCTGCGCGGATGACCAAAGATTGCCCTGATCGTCAAAGCGGAAGCCGTCTGGAACGCCGGGGGAAACCTCAGCGAAAACTGCTCCTCCCTTGAGATTGTTCGTATCTGTCACGTCAAACGTACGGATATGGTGCGGTCCGTCAGGATCGTGCGAAAAGCCGCTATCGGCAACGAGCAGGCGCGTCTCGTCGGGCGAAAAGGCGAGCCCATTGGGTTTGACGAAATCGTCGGCAACAACGGTAATCTCGCCGGATGCCGGGTCGACGCGGAAGACAAAGCAGCCCTCTTGCTCGGGTTCGGCCTTGAACCCTTCGTAGTCGGAGAGAATCCCATAAGTCGGATCGGTGAACCAGATCGTGCCATCCGATTTCACGACCACATCGTTGGGCGAGTTCAGGCGCTTGCCCTGGTAGCTGTCGGCAATCACGGTGATTTTGCCGTCGGGTTCGGTGCGCGTCACCCGCCTAGTACCATGCTCGCAGGTGACAAGTCGTCCTTCACGGTCGCGGGTGTTGCCGTTCGCGAAGTTCGATGCCGCCCGAAATACCCCAACGCCCTGGTCGGGGGTCCAGCGCAGCATTCGATTATTGGGAATGTCCGACCAAATGAGGCATCCAAGGTCGTTGAACCACACTGGCCCCTCGGCCCAGCGGCAGCCGTCAAACAGGACTTCGACCTCTGCGATGGGTAAGGTCATGTCGCGGAACCGCGGGTCGTAATATTCGTATGCATCCCCAACCAAAGCCATAGTAGTCCTCCTATGCCCTTTGCCTGCCACCGCTTGCCGCGACGATCACGCCAATAATGATAAGCCCGGTCAAAACAAGGCGCACGCCAGCACCTGCTCCGAATGTGTTGAGCATAGTCACGAGGAGGAACAGAAAAAGCGCAGCGCCCCAAAGGCCCGGTACGTTGGCATATCCGCCCGCGACGGAGGTTCCCCCTATCACCACCACGGCGATGGAACTCAGAAGGTATTCCTCGCCCATGTTGAGCGCGGCTCCACCGGAGAACCCGGCCAAAACGAAACCGCATAGGCCGGCCAGCATCGCGCTGGCCATGTAGGTGGCGGCGCGGATACGCTCCACCTTGATTCCCGCAAGGTGCGCCGCACGCGGGTTTTGGCCGATGGCGATCACACCTCGCCCGTAAATCGTCCGCGTCAGGACAACATGGCCGATCACCGCCAGCAGGATCACGACCACAGCAATGACCGGAATCCCAGCGACTTTTGCGGTGGTAAAATCGGCCAATGGCGTGGGCGGTTTCACACGCAAGCCGCGGTTCCACCAGATCGCCGCGGACTGGAATATGAAGCTTGACGACAGGGTCGCGATTATTGGCGGGATACTCAGAAGACGGATCAAGCCGTAGTTGACTGTTCCCACGGCCAACCCAATCGCCATGGCCAGCGCCAGACCAATCGGGATCATCGAGGCACTGCCTGCCATCGTTTTCATTGCCACGGTAGCAGCAAGGGTCATGCAGGCCGGAATGGACAGATCGACATTGCCCGGTCCCAAAGTGATGACGAACATCTGACCAAGTGCGACGATTACGAAAAAGGAGCCAAAGGTGAGCGCCGCCGAGAGAACCGCTCCGGACCCGGTGCCGCCCGTGTAGACGGCGGTTGCGCCCCAAACGAGGACTGCGCCGCCCCAGGCCCAAAGCCATGGTTGGCGTCCGATGGTCGACAGCGCCCTCATCGTTTTGCCTCCGTCCGACTGATGAGAACGCGCAATGCCAGAACGACAATCAGGATGGCGCCTTGCGCGCCGATCTGCCAATCCGGATTGAGCCGCAGAAAGGACAAGAAAGAGCCTGCCAGTGCGAGCGTCATCGCCCCGATGACCGCGCCGGTGGGAGACACTCGCCCACCCACAAACTCCCCGCCGCCGAGGATTACACCGGCGATTGAAAGCAATGTATAGCGCAACGCGATGTTTGCGTCAGCGGACGTGGTCAAGCCTACAAGGGCCATGCCGGATAGCACTCCGAAAAGGCCGGCCAGCGCGAACATCGCCATCTTGATCTTGAGCAGCGACCATCCGGCGCGCTCCAGAGATTTGGGATTGCCGCCTGCGCCCCGCAACACGGTGCCAATCGCCGATCGCACAAGAAATAGATGGACAAGCCACGCAATCGCCACAGACGCGATGATCGGGAAAGGCAGGTAAGGCGGCTTCAAAGTCATCAGACTGCGCAAATAGTCCGGAGCCGCGCCGCCCGGCGTCGGCAGAACCAGAACAGCAAGGCCAAGCCACACGAAAGACATGCCAAGTGTCACGACAATGGATGGCAGGTTGCGCAGGTGGATCACCGCCCCCAGCAACCCATAGGCAAGAATCAAGCTAAGGAGCGCCGCGACGCCCAGGAGCGGCGTGTCGTGCAGCCAGGTCGCAGTGATGCAGGCAACGAGGCTCACGAAGCCGCCGATTGAGAGGTCGAGTTCGTTGACACAAAGGATGAACATCTGAGCGATGGTCGCGAGAGCAATCGGCACCGCGAGGTTCAGTAGCAGGTTCAGTCCGAAATAGCTCATGGTGCGAGGCTGAAGCCAAAAGATGGCAATCAGCAGGGTCGCGAGCGACAACGGGGGCAGCAGGCTGCGCAGCAGGCGCGGTGAGAGCAGCGCGCTCATTCGTCCGCCCGGAACGAGGCGTGTAGCACCCGCTCCTCCGTCATCTCGGCCCGCGGCAGGTCCGCCACGATCGCCCCCTCCCGGAAAACATAGACGTGGTCGCAATTGCGCAGCTCATCCATCTCGGTCGTGTACCACAGGAAGGTACGCCCTTTCGCTGCCTCTTCACGGATCATGCTGTAGACCTCCTGCTTGGTGCCCACGTCCACGCCGCGCATAGGGTCGTCCATGACAATTATGCTCGCCGGAGAACCGAGCGCTCTGGCAAAGAGGGCCTTTTGCTGATTTCCGCCGGAAAGCGACAAGATCGGCTGGTCAACGTCCGGTGTGCGGATGCCGATATGGTCTTTCCATCCCTCTGCAAAGGAATGAGCCCGGCAATGGTTCAGCAAGACCCCGTCGAGAAACTGCCGAAGCGAACCAATGGAGATATTCTCGGCAATTGACCAAAGCGGAAAGACCCCGTCGCTTTGCCGGTCTCCGGCCACCAGAGCCACCTCTCCCGTCACATTCGATCCTAGGCTCTGGTCGAAGACCTGGACCAGCAATTCGGTTTGCCCTTGACCCGAAAGACCGGCAAGGCCGACCACTTCTCCTTTGTGCGCTGAAAGTGTCATGCTTCTGTCGATGTTCGGCTTCGCTCTCACGACCAAAGGCGAGGTCTCGCGTATCGAGGCTGCAGACACGGTATCAGTCGGGGCATCTTCGGCGACGCTACCCATGGCAGACACCAGAGAATTCCGGTCGAATGCCTTTGCCAAATCCAAGGTGACAATTCCGCCATCGCGCATAACGGCGATGCGGTCGGACGTGTCCAGGATCTCCCCCAGCAAGTGCGAAATCAGAACGCATGTCCCACCGCGTTCGACATAGCGGCGGACGTGATCGAGAAGCTTGCTCGCCGCGACCCCGTCGAGTGAAGAGGTTGGTTCGTCAAGAATGACGACGCGCGCTTCGGCATCCGTGACTGCAAACGCGCGCGCGATCTCGACCATCTGGCGCCTCGCGATCGACAGATCCCCGACTACGTCATCGGTGGAGATGCTGTGACCGGGAAACACCTCGTCAAGCATCGTTCCGATCAGATTCCGCGCCGCTTTGCGCCAGCCTATACCAGCAATCGCAGGATGCGAGATGCGTGCGTTCTCTGCCACAGTCAGATTGGGGCAGAGCGACAGTTCCTGATAGACGCAACGCACGCCATGCTGCATTGCCGTTTGCGGTGAGTACCCGCGGGTCAGGTCCGTGCCTCCGATCTTGATCGTGCCGCCATCGGGCAAGAGGTTGCCCGACAATACGCTCATTAGAGTCGACTTGCCCGCGCCATTGTGGCCGACCAGCCCCATGCATTCACCGGGCATCAGCTCAAGCGTCACGCCATCCAGAGCCCGAACGGCGCCAAAATTCTTTTCGACGCCGTCCAGTTGAATGATCGGGTTGCGTGCCGCGACCATGCGCATAACCCAGCCAGCGGCGCTTACATCGCCTCGGCGATCACCGCCTTGGCATCATCGAGGGAATACTCGACATTGGCTACGCCACCTTCCTCGGTATTTGCGAGGTTTTCCTCGAGATTGTCCTGATCGATGCGCAGGAAAGGTACGGTTAGATCCTTCGGCACATCGGCGCCGTCCAGCACTTGCTGCGCCACCCAGAAGGCCAATGTCGAGACACCCGGCGCAATTGAGACCGACATGGTCTCGTAGCCGTTGGCATCCTTCTGTTCCTTCCACCAGGTCAGCTCGTCATGTCGGTTGCCCATGACGATCACCGGCATGTCGCGCCCCGAGGCCGCGATGGCCTGCGCCGCGCCGTAGCCGTCGCCGCCCTGGGTCACAACGCCGACGATGTCCGGCAGCGAGGGCAGGATGCCGGCCACTGCCTTCTGCGCAACGTCCTGCGCCCAGTTGCCGTGAACCGATCCGACGATTTCGAACTTGCCGGTGTCGGCCACACCCTCATGGATGCCTGCGCTAATCTCGTCATCGACGAAAACCCCGGCTAGGCCGCGGATTTCCAGCAGGTTCCCACCATCCGGAAGACGGTCGGCTAAGTAGAGCACCTCGTCCTTGCCCATCTGTTTGAAATCGACCGCGATACGCCAGGCGCAAGGCTCTGTGACAATCCCGTCGAAAGACACGACCGTTACCCCGGCATCGCAAGCCTCGCGCACGGCGCCGTTCAGACCTTCGGGCGACGCGGCGTTGATCACGATCGCGTCATAGCCCTGCAGGATAAGGTTCTGGATCTGCGCGGCCTGTTCTGTGACCTGGTTCTCGGCCGTGGTAAAGGCATCTGCCTCCGCAACCACGCCGTCTTCGACGGCCTGGCCCGTCACTTTTTCCCAGCTGCGCAGCATTGCTTGCCGCCAAGAATTGCCCGCATAGTTGTTGGACAGCGCAATACGCTTGTCCGCCGTGTCTGCGAAGGCGACTGTTGCCCCCAAGGCGGCGACCAGCGCCACGCTTGAAAGTAAAGCCGATTTTCCGAAATGGGTCATGGGTCTCCTCCCCCTTGATCTCACCCAACCGAAGGCTGCAGAATTTTCCGGCTCCGTTGCAAAGACCGCATCGCTCGCCCTCACGCATGCTGCGCCTAACGTTGGACTTCAAATTCCTATCGGTTCTGAAAGTCGCATTTATGATTTTTATCAATTCATCGCCTCGGCTGTCGGCGTCTACCAAGCTCTCGAAATATTCTCCCCGGCGGATTTTTGGTTAAAAAGGTCAGCCTACGCACGAACGGCGGTTTCCGCCGGTACTAGACGTTCGCCGAAATCGACGCTGTGACCGGAGCTGGGACGAAGGCGCCATTTCGCCAACTCTTATCCATACTCCCCTGTCGATCACGGGCCAGCGATATACCAGGCCATCGATCGAAGCGCTGAGGCCGGCGATGGAGACGGTTTGCGGTGAACTGAAAAGTCGCCTCGCCGCGCCTAGGCTCTCCACGACCGACCTTGGATAGTTTCGGAACCTCTGCCGCTATGTCCTCCCCCAAGTAATCCAAATTCCCAAACAGACTTGCGGGGGCCAAAAATCAAAGTAATACTGATTCTAGGAGCCGGTCCTCTGACAAGATCAGCCGTCCGGTTTCGAGTTCGGCATGTGCCGGCGTTTCGCCCGCCTTGCTGCGCGTCTAGGGCCTCGCTTTTCGCGAGTGCCTTATCCGTTGCAGCCGGCCTTCGGGTCGCAAGGTGAGACGTATGAACATGGCACGACAAAACATCCTCAGAAAAACTGACTCCAGCGATGGGTATTCCCCTCATTGGCTGATGACGCGCGGCGATGTTGCACGGGTCTTCGGCTTGAGCAAACGGTGGCTGGAAGTGGCTGCCTGCCGGGGCGAAGGCCCGCCGATCGTGCGCATTTCTTCCCGGATGGTGCGCTACAGGTTCCGTGACGTTGAAGAGTGGATCGCGTCTCAGGTTGATCATGGTTCTGGTGGGGAGGTCTCGAAATGACCGCCCCTCGGAAACCTGTGTTTGAACCGCTACTGACCATCCAGGACGTGGCAGGTGTTTTGAAATGTTCGGCGAAGACCGTCCAGCGCCGCATCGAGACCGGTGATCTGCCCGTTGTACGTGATGGCCGGATGATCCGCGTGCATCCTGCGGACCTCGATCGATACATCAGGCAACGGCGGGGGATGTGACTGATGGTGTCCCCTAAAGTCCTGATAAGTAACGCTTTCCAAGCATCTCGGGAAACTGTGCCTATCAGTCTGAGCGGAGGATTGTCTGCTA
>NZ_JAWHTD010000049.1:0-25832 GCF_032586235.1 Aestuariicoccus sp. MJ-SS9
CCATTTGGGCGTCCGTCAGCCAGTAAAGATTGCTCATCGATCGGGTCTCCTTGCGGAGCCTGAATCATGCCAAAGGCGCGAAATCAATGGGTCTGGAGCCTAGCCGGCGGACCCGGTCAAAGATCCCTCACAGCCCGAGGGCCCGGAACACCCGTGGCAGCTCTTCGGGCAGGTCCTCGGCGATCAGACCCGGGCCATAGCTGCGCGCGGCCTCCACATGCAGCCAGGCGGCCATCTCGGCCGCCGCCATCGGCGCCGCGCCGCGCGCCATCAGCCCGCAGATCATGCCCGCCAGCACATCGCCCGCGCCCGCCGTGGCCAGCCACGGCACGCTGCGGTCGTAGACGGCGGCATTGACCGAACAGCGCCCCTCGGGATCGGCGATCACCGTGTCCGGCCCCTTCAGCAGAACGACGCAGCCCGCCCGCGCCGCCGCCGCGCGCGTGGCGTCTATCTTTGAGTAGGCAGGGCCGCTCATCGCCTCCTCGCGAAGCCTTTTCGCGAGGTCCGGGAAAAGCCGCTCGAATTCGCCCCCGTGCGGGGTCAGGACACAGCGCTCGTGCAGCATGCCGAACAAATCCTCCGGCGCGGCGGCAAAGGCGCTCAACGCATCCGCGTCGAGCACCACGTAGGGTGCGCGCTCGGCGCGCACCGCCACCTCCACCAGATCGCACGCCCGCGCGAGCCCCAGACCCGGCCCCAGACAGAGCGCATTCAGCCGCCGGTCCTCCAGCGCCTCCGCCAACCCCGCCGCATCCTCCACCCGCCGCAACATGATCGCCGTAAGCTGCGCCGCGCATTCCATCCGCGCCGCCCCCGGCGCCCCCAGCGTCACCAGCCCAGCCCCGATGCGCAACGCCGCGCGCGCCGCGAGGCGCGCGGCCCCCGTCTTGCCGAAACCGCCCGTCAGAACCAGGGCGTGACCATGGTTGAACTTGTGACCGCCGCGTTTTCCCAGAGGCGTGACGCGGGGCTGTCCGGGCGAGCCGTCCAACAGCCAGGCATGTCTCCCCGAGCCGCGCCTGGTCCGGCCCAGCCCGATGTCCGTAACAACGACCTTGCCGCAATAGGCCGGACCCTCGTCCAGCACATGCCCCGCCTTCAGCCGGTGAAACGACACCGTCAGGTCGGCCGCGGCGGCCGGGGCGGCCAGCTTTCCCGGCAGCCCTTCGAAGGACGCCGGACACAGAGGTCTTCCGCTGTCACTGCAGATCCCGCTGGGAATATCCACCGCCACGACCCGCGGATGAAACGCCGGACGCTCCGCCTCGGGCAGCCCCGCCCCGACCCCCTGTGCATCGCAAAGATCGCGCAAGAGCAGATCAAGCCCCTCGATCGGGCGCCCGAGCCCGGTTCCGAACAGCGCATCGACCACCACCGCCGCATTGCGGGTCGAGGGTTCGAACCTCGGGTCAAGAGGCCCGACCCCGCCAATCGTCATCCACCGGTCGTAATTCGTGCGTGCATCCGGCGGGAGCCGCTCGGGGTCACCATAGAGATACACCTCCACGGTCCATCCCCGCCCGGCCAGCAGCCGCGCGATCACAAAACCGTCGCCGCCATTGTTGCCCGGCCCGCACAGCACGACCGCCTTGTGCACGCCCTTTTTCAGGTCAGGCCACTCCGCCAGAACCGCTTCGACCACCCCCTGCCCGGCGCGCTCCATCAGCGCCAGCCCGGTGACCGCGCCGCTGTCGATGGCCGCCTTTTCGAGCGCGCGCATCTGCGCGGCGGTCAAGAGCTCTGTCATTTCCAGCCTCGATTCATTTTCGCCTAATCATAGTGCGTATTGCCTAAATTTTGGGCGGTCATTGTCGAACCACCCCGGGCGGCCGCCCGCGATCACCGTATCCGATTGTGGCCGGCCCTGAGAAGTGGTCTGCCCGTCCCCGACACCGGGGCACCAAGGAGACCGATCCATGAAAAAGATCGAGGCGATCATCAAGCCGTTCAAACTCGACGAGGTCAAGGAAGGCCTGCAGGACGCAGGGATCCAGGGGCTCAGCGTTGTAGAGGTCAAGGGCTTCGGCCGGCAGAAAGGCCATACCGAGCTTTACCGCGGCGCCGAATATGTCGTCGACTTCCTGCCCAAGGTGAAGATCGAGGTGGTGCTGGACGACGATCAGGTCGAGGGCGCCATCGAGGCGATCATCTCGGCCGCCAAGACCGACAAGATCGGCGACGGCAAGATCTTCGTCAGCCCTGTCGAACAGGCCATCCGCATCCGCACCGGCGAAACCGGGTCGGACGCCCTCTAACGGCGCAGCCGCGTCCCGGGCCTGACCCGGGACCTCCCGGCCGGACGCCGCTGGCAGGCGCCGGGGCAGCACATCCAGAAATTCACGGACGAACACAACAGAAAGGGAATCAGGGAATGAGCAAGGACGCAGTTCTCAAGATGATCAAGGACGAGGACGTCGCCTATGTCGACATCCGCTTCACCGACCCGCGCGGCAAGCTGCAGCACGTCACGGTGATGGCCGATCAGGTCGACGAAGACTTCCTCGAAGAGGGTTTTATGTTCGACGGCTCCTCCATCGCAGGCTGGAAGTCGATCGAAGCCTCGGACATGAAACTGATGCCCGACACCGAAAGCGTCTATCTCGACCCGTTCTACGCCGAAAAGACGCTTTGCGTGCATTGCTCGGTCGTCGAGCCCGACACCGGTGAAGCCTATGAGCGCGACCCGCGCGGCACCGCCGAAAAGGCAGAGGCTTACCTGAAGTCCTCCGGCATCGGCGACGTGTCCTACTGGGGTCCCGAGGCGGAATTCTTCCTCTTCGACGACGTGCGCTTTTCGAACTCGATCAACAAGGTGTCCTATGAGGTCGACGCGCTGGACGCGTCCTGGAACACCGACACCGAATACGAGATGGGCAACACCGGCCACCGTCCCGGCATCAAGGGCGGCTATTTCCCGGTCAACCCGATCGACGACGGCCAGGACATCCGTTCGGAAATGCTCTCGACCATGAAGCGCATGGGCATGAAGGTCGACAAGCACCACCACGAGGTGGCGTCGTGCCAGCACGAGCTTGGCCTGATCTTCGGCTCGCTGACCAAACAGGCCGACGAGCTGCAGAAGTACAAGTACGTCATCCACAACGTGGCCCAGGCCTATGGCAAGTCGGCCACCTTCATGCCCAAGCCGATCTACGGCGACAACGGCACCGGCATGCACTGCAACATGTCGATCTGGAAGGACGGCAAGCCGCTCTTCGCGGGTGACAAATATGCCGACCTGAGCCAGGAAGCGCTCTACTTCATCGGCGGCATCCTGAAGCACGCCAAGACGCTCAACGCCTTCACCAACCCGTCCACCAACAGCTACAAGCGCCTGATCCCCGGCTTCGAAGCCCCGGTTCTGCGCGCCTATTCGGCCCGCAACCGTTCCGGCTGCGTCCGTATTCCGTGGACCGAAAGCCCCAAGGCAAAGCGCGTCGAGGCCCGTTTCCCCGATCCATCGGCGAACCCCTACCTGTGCTTCGCCGCGCTGCTGATGGCCGGTCTCGACGGCATCAAGAACAAGATCGACCCGGGCGAGGCGATGGACAAGAACCTCTACGACCTGCCGGCCGAAGAGCTCGAGGGCATCCCCACCGTCTGCGGCTCGCTGCGCGAGGCGATCGACTGCCTGAAGGCCGATCACGAGTTCCTGCTGGCCGGTGACGTGTTCACCAAGGACCAGATAGACGGCTATATCGAGCTGAAGATGGAAGAGATCGAGCTGTTCGAACACACGCCGCACCCGGTCGAGTTCGGCATGTACTACAGCTGCTGATCCCGCATCGGCAAAACAATGCGAAGGGCGCCCCCCGCGGGGCGCCCTTTTTCGTTTCCTCCGGCACCGGGCGAATCGACAAAACCCGGGGATGCCGATTCTTTTTCCCGCAAAGGTAGAGCGACCCGCGCCCCAAATGTGACGCTGCAACGCCGCATCGCGGACCTCCGCTTTGCGGCGATTTCATGCCGACACCCCTCGGTTTATGGCGGGACTGCCGCAGTCGCCCTGGATTGCGGCCAGCCTCGGGCAAATTTTCTTAAATCTTGCCATGCTGCCTTAACCTTAACCAATGCGGACCACAGTTCGACCGCTTTTCAAACTCAGGCTGGGCTCAATAAAAAAACAAAATCCTGGAGACTGGGAAAATGACTGCACAAGACAAAGACTTTGCAACGCTCGTTCTGCCCCTCGGGGTCACCTGCCCGCTTGCCGACCTGGAGGCGCTGCTGCAAGGCGCGCTGGCCCGCAATGAGGCAGACACCTGCCATGCCGAACCGCAGCAGGCGCAAACCGTAAAAGTCCATGGCGCCGACGTCAGCGTGACGCTCCGCCTGTCTGACGGCGCCGACGAACGCCACATCCGCCTCGAGATCGCCGCGCTCGATCTGCCGCGCGAGACGTGCCAGGCCCGGCTGGCCGGCATCGTCCATGCGCTCGCCGCGCAACTGCCCGTGACGCATGTGATCTGGCTCGATACCGAGGTGCGCCTGCCCGCCGACCGTTTCATCGAAGCGCTCTCGCAAGAGCTGGGCGAGCCCGCGCCGGTCGTGACGCCGATCGCCCTGCGCCGGATCCGGCCTGCCCGCCGCGCCGACCGCGCGCGCCCCGACGCAGCCAGCTACACCGCGAAGCTGAACGAACTGCTGCCCGCCGTCGACAAGGCGCGCGCGGTCTCGACCGCCAATGCCGACGCCCGCCCCGACAGCCCGACCAAGGGGCACGAGCGCGTGCTGCGCGGCGCCCTGGTTCATGTGGCCGACAGGGCCGAACTGACCGAGATGCGCAGCGAGGCGGGCATCGTGCCGGTCGAGGCACGGCTGAGCACTTGGGCGGTGTCCATGACCGTCGCCACCGTGTCGCTGCCGGTCGCGGCGCCGGTGATGATCTACAACCTGGCGCGCGGCGAAGACATGCGCGTGGCCTCATTGGCCATGGGCCTTGCCGGTCTGTTCCTGGCGCTCGACAGCTCCGGGGCCATGGCCAGCGTGCTCTCCAGCCTCTGATCTCCGCACGCTCTCGCTCTCTTTCCGCAAAACGGCCCGCCCTCAAGGCGGGCCGTTTTCCTGTGCCGCCCGGCGCAATCGCTCTTGGCGGCGGCAAGGCTTTGCGGCTAGGCTCGGTGCTGTCTTATTTCAGCAGGAGGCCCCCATGCGCCGCTTCTTGAGCATATTTTCACTTTGTCTTGCCGCCGCCGCATCGCCGGCCTGGTCCGCGGGATGCGGCAATTCCGCCGCCGGTTTCGAACCCTGGAAAGCCGAATTCGCCAAGGAGGCCCGCGGCGCCGGCGTCGGCCAGCGCGGGCTTCAGGCCTTGGCCGGGGCGCGCTATTCCACCAAGACCATATTTGCCGACCGCAACCAGAAAGGCGTGAAATACGCGCTGGACGATTTCATCCGCATCCGGCTGGGGTCCTTGAACGGCTTCGCCGCGATGGCAAAAAAGCGGCAGGCCCGCAATCCGGGCTTTTTCGCCAATCTCGAAAAGCGCTACGGCGTGTCCGCGGGGATCCTGCTGTCGATCCACGGCATGGAAACGGGCTTTGGGCGCAACATGGGATCGGTCCCGGTGGTGTCGTCGATCCTGACCGTCGCCTACGATTGCCGCCGGTCCGATTTTTTCAAACCCCACGCCGTCGCCGCCCTGCAGATGGTCGACCGCGGGATGCTGTCGCCCACCCAGATCGGCGCCTACCATGGCGAGCTGGGCCATACTCAGTTCCTGCCGGGCAACGCGCTGAAATACGGCGCCGATGGCAATGGCGACGGGCGGGTCGATTTCTACAACGAGGCCGACGCCCTGGCCTCGACCGCCCATTATCTGCGCCAGAAAGGCTGGACGCCCGGGGCCTCTTATCAGCAGGGCAGCGCCAATTTCCGGGTGCTGAACGACTGGAACGCGGCCACGGTCTATCAGCAGGCCATCGCGCTTGCAGCGGCAAAGATCGACGGCTGAGCGCGCAATCCGGCACAAATGCGATCCGGCCTCATTCTGGCCGGATTTCGACAAAATCCTGCCACGAAACTTGGTTAATCTGGCTTTAATCTGACCAGATCGCCAAGGCAGGACATGAAATGAACACTTCCGGTATCTCCACAGCCATCGTTATGCCGGCCGGCACACAGCTTTTGGTCGGTCCGTTTCAGTCTTATGTCCGCGCGGCGCTGCGCGCCTATGACGGCGACAGCGGAGAGGCGCCGCTGATCCTGCCGGGGCGCGGAATGATCGCGGGCGACGGCCTTGTCGTGCAAATAAAATGCGATCCTTCGGCGCTGCACGCCCCGCGCGTCGTTTTCACCGTCTATGCCCATGACAAGGCCGCATCACGCGACACCACCCGCATGATGCAGGTGCTGGGCGAAATCGTCCTCAACGCGCTCGATAACACCAACGCGGTCGAGATCGAATGGCTGAGCCCCGAACAAAAGATCCCGGCCGAGGATTTCGCCGAGATCGCGACCTACGAGCTGCCGCACGATCTGCCGGAAATGGCGCAGGCGCCCGGCGCCCCGTCGCCCGAGGCCGTCGATCTGCGTCTGAAGATCGCCAGCTGGGCCATGGCGCTGGTCATCGGGCTTTTGTCGCTGCCGGTCGCGGCGACGGTGATGATCATCGGCGCGGCGCGCGGGCTGAACCTCCGCCTGACCACGCATGCGCTGACCCTGACGGCGGTGGGCGCGGTTCTGCATGTGTCGGGCGTGCTGTCGGGCCCCTTCACGCAGGCGCTGTTCTAGGCCGCGCAAATCCGGCCTTTCGGACAAACTTTGAGCAAAATTTCCAAGCTTTGACGGTTTTACGTCTCAAATTAACCGGAATTGGGCGGTCAAATAACGAAACAGATCCCAATATCCCTCTCGTGGACGGTTTTCATGCCCAAGGCGACCACATTCACCGCATCGCTGCTGATGCCCCAGCTGCCCGACGATGCCGTCGTGACATTCCTCGCCTGCGCGCGCGCCACGCTCAAGGCCATGGATTGCACCAGCGGCACCGGCCCCCGCAGTTCGAAAAGCCGCGGTCTGTCCAAAGGCGACAGCCTGCGCGTTCAGGTGACGCTGGCGGACGACGACGCGCTGGGGCCGAAGGTCATGTTCACGCTCTCCCCCGCCGAGCCCCGGGCCGGCGCGGACCCGGAACGCGCGGTCAAGGTTCTGGGCGACATCGTTCTGCGCAGCCTTGCGGTCTGCAAGGCGGACCATGTCGTCTGGCTGGACAACGACACCGTGCTGGAGCGGGACGAATTCGTCGAGCTGCGCACCTATGTATCGCCGCGCCGAACCGCGACCGGGCCCAGGCGCCACGCCGATCCTGTCGAGATCGACGGCTGGGACACCGCCGAGGTCAACCTTGCCCGCATGTTCCGCGAGGTCCCCGCCGACATGCCCGCGCCGCAACCGCCCCATTCGCCGATGGATCGGATGCAGACGCTGATGAAAAGCCGCGTCGGTTTCGTCGCCGGACGGCTCGAGACCTTGCCGAAAACCCAATTGCGCTCCAGCGTGGCCTGCTGGGGAATGACCGGCGCTCTGGGGCTGGCGGTCTGGCCGGTGGGTGCCGCACTTGCGGTCAATCACGCCCTGCGCGGCCCCGATCTGCGTCTCGCGGCGCAGACCAGCGCGCTGACAGGGCTGGGCACGGCGCTCTATTCAAGCGGTGCGCTCGGCGCCGTTCTGCTCGGCCATTTCTGACAGAGCATCGATCACATAGGTGTGGATCGAAAAGACGACCGCCCGGGTTTCGGGCAGGCGCACCAGGCATTGCCGTTCGGACCGCAGATAGCGGCCCGCGCGGCGGTCCGTCTCGGGGCGCGGGGTCTTGTGCGAGCGCGGCTGAAAGAGCGTCGGATCGTCATAGCGCAGCCGGTTGAACCGCCAGAGCGGGCGACCCACCTGAATCCCGTCAAAAAGCCGCTGCACCCGCCGCGCGAGGCCCGCGTCGTATTCCGCCACCGGTTCGTGAATGCCGATCAGCGGGCGCATGATCTTTTCGTCCAGCCGCCAGCTGGCCGGAAAGCACAGCTCCGCCGCCGTCAGAACATGCGCATCGCCGCGCTTTTCCATCAGGCAGAGGTCCTCTTGCACCAGATGCCCCAGCGTGCCCAGCGGGTCGTCGCGATCCAGCGCCACCCGCACCCCGTCGGGCCGCGTCACCCCCTCGCCGTCGCGCACGAACCCTGCGGGCAGATGCGCCAGCACGGTCTCGAAAAGCTCCTCGACCGCCGGAACGGCCGAGGGGTCGCAGGCCAGCACGGCCTCACGCCGCTCGCGCAAGAGCCGCGCGCGTTCGGCCATCTGTACGCCGTAAGCCTCGTCCACCCGCAGCCAATCGGCCATGTCGAAAGGGGCGATGCCCGGCAGGCCGCGCGGCTGGGTCATGTCGTCGGGGATATGCTCTTGCAGGATCATCCCCCCTGCTAGCGCGAACCCGCAGCGGGGCCAAGCGCCTTGCACCAAGGTTTCAAAAACGACCGCCGCGCAGGTCGCAAAACGGCGCGCCGCCGTGCTGCGATGGCGCAACGCTGGGCCAAGGGAGAGGCCCATGAACACCCATTACCGCGACACCCGCAAGATCGACCCGACACGCGGGCCCATGCTTGGCGACAACACCCCCAACGATGCCGACCGGATCGAGATCGGCCCGACGCCGCTGGCCTATGCCGAATGGCGCGCGGCGGGGCTGGCGCTGCCCGATCTGCAGGCCATGCGCCGCCATCGCTGGGAACGGCTGACCCGGCATATCGTTGCGCGCGACTACGCGGGCCTTCTGATGTTCGACCCGCTCAACATCCGCTACGCCACCGACAGCACCAACATGCAGCTGTGGAACACCCACAACCCGTTCCGCGCGGTGCTGGTCTGCGCCGACGGCTACATGGTGATCTGGGATTACAAGAACGCGCCGTTCCTGTCGTCCTTCAACCCGCTGGTGCGCGAGGCGCGGTCAGGCGCGGATCTTTTCTATTTCGACCGGGGCGACAAGGTGAACGTGGCCGCCGACGTCTTTGCCAACGACGTGCGCGCCCTGCTGGACGAACACGCGCCCGGCAACCGCCGTCTGGCGGTCGACAAGCCGATGATCCACGGGCTGCGCGCGCTCGAGGCGCAGGGGTTCGAGGTTATGGAGGGCGAGGAGGTCACCGAAAAGGCCCGCTCGGTCAAGGGCCCGGACGAGATCCTTGCGATGCGCTGTTCGGTCCATGCCTGCGAAACGGCCATGGCCGAGATGGAGCGTTTCGCCCGCACCGAGGTGCCCAAGGGCGGCGTGACCGAAGATGACATCTGGGCCGTCCTGCATGCCGAGAACATCAGGCGCGGCGGGGAATGGATCGAAACGCGGCTGCTGACCTCGGGGCCGCGCACCAACCCGTGGTTCCAGGAATGCGGCCCGCGCGAGGTGCAATGGAACGAGATCGTGGCCTTCGACACCGACCTTGTGGGCAGCTACGGCATCTGCTGCGACATGTCCCGCACCTGGTGGATCGGCGACGCGCCCCCGCGCCCCGACATGGTCGATGCGATGCGCCATGCGCATGAGCATATAATGGTGAACATGCAGATGCTCAAACCGGGTGTGAACATCGAGGAGCTCAGCCGCAACACCCATGTCCTGCGCCCCGAATTCCAGCGCCTGAAATACGGCTGCCTGATGCATGGCGTCGGGCTCTGCGATGAATGGCCGCTCGTGGCCTACCCCGACCGGATGGTCGAGGGGGCCTTCGACTATGAGCTCGAACCGGGCATGACCCTCTGCGTCGAGGTGCTGGTCAGCCCCGACGGCGGCGACTTCTCGATCAAGCTGGAGGACCAGGTGCTGATCACCGAAGACGGGTTCGAGAACCTCTCGGCCTACCCCTTCGATCCGGCGCTGATGGGGGGTAACCCACCCGCCCCGGACCCGATCCGGGGCCCCATGGCGATCGGCCCCCACCACGCCCCGCACGACGACCGCCGCGCTCACCGTTCCAGCGCCTCCGCCGCGCCGCAAGCCCGATCCTCGCCCATCTCGCAGGCTTTGCGAAAGAAATCCAACGCCCTCTGCGAGTCCCGTACCTCCCCGATTCCGTCGCGCAGGCTCCAGCCCGTATAATAGCAGCCCGTTGCCTCATTCATGCTGCAAGCCTGTTCGTAAAGCGCCAGCGCGCGCGGCAGGTCCAGGTCAACTCCGTCGCCCCTCTCATACCGAATCCCCAGATTGGTGCAGCCCGGCGCGTTGCCATTCTCACATGCAAAGCGCCAGAACCGGGCGGCTGTGGCGCCGTCGGTTTCATAGAGCGCAAGAGCCTCCGACATGCAGCGGGTATTCACCCCGCCTTCGCAGGCATTCATGGCCAGCGTCAGCTTGGCTGTCGGGTTGTCGGTCAAGGCCAGCAACCGCTCGCACACGTCGCCCTTGGCCACCGAACAGACCGACCGCTCCAGCGGCGACAGCCCGTCGTCGCCCCGCTCGAGCGCGAACGACCCACCCCAGCTGCCCAGCAGGACGAATCCGCTCAGCGTCAGCGACAAGAACAGCGTAGGGCGGTTCACCACGTCGAGGTGTACGCCCAGATTGAGCCGGGTGAAGAGCCGCAGCACCCAGGTCGACAGAATGTAGACCCAGGTCCAGACCGAGGTCAGGAAGGTCGAATAGAACGGCGCCGAATAGACCGAAAAGGCCAATCCGATCGCCGCCCAGCTTGCGTTTTTCTCGGGCACGAGCCCGGTGTGTTTCACGATTTCGATGGTGATCAGGATGATCGCCGCGGTCAGCACCGCATCGGCCGCCAACACAAGGCATTGCGCCGGAGCCGAGCGCAGCCGCGGCATGCGCGACAACAGGAACCGCGTCTCCAGCAGCGACAGGTAATCGGCCACCAGATTGACCGCGACGCCGATTGCGATGGCCTCGGTCATGCTCATGGCGTTGGCAAAGCGCGTCTCCAGCGTGCCGGTCATCGCCATCAGCCCCCAGATCCCGCTGACCGCCAGAACCGAGGCGATGCAGGACCGGAACAGGCATTTACCGCTCAGGTGATTTTCGCCGAAGTGGGCGTCGAAGAGCGACAGAAAGGTCTTTGACCAGCTTTCCTCGGAATGACCGCCCATCAGCCACAGCGCGATGTCGTCCTTGCGCTCGCGCGACAGCAGGTTGAGCGCGGCCGAGGTCATCAGGAAAAAGGCCGCCGCCAGGTACGCCTGCCACCCCAGTGTGCCCTGGAGCCAGTTCAACCATTCCATGCCAGGCCAATCACTCGTTCAAGCATTGCGGTTATTAAACGCCGCGCGGTGCGAGGGGTCAAGCGTCGCCGCGGTCTAGAACGCCGCGATCCGCGCCAGCACGCCGTGATGGTCGGACCCCAGTTTCGGCATCACCTGAGTGGAAACGGCAAAACCCGGGTCGGCCAGGACGTGGTCGATGGTGACCGGCATGGCGATATGCGGCAGATCGAAGGTCGCGCCCTGTGGGCCCGCGCGCTGCGTGCCGCTGGCCCGTGCCACGCGGGCCACGCTGTGCGACCAGCCGACCGCGTTGAAATCGCCGGCCAGGATCACCGGGCCGTCCAGTTGCTCGATCAAAGGCAGCAGGCGGTCGATCTGATCGGCCTGCCCGAAGGGCCACGGCCAGTTGAGATGGACAGACACCAGCCAGACCGCCCCCTGCCCTGTTTGCACCTGCAAAGCTGCAAGGCCATCGCCCTCGGCGCAGATTTCCGTCCCCGGCACCGCCGGAAAGCGGGTGGCCACGGCCACCCCACCCACCCCGGCGAAGGGGCAGAAAAGCTGGGTCGGGTAATCGGACTGCAGCGCCTGCAGCAAAGCGCGGTTGCGGCGCGACACCTCTTGCAGGGTCAGCATGTCGGCGCCGCTGTCGCGCACGGCGCGCAGCCAGTCGGCGTCGCTCTGCCGGTTGAAAAGCAGGTTCTGCTGGTAGAGCCTCAGATCAGCCACGACCGGGTCCTCGGTCTCCAGCCGGGGGGCCACGATCTGCGCCATCGCCAGGAACGCGAGCCCCGTCAGCGTCCAGCGCAGAATGCGCGGCCAGTCCGACCAGATCACCGGCAGCGCGAAAAACACCGCCAGCGGTACGCGGAACACCGCCAGCGAATCGCCCAGGGGGTGCAGCGCGCCCCCGTAAGAGCCCAGCAACGCCGCCCCAAACGCGAGCGACAAGACCGTCAGAATGCGCTGCATGGCTCTCTTTCCGTGCGATCCGCATGAAAAAGCCGGGCGCATGGCCCGGCTTTCGCTTGTTTTCCAGAGCCGTGCCGGCGGTCAGCCGCGGGCGCGGCCGATCAGCTTCCATGCGGCGGGCAGGATCAGCGCGGCCAGCGCCAGCTTGATCGCGTCGCCCAGCAGGAACGGCGTCAGGCCCCATGCCAGCAGCGGCTTGTCCCAGCCATAGAGCATGCCCAGCCAGATCAGGCCAGGCACGTAGATCAGCGCGTTGCCCAGCAGCATGGCACCCGCCATCTTCGGCGCGGTGCGGTCCCAGCCCGCGCGGGCCAGAACACCCAGCGCCACGGTCGCCAGCACATAGCCGACCAGATAACCGCCGGTGCCGCCCATCATGTAGCTCAGGCCATACGCCTCGGCCGACGAGCCGGCGAAGACGTCGAACCCAAGCGCACCGACCAGCAGGTAGCCCAGGATCGTCGCCAGACCCAGTCGCGGGCCATAGGCCGCGCCGATGGTCAGCACCGCGAAGGTGCCCATGGTCAGCGGAACCGGCCACATCGGGATGCGGATCTTGGCGGCCACGGCCAGCGCGGCGATGCCGAGGATCACAAGCGCCGCCTGCTTGAGGCGCAGGGCGGTGCCTTCTGCCGGGCCAAAGACCTCGGCCAGCACGTTGCGGTTCAGTGTCAGACTCATCCCGGTTCATCCTTCGTCCAGAGCTTTGACCAGTGTTGTGCCGCATCGCGGCAAGCCCCGCAAGCGTTTAGCGCTCACGGTGCTGGCGCGTAGTGACTGGTCAGGGTGTAATCCTTGCGCGGGCCATGGACACGCCAGCGCGCGGTCCAGTGGGGCCAAGCGCTGAAATCATAGGCGACGTCGTATTGATCGGGGTCGCACCAATGCGCGGCCCCGGGGGTGTCGTCGCCCGGGATAAAGCTGTGGAAAGGTCGCCCATCGTCAAAGAATACAGAAACTTGCGCGCCGTTCTTCACCCAGAGGTAACGCCGCTCGGCCCGGATCGGCGGCTGGCCCGGCATCTGCAACTGCCCTTCTTCGGAATAGGCCAGCCCCGCCTCGACCGGGTCGAGCCGTGCTGTGCCCTCGAACCGCGCGGTCGCCCCCGCCCGGTGATCCTCGATCCGGCGCGACAGGGTCCAGGCCCCGGCAAATTCGGCGAATGACGGCATATCCGCGTCTCCCTCAGGCCATGGCTAGCCCAGCCGCGCGCCAACGGCAATCGCCCGCCGGGGAGGGAAACCCGGCGGGCGACGCATCCTCGGGGAATCGTGCCTTATTCCCAGATGAAATCGCATCCCCAACTGCGGAAGAGCCCGCGCACCTTGGGGGTCATGAAACCCTTGCCAGAGGCGTATTGCGGCAGGGTGAAGGACGAACCGGCGTTCACCTCGACCACGACGGGGCCGTCGTCGGTGATGGCCATGTCGGTGGACTGGTAGCGCAGCGGCGTGTGCAATTGCGTGACCCGCGCGTTGACGCGCAGCAGTTCGTCCCAATGCGGCAGGCGCTGGCCGATCAGAGACGCGCCGGTCTCGGGATGGGCCTCGTGATGCTTCAGATCCGGCCCGTCGGTGCCGACGATGGTCAGGATCTCGCCCGTTTCGGGGTCGATGTTGCACAGCAGGTTGCCGGGCCGCCAGAAATTGTCGGCCATGTTGCGGTCGCTGGGCAGTTTGAGCACGGCGGCGGGCACGTAGAGCCCCTCGTCGGTCAGCATGTTGACCATGCGCACGGTGGCCAGCGTTGACGTCTGTTCGCGCAGGAAGGCATGGTTCTGCACCACCTCCTGCAGCAGGAACGCATCCTTGCCGATGAAGTTTTCGAAGAATTTATGGTAGGTTACGGCGCCATGTTCACGCAAATAGACGAATTCCTCGTCCGCCCCCTCGATCAAGAAGACACCGACGCTCATCAGACCGCGGTTGTGCTTGCCGAAGAGCGGGAAGGCGTCGAAACCGGTGAGAAAGTCGCGCAGGGCCTCGGGGCCGTGCAGCGCCTCGGTGCCGTGATAGGCGCGGCCCGACGTGTCGACCACGGCGCGGGTTTTCGGGATCGGCAGGCCGTCGCGTTCCAGCAGGCACTGGCTGATCCACTTGTCCTCGGTGACGGCGAACCACGAGGTGTCGTTGCAGACCTGGATGCAGGCGTTCTGCAGCATGAAGGTGATGAATTCGTCCCGCTCTTCCTGCGTGTGCCGCGCCGGATCGTAGAGCCCGAACTTGATGTATTCCTCGAACTGGATCTTCTGCCGCCCGCGCTTAAGCTTGGTGGCCTCGAGCCCGACGGAAAACGCACCGCGGCCGCTTTGGCGCGCGGCATGGGCGATGAGTGCTACGACGTTGGGTTTGTGCTTTTCGGTCCATGTCGCGTGATCGCGCTGGACGATGGACCCCTGGGCCCCCTGGTTCATGGACGCGTCTGTCATGGTTTTTCCCTCGGTTATGACGGCCTCGTTACTGTTTACCTTTTAGAAACAATCGGGCCGAAACATGGCGGGCAATGGGCAGAGTTGGGGAATTTGCACCTATTCGTCGCGGTCTCTGCGCCTTGTGAGCCGGGGACTTGCGCAGTAAGACGCGGCCAACCGCAGCTCAGACAGAGGCCCGCACGATGATCCCGCGCTATTCCCGCCCCGACATGGTCAAGATCTGGTCGCCCGAGACCAAGTTCCGCATCTGGTACGAGATCGAGGCCCATGCCTGCGACGCGCAGGCCGATCTGGGCGTGATCCCGCGCGAAAACGCCGAGGCCGTCTGGAAGGCCAGGGATGTCGAGTTCGACGTCGCCCGCATCGACGAGATCGAGGCCGTGACCAAGCACGACGTCATCGCCTTTCTGACCCACCTGGCCGAGATCATCGGCAACGACGAGGCGCGTTTCGTGCATCAGGGCATGACCAGCTCGGACGTGCTGGACACCACGTTGAACGTGCAGCTTGTGCGCGCCGCCGACATCCTGATCGCCGATATCGAGGCCCTGCTGGCCGCCCTCAAACGCCGCGCGTTCGAGCATAAGGACACCATCCGCATCGGCCGCAGCCACGGCATCCACGCCGAGCCGACCACCATGGGCCTGACCTTTGCGCGCTTCTACGCCGAAATGGACCGCAACCTCAGCCGGATGCGTGACGCGCGGGCCGAAATCGCCACCGGCGCCATCAGCGGCGCGGTCGGCACTTTCGCCAATATCGACCCGGCGGTCGAGGAACATGTCTGCGAAAAGATGGGCCTGGTGCCCGAGCCGATCAGCACCCAGGTGATCCCCCGCGACCGGCATGCGGCGTTCTTCGCCACGCTTGGCGTGATCGCCAGCAGCATCGAGAACATCGCGATCGAAATCCGTCACATGCAGCGCACCGAGGTGCTGGAGGCGGCGGAGTTCTTCTCGATGGGGCAAAAAGGCTCTTCGGCCATGCCGCACAAGAAGAACCCGGTGCTGACCGAGAACCTGACCGGCCTCGCCCGTCTGGTGCGCATGGCGGTGATCCCGGCGATGGAGAACGTCGCACTCTGGCACGAGCGCGACATCTCGCACAGCTCGGTCGAGCGGATGATCGGCCCCGACGCCACCGTGACGCTGGATTTCGCCCTGCATCGGCTGACCGGGGTCATCGACAAGCTGCTGGTATATCCCGAGAACATGCTGGAAAACATGAACAAATTCCCGGGCCTGGTGATGTCGCAGAGGGTGCTTCTGGCGCTCACCCAGGCCGGTGTCAACCGCGAGGACGCCTACCGCCTGGTGCAGCGCAACGCGATGAAGGTCTGGGACAACCGCACCGATTTCCGCGAAGAGCTGCTGGCCGACGAAGAGGTCCGCGCGGCGCTCAGCGAGGACGAGATCAACGAGAAATTCGATCTGGGCTATCACACCAAGCATGTGGACACGATCTTTGCGCGGGTGTTCGGCGAGGACTAAGCCGGGCCTTGCCCGATAAACGGGCAGGCGGCGGGCGCTCCCGGCGCGAACATCGTTTCGCGTTTTGACGCAATCGGGTTTCGTGCTACCTTCGCAAAATGCAATCGGAGGACGCGCAATGACGATCAAGACCCTTGTGACCGCCGCCGCCCTTGTCGTGGCACCGACCTTCGCCGCCTTTGCCTCGTGCTCGGGGCATTCGCAGCAGGCCATGACCTGTGCCGACGGCACGATCTATGACGCCGCCAGCAACAGCTGCAAGGTGGTCAGCGGCTGACACCGGATAAAAGACGACCCTCATGTTCCTGGCGGCCCTCGGGCCGCCTTTTCTTTTCGCATGGAGGCCGCGGTTTCCCGTCACGCGCTCAGGCTTTGTTAACCGCGCGGCGTTAGCCAATGATGGCACAGCGACGGAGCCTTCGCCAATGACGTTCAACAGCCCCGTGGCCGCCCTGCCCTCGCCCGGCGCTGGCGGTCATGGCCCCCTCAGCCGCCGCGCCAAGGCCGCGATCGTGGTGCAGTTCCTGCTGAACGAAGGCGCGGATGTCCCGCTTGCCGCGCTGCCCGAGGATCTGCAGGCGCATCTGACCCAGCAGCTGGGCACCATGCGTTATGTCGACCGCACCACGCTCGAGGAGGTGGTGCGCGAATTCGCCGACGAGCTGGAATCGGTCGGCATGGCGCTTCCCGGCGACATGGCCGGCGCGCTCGACGCGCTCGAGGGCAAGATCAGCCCCCGCACAGCCATGCGCCTGCGCAAGGAGGCCGGGGTGCGCCAGTCCGGCGACCCGTGGGAGCGGATCAACACGCTCGACGTGGACCGGCTGTTGCAGCTGGTGCAATCCGAAAGCACCGAAATCGCCGCCGTTCTGCTGTCGAAGATCCAGGTGGACAAGGCCGCGGCGGTGCTGGGCCGCCTGCCCGGCGACCGCGCCCAGCGCATCACCTATGCGGTCTCGATGACCTCTGGGGTGACACCCGACGCGGTGGACCGCATCGGGCTCAGCCTGGCCAGCCAGCTCGACGCCGAACGCGACCGGGCCTTTTCGGTCAAGCCGGATCAGCGGGTGGGCGCGATCCTGAACTATTCCCTCGCCTCGGTACGCGACGATGTGCTGGACGGGCTGCAAGAGACCGATCACGATTTTGCCGAGGCGGTCCGCCGCGCCATCTTTACCTTCGCCAACATCCCGCACCGGCTGAAACCCCTCGACGTGCCCAAGATCACCCGCGACGTGGATGCCGATGTGCTCGCCACCGCGATCGCCGCCGCCGAGGGCGACGAGGACCGCGCCAGCGTCGCCTTCATCCTCGACAATATGTCCAAACGTCTGGCCGCCACCCTGCGCGAAGAGGCGACGGACCTTGGCAAGGTCAGGCGCAAGCAGGGCGAGGCCGCGATGAACGAGATCGTCTCGGCGATCCGCAACCTGGTCGATATGGGCGAGATCGAGCTGGTCCGCCCCGAGGAGGACGAGGATGAATAAACCCGCACGCTGACGGCCGCGCGCCGGGGCGCGCTTGTCGGTCTGCCCGCGCCGGTTTATGTCAGGGCGGTCTTCAACCCGCCGAGGTGCCTCTTTGGCCCGCACACCGCCCGAAACCGCCGCCCCGAAAGGCACCCTGCGCAACTGGCTGACCGACCGGACCCTGCGCGGCCTGATCGGGCTGGCGCTGCTGTTGCCATACCGCGTGCGGGTGCCGCTGATGGGCTGGCTGGCCGCGCATGTGGCCGGGCCATTGGCGGGGTGGCCCAAACGCATCCGGGAAAACCTGGCGCTGGTGTTGCCCGACCTGCCCCGCGCCGAGGTCGACAGGCTCTGCCGCGCGGTGCCCGACAATTTCGGCCGCACGTTGATCGAGATCTATTCCGGCGCCGATTTCGTCGTGCGCGCCCGCAACGCGACCTTCACCGGCCCCGGGCTCGAGGCGCTGGAGCGCGCCCGTCAAGAGGGCCGCCCGGTGATCCTCAACACCGGGCATTTCGGCAATTACGACGCCGCGCGCGCGGCGCTGATCGCGCGGGGGCACAACATGGGCGCGCTCTACCGCGCCATGTCGAACCCCTATTTCAACGATCATTACGTCAAGGCGATCTCGGCCATCGGTACGCCGATGTTCGAACAGGGCAAGCGCGGCATGATCGAGATGGTGCGCCACGTCAAATCCGGCGGCGTGCTGGGCATCCTGACCGATCTGCACGCGCCGGGACGGCCCAGGCTCAGCTATTTCGGCAAGCCGGTCAGCACCTCGACCGTCACCGCCGAGCTGGCGCTGAAATTCAACGCCGAGCTGATCCCGGTCTATGCGGTGCGCAAGGACAACGGACTGGATTTCGAGATCGTCGTGCAGGCGCCGATCCCGCATTCCGACCCCGAGACCATGGCCCAGGCAGTCAACGACGGGCTCGAGGCGCTGGTGCGCGAGCATATGGATCAGTGGTTCTGGATTCACCGCCGCTGGAAGGCGGCGCAGAAACTCGCCCGTCAGGCGGCGCGGCAGGCCAGGAACGGCTGACCTCAGCGCAGACGCGCCGCCGCCAGAATCGGCCCGTAACGGCGCTCTTGCACCAACACGACGACAGGCTCGTCGCCCTTGAGCGCCATCGCACCGCGATAACGCCCGGCGCCGTTCCATTCGCCCAGCACGGTCCAGTCGGACACGATATGCGAATAGGTCAGCGTCTTGCCGGCGTTCTCGCCACGCTTGATCGCGACCTTCTGCAAGGGCAGATAGCGGATGACATGGATATCGGCGGACCCGATGCGCGCCTCGGCCACCGCCTCGACCCGCAAAGTGTCGCCATCGCGGCGGATGGTCAGCGTAACGGGCGAAGGCCGGGCGGCGTGCTTGCGGATCAGGTCGGTCACGTCCATCGCGCGGTTGCCCACCACATCGTGCTGACCGTTGATCACCATCTGCGGCGTATAGACCGAGCGGCGCTGCGCCGCCTTGGCATACCCTTTCTGACGCGCGGTGAATTCGGGCCGGGCAAAGACGTCCTTCCAGCCGATGTAATCCCAATAGTCGATGTGCAGCGCCAGCGGGATGATGTCGTCGCGCCCCGCCATCTCGGCCAGCAGCCGGTCGGCCGACGGGCAGGACGAGCATCCCTGCGACGTGAAAAGCTCGACCACCACGGGCGAGGGATCGGCCTGCGCGGCCCCCGCGAGCGCGATCCATGTCCCCGTGATCAGGCTGATAAGTCGCCGCATGCGATCCTGTCCCTTGCGATATACCCCGACAGACCTATCCAACCGCGAATGAAATAACCAATCAAGGTTTTGCGAGAGCTGCGTGTAAAGCTCTGACCGAAGACGCGACCGGTTTATTGTGTACCATTGCATACAAAATCGCCGCACCCCCCTTGATCGGCGGCTGGTGTTGGGGCAGATAGCAGTTAAAGCCTGCCCCATTCATTCTTTGCAACGGAGGCCATGATGCCCATCACTGTCGGTCACGATACATCCAAAACCCGCAAGACGATCACCGTCGGCGGCCAGTCTGTCGCCTATTACTCGATTCCCGCCGCCGAGGCCGCCGGTCTGGGCGACTTCTCGAAACTGCCCGCGGCGCTGAAGGTCGTGCTTGAGAACATGCTGCGCTTCGAGGATGGCAAGACCGTCACCACCGACGACATCAAGGCGTTTTCGGAATGGGCCGCCAACGGCGGCAAGGCCAACCGTGAACTCGCGTATCGCCCGGCCCGCGTGCTGATGCAGGATTTCACCGGCGTTCCCGCGGTGGTCGATCTTGCCGCCATGCGCGACGGCATCACCGCCCTGGGCGGCGACCCGCAAAAGATCAACCCGCTGAACCCGGTCGATCTGGTCATCGACCACTCGGTCATGATCGACGAATTCGGCAACCCGCGCGCCTTCCAGATGAACGTCGACCGCGAGTATGAGCGCAACATGGAGCGCTACACCTTCCTCAAGTGGGGTCAGAAGGCGTTCAACAACTTCCGCGTGGTGCCGCCGGGCACCGGCATCTGCCATCAGGTGAACCTGGAATACCTCGCCCAGACCGTCTGGACCGACACCGACCAGAACGGCGAAGAAGTCGCCTACCCCGACACGCTGGTGGGCACCGACAGCCACACCACCATGGTCAACGGCGCGGCCGTTCTGGGCTGGGGCGTGGGCGGCATCGAGGCCGAGGCCGCGATGCTGGGTCAGCCCATTTCGATGCTGATCCCCGAGGTCGTCGGCTTCAAGCTGACCGGCGCGATGATGGAAGGCACCACCGGCACCGACCTTGTGCTGAAGGTGGTCGAGATGCTGCGCGCCAAGGGCGTCGTGGGCAAGTTCGTCGAATTCTACGGCCCCGGTCTCGATCACCTGCCGCTGGCCGACCGCGCGACCATCGCCAACATGGCCCCCGAATACGGCGCGACCTGCGGCTTCTTCCCGATCGACGACGAAACCCTGCGCTATCTCACCAACACCGGCCGCGACAAGGCCCGCATCGCCCTGGTCGAGGCCTATGCCAAGGAAAACGGCATGTGGCGCACGCCGGATTACGATCCGGTCTACACCGACACGCTCGAGCTCGACATGGGCACCATCGTGCCCGCCATCTCGGGCCCCAAGCGTCCGCAGGATTACACCACGCTCGACAAGGCCTCGCGCGCCTTCTTTGACGTGGTGGCCGAGTACCGCGGCGAGGACGAAGGCGCTGCGGCCAACGACATGGCCGCCGAAGGCCCGGCCCCGGACGCGCTGATCGACCCGCGCAAATCGGTCAAGGTCAAGGGCGAGGATTACGAGCTGCGCGACGGCTCTGTCGTGATCGCCTCGATCACGTCCTGCACCAACACCTCGAACCCCTATGTGATGATCGGCGCAGGGCTGGTGGCGCGCAAGGCGCGCGCGCTGGGTCTGAACCGCAAGCCCTGGGTCAAGACCTCGCTCGCACCGGGGTCGCAGGTCGTGTCCGCCTATCTCGAGGCCGCGGGCCTGCAAGAGGATCTGGACGCCATCGGCTTCAACCTCGTGGGCTATGGCTGCACCACCTGTATCGGCAACTCCGGCCCGATCCAGAAAGAGCTGTCCGAGGCCATCGCCGAGGGCGATCTGGTCGCGACCAGCGTGCTGTCGGGCAACCGCAACTTCGAAGGCCGGATCAGCCCGGACGTGCGCGCCAACTACCTGGCCTCGCCGCCGCTGGTGGTGGCCTATGCGCTGGCCGGCGACATGAACGTCGACCTGACCACCGATCCCATCGGTCAGGACAAGGACGGCAACAACGTCTATCTCAAAGACATCTGGCCGACCACCAAGGAGGTCGCCGAACTGGTCGAAGAGACCGTCACGCGCGAGGCGTTCCAGTCGAAATACGCCGACGTCTTCAAGGGCGACGACAAGTGGCAGGGCGTGGAAACCACCGACGCCGGGACCTACGACTGGCCGCCGACCTCGACCTATGTGCAGAACCCGCCCTATTTCCAGAACATGTCGAAGGATCCGGGCACGATCAGCAATATCGAGGGCGCGCGTGTGCTGGCGCTTTTGGGCGACATGATCACCACCGACCACATCAGCCCGGCCGGGTCCTTCAAGGACAGCACGCCCGCGGGCCAGTACCTGGTCGAACGCCAGGTTCCGGCGCGCGAGTTCAACTCCTACGGCAGCCGCCGCGGCAACCACGAGGTGATGATGCGCGGCACCTTCGCCAACATCCGCATCAAGAACGAGATGCTGGACGGCGTCGAAGGCGGCTATACCAAGGGCCCCGACGGCCAGCAGACCTCGATCTTCGAAGCGGCCATGGCCTATCAGGACCAGGGCATCCCGCTGGTGATCTTCGGCGGCGAGCAATACGGCGCGGGCTCCAGCCGCGACTGGGCGGCCAAGGGCACGGCCCTGCTGGGCGTCAAGGCAGTGGTCGCCGAGTCGTTCGAACGTATCCACCGCTCGAACCTGGTGGGCATGGGCGTGATCCCGTTCGAATTCACCGGCGGCGACACCCGCAAGTCGCTGGGCCTGACCGGGGACGAAACGGTCGACATCCACGGGCTCGACACGATCAAGCCGCAGGAGGTCGTCAAGTGCACCATCACCATGGCCGACGGTTCGACCAAGGAAATCGACCTCAAGTGCCGGATCGATACCGCGATCGAGATCGAATACATCGAACACGGCGGCGTGCTGCATTACGTGCTGCGCAACCTCGCCGCCGCCTGAGCAGCGGCGACGCTACGCGGAAGACGCGCCTCAGGCGCGGTTTCCAGACACGGCCAGCCTCGAAAGAGGCTGGCCGTTTGCGTTCCGCCCACCGGCCCGACCAGGAAATCTGCCAAAAGGAGATTTACGAAATTTTCACTCACCATTTGCGAGAATCACGCAACCTTCTTACGTTGATCGGATTGGCCCGTCGGGCACCCCCAAATATGAGAATAAAAATGTCCAAGATCATCGTTTTCGATAAGCAGAACTACGAAGGCTCCGACACCATGGTGGCAGAGGACAATGTCGAATCGCTCAAAGGCACCGGCCTGAACAACGACATTTCCTCGATCATCGTGATCTCTGGCACCTGGGTTCTTTACGAACATGTCAACTATAGCGGCAAATCCTGGACGGTTTCGGATTCCGGCGGCCCGGCGCAGGATGGCTGCTATCCCACCTTCACCGACTGGACCGGTTCGGGCGACAACAACGAAATCGGTTCGTTCAAGGTGCAGGGCACCTAAGGCCTGGACGCCCGGCGCGGAAAAGCGCTAGGGACGGCCTCGTGCGGAACGAGGCCGTTCACCGCCTCAGTTCAACGCCGCCTCCAGCGCCGGAACGAAGCGCTGTTCGTAATCCGACCCCACCAAGGGTCCCGCGAAACGGAAAAGCACCGTCCCCTCGCCATCCACGATAAAGGTCTCGGGCGGTGCGGTGACGCCCCATTCGATCGCCGTGCGCCCCTGCGGATCGAACGGCACCGCCAGGAACGGGTTGCCGTCCTCTTCGAGGTATTTCAGCGCCGTGCCCTGCTTGTCCTTGAAATTCACCCCGACGATGCGCATCCCCTCGCCCGCCATCTCCAGCAGCTTGGGATGTTCGGCGCGGCAGGGCGGACACCAGCTGGCCCAGAAATTGACCAGCGTCACCTCGCCAGAGCGCAACATCTCGGGCGTGACCGGCTCGTAACCGGGCAGTGCCTGATCGGTGATCGGCGGCGCGGGCTGGCCCACCCGGGTCGATGGCAGCCCCTGCGGATCGTCGCGGAACATGCCGACATAGGCCATGATCGCGAACCCGGCAAAGATCACCGGCGGCAGGAACATCAACGGCGAGATCTTAGCCATGCTTCTTGATCCGTTCCTCGATACGGGCCAGCTCGGCGCGGACGCGGCGCGCGCGCCAGACGCTCACCGCCACCAGCAGCACGATCAGCGCAATGGACACCGCATACGACCCCAGCACCGCATCCGCGTATTTCCCCAGATCGGGCATCATGCCATCCGCTCCCGCGCCAACAGGGCGCGCGCGCGGCGGGCCCGGATTTCGGTTTGCGTACGCAGGAACACCAGTGCCAGGAAAAGCAGCACAAAGCCCGCGATGCTGACCAGCAGCGGGTGGTAAAAGACGTCCGCCACGTTCTCTTCCTTGTCCAGGCTCAGCGACGCGCCCTGATGCAGCCCCTGGTTCCAGAAGTTCACCGCATAGCGGCTCAGCAGCGCAAAGACCGACCCCACAAGGCACAGGATCGAGGTCAGATCCGCCGCCGTGTCGTCATTCTCGATCGCCGACCAGAGCGCGATATAGCCCAGGTAGAACAGGAACAGGATCAGGAACGACGTGAGCCGCGGGTCCCAGGCCCACCAGGTGCCCCACATCGGCTGACCCCAGAGCGCACCGGTGGCCAGCGCGATCACCGTCATCACCGCGCCCACCGGGGCTGCGGCGCGCGCCGCCAGCGCGCTGACATGGTGCCGACGCACGATCCAGATCAGCGAGGCGACCAGCATCATCAGCCAGGCGTTGATCGCCATCAGCGCCGAGGGCACATGCAGATAGATGATCTTGACGGTCGATCCCTGCCGGTAATCGTCGGGCGTGAAAAAGAACCCCCAGACCAGACCGACCACGAGACACACGACCGAAAGCCCGGCCAGCCACGGCAGCAGGCGGTCGGTGGTGCGGATGAACTTGACCGGGTTGGCGTATTCCCAAAGCGACATGGTGGTGATCTATCCTGCGTTTCGGCCCTTTACACTTCAATTTCGCGACAGCTGCAATGCCACCCTATCGCAGATTGATCCGCAGCACCGCCGCACTTGCAAAGGGCAAGAGCGCCAGCGCGCCAAAGCTGATCCCCGCCAGCATCAACAGCGGCGTCTGCACGCTCAGCCCCTCGGCCCCGCGCCGCGCCACCTCGGCCCCGAAGATCAGCGTCGGCACGTAAAGCGGCAGCACCAGCAGCGACAGCAAGAGCCCGCCGCGTTTCAGCCCCACGGTCAGCGCCGCGCCAAATGTGCCGATCACCGACAGCGCTGGCGTGCCGATGAAAAGCGACAGCAGCAGCCAGCCATAGCCCTCGGCCGGCAGGCTCAGCAGCACCCCCAGCACCGGCGCGGCCAGCACCAGCGGCAGCCCCGTGGTGATCCAGTGCGCGCAGGCCTTGATGGTGACGATGCCCTCCATCGGCAGCGGCGCTGTGGCCAGCAGGTCCAGCGATCCGTCCTCCCAGTCGAGCGCGAGTATCCGGTCGAGCGACAAAAGGCAGGCCAAAAGCGCCCCGATCCACAGGATCCCCGGCGCGATCCGCGCCAGCAGACCGGTCTCCGGCCCGACCCCGAAGGGCACCAGCACCGTGACGATCAGAAAGAACGCAAGGCCCAGGCCAAAGCCGCCCCCGGCCCGCACCGCCAGCCGCAGATCCCTCAGCAACAGCGCGATCACAGGAAGGCCTCGTCTATGCCGGCGGTCTCCGGCTTGGCGCGGTAGGGGGTGACGTCCAGCACCTCGGCGTCCCGCAGGCCCAGGTCGATATGCGTGGCCAGGATCGCAGCCCCCCCCTGCCCCAGATGCCGCCGCACCGCATCGGCAAAAAGCGCAACCGACGCCGCATCCAGCGACACCGTCGGCTCGTCCAGCACCCAGATATCGCGCCCCGTCACCATCAGCCGCGCCAGCCCCAGCCGCCGCTTCTGCCCCGCGCTCAGCGTGCCCGCCAGCCGGTCCGTGAGCCCGGTCAGATCGAACGCCTCCAGCGCCGCGCCGATATCGCTCGTGCCAAAGACGCGGGCCCAGAACGTCAGGTTTTCCGAAACCGTTTGCATCGCCTTCAGCCCGTCCGCATGGGCGGCATAGGCGATGCGGTCGTCGGCCCCCTCGATCCGGCCCGCAAGCGGCGGCTGCAGCCCCGCCAGAGTGCGCAAGAGCGTCGTCTTGCCCGACCCGTTCGGCCCGCGCAGCACCAGCGCCTGCCCCGGCGCCACGGCAAAGCTCAGCCCCTCCAGCACGGGCAAACCGCCGCGCGCGACGGCCAGATCGGTGACACTCAAATCCATGGCAAAAGGCTTAGCGCAGCCAACCCGGGGACAAAAGCGCCAAAGGGACACACCGCCATCCCGCGCCGTCTCCCCCATCTTCATTGATCCAAAAATATCCTGGGGGGTCCGGGGGGCAACGCCCCCCGGCGGAGGGGGGCGGGGGGGCGGCGGGGGGGGGGGGGGGGCCCCGGGGGCGGGGGGGGGCGGGCGCGGGGGCCCGCCGCCCGCCGGGGGGCGGGGGCAGCCGGGGCGG
>NZ_JAWHTD010000050.1:0-25226 GCF_032586235.1 Aestuariicoccus sp. MJ-SS9
AGATCATCCGCGTGGCATGATCTCAGCGGGGAAAGGGGCAATCACGCCTCAAGCCCTAGTTCTGCAACAACGCCGTGTCGCGGCGTCAGCCGGTGATGCCGGCTACGACGCTTTCGATCTCGGACACGTTCTCGCTGCCGATGGCGGTCTTGAGGCGGAAGATGTCCTCGTCGCTCAGCGCTGCGACATCGAGGCCGGGCGCGTATTGCTGCAGGGTAAGAACCTCTGCCTCGGTCAGCCCGCCCGTCATCACCATCCGGTCGCCGTTGGCGAAGGCGCGCAGCTTGGCGATGGCGTCGCTCTGGCTGTCGGCGCTGGTCACGATGGCCGCGGCCTGCGCCTTTTCGGCGTCGCTCAGGGCCGTGATGTCAAGCTCGGGCACCAGGCGCGCGATGTCGTCCATCTGCGCGGTGCTGAGGTCGAAGTCGACCCTGCCGCCGTTCAGAACGACCGAGCGCATCTTGCCGGTCTTCTCGGACACCGTGCCGCCGCCGTTGGCGATGTTCATCAGGGTCAGCACTTCGGTGCGGTCGAGCGTCGTGGCGTCGACCTGCGGCAGGAAGCGTTCGATGGTCGCCTCTTCGTTCGCCGTCAGCGCATGGGCGCCGGTTGCGATCAGCGAGGTCAGGGCGGTTGCGGTCAGAAAGCGTTTCATAACGTCACTCCTTTCGGTTTTTTCGATCTCGCGCATCCGGCGTGGGGCCGTTGCGCTGCTGATCCGACAACACGGCCCCCTGCGGCATCGTTCCTGGAAAAACCCCAATTTTTTCTGCACGTTAATGTGAGGTTGGGTTTGGAACAAAGCGCCGGTCAGGCACGTTTCGCGCGGTTCTTTCGTTCCTGTTGCAGGGCGGCGGTCGGGCCGGCCCAAGAGGGCCCTA
The DNA here is from genome assembly GCF_032586235.1 of Aestuariicoccus sp. MJ-SS9. NCBI lineage: Bacteria > Pseudomonadati > Pseudomonadota > Alphaproteobacteria > Rhodobacterales > Paracoccaceae > Aestuariicoccus > Aestuariicoccus sp. MJ-SS9. The sequence goes on from NZ_JAWHTD010000050.1 coordinate 882, forward strand.
CGTATAATGCGGTCTTGAATTGAGGGGCGGTTCCCCGTATCTGCCCCTCAACGCGACAGGCAGAGAGACATCATGGCCAAGACAAACCCCCTTCAGTTCGTTCAGCAGGTGCGCGCCGAGGTGTCCAAGGTGGTGTGGCCGACGCGCCGCGAGGTGGTTCTGACCACGATCATGGTGTTCATCATGGCCACGCTGACGGGCATTTTCTTTGCGCTGGTGGATGTCATCATCCGCAGCGGTCTGCAGGGCGTGCTGAACCTTTTCGGCTGACCCGAAGGGCGGCGGTGAAAACCGACGCGCCTCTTGAAATCATAAGGGCGGGGGGGTAATCACCCGCCAATCCCCGGACAGGCGTGCAATGATTCGAGTTGCACGCCGGTTTTTTATTCGGGGGACCCGGAACAGGGTCAGGGAAATAGGCCGGGGCGGACCGGCGCAGAAACAAGGGTTGTGGCCAGATGGCGAAGCGGTGGTATTCGGTCAGCGTTCTGTCGAACTTCGAAAAGAAGATCGCCGAGCAGATCCGGACGGCGGTGACGGAACAGGGCCTTGAGGATCAGATCGACGAGGTCCTGGTGCCCACCGAAGAGGTGATCGAGATCCGCCGCGGCAAGAAGGTGACGACCGAGCGGCGCTTCATGCCCGGTTATGTGTTGGTGCATATGGAGATGTCTGATCAGGGCTATCACCTGATCAACTCGATCAACCGGGTCACCGGGTTTCTGGGGCCGCAGGGCCGCCCGATGCCGATGCGCGACGCCGAGGTGCAGGGTATCCTGGGCCGCGTCCAGGAAGGCGAGGAAGCACCGCGCACGCTGATCCATTTCGAGATCGGCGAGAAGGTCAAGGTCAACGACGGCCCGTTCGAGGATTTCGACGGCATGGTCGAGGGCGTGGACGAGGAAAACCAGCGCCTGCGCGTTTCGGTGTCGATCTTCGGCCGCGAAACCCCGGTCGAACTGGAATTCACCCAGGTCACCAAGCAAGGCTGATTTTACGGACCCGATAGGGTCTGGCGGCAGGATGCCTGTCGCTATTGCAATCCCGCGCCGCCAAGCGCCTGGGCCAGTGCCTGACGTTCTGATGCGACCGGATAAGGGAACATGCGCTGCGCGTGGGCGAGGCTGAATTTCGGCGCCAGCGCCCGCGTCTCGGCCAAGAGCTGCGCCGCGCCTTCGCTGTCGCCGGTTTCCCAAAGCGCGCGCAGCAGCTGCACGCGCGCTGGCATGAATCGGTCCACACGGGCCAGAACCGACCGGAAATGCCGAATCGCGCGGTCGTGGTTCCCCAGCAACAGGTGTCGATGGCCTTGCGGAAATTCCCAGCTTGGCGGGAAATAACTGTCCTTCGAGAACACCGTATCGAGCAGCGTGCCAGCCTCTTCAGGCCGGGCGAGGCGGTTCATCGTCTCTCCGAAGGCGAGATAGACCTCGGGGCTGTCCGGGTCGCGCAGCAGCGCGGCCTCAAACGCCTCGACCGTCTCGTGCGGGCGGCCGCGATACCCCAGAACCCAGCCAAGCCGGGCATATCCGGGCGCTGCGCCTTCGTCGCAGGCGATGGCCCGGCGGGCGAGCGCCTCGGCCGGATCAAGGGAGGCGTCGCTGCCGGGCAGGCCGAAGACGTGCAGCGTCGTCCGGCAATAGGCCTGCTGGGCATAGGCATTGGCGAAACCGGGATCCAGCCGTGTGGCCTCGGTGAAATGGGCCAGGGCCTCGATGAAGGCCTGCGGTTCGTAGCGGAAATAGGCATAGCGCCCTTTCTGGTAGACGTCGTAGGCCTCTGAGCGGAGCGTCCCGCGCCCCTGGCGTTCCGGCGGGCGCTGTTGCGGCAGCAGAACGGCCTCGAGCCGGTCCCGGATCAGATCGTGCCCGGCCATGAGGCTTGCCGGGGTCAGATCGAATCGCTCGGCCCATGTCTGTCGCCCGGTCGCCGCCTCCAGCAGGTTGATCGTTATGCGCGTCTTGATTCCGGCCTGGCGCAGGCTGCCCTCGACGATATGCGTCACGTTGTAGATGGGCGCTGGCATGTCCGCCCCAAGCGCGCGGGCGGTGTTGTAAGACAGAACGTTGAGACCCGAGTTCCCGTAGAGTCCGTGGATGAGGTCTTCGGTCAGCCCTTCCGCCAGATAATCGTGCTGGGCATCCGGACCGTCGGTGCGAAACACCCGCACGAGCACCGTGGGCTTGGGGGCCAGGGCGTGCGCGGGCGATCTGGCGATCGCCTCGCCGATGAAACGGTAGCCCTGACCGTGAACGGTCTTGACCAGCGTCTTTTCCTTTTGCGTGTCGCCGAGGGCCACGCGCACGGCCTTGATGGCGCCTGAGATCGCCCAGTCGCTGACCGCGCGCCCCTGCCAGATCGCGTCGATCAGATCGTCCTTGGCGACCACGCGGACACGTTCGCGGATCAGAAAGAGCAGCACCCGCAGGCTCTGCGGTTCGATCGCGACGGGGCGGCCGTTCCGGCGCAGCTCAAATACGCGCTCATCCAGGGAGAAGGGCCCGAAGCTCCAGACCTGAGAGGTTTTCGGGTCCAATATCCAAATCCTCCAAAAACCCTCCAGATCTGGACGGCCCGGTTGCCTATTGCTGTTCGTGTCCCGGCGAGGATCGGGGCAACCGCAATCAGGAGACAATCATGAAAACATTGACAGCACTAGCACTTCTCGTCTTTGCAACCGCAGGAAGCGCCATGGCGGAACGGATCAATGTCGCAAGCGATGCCAGCGTCGCGCAATCGGTCGAACGCCTGACGCAGGCCGTCACGCAATCGGGCGCAAGGGTCTTCACCACGGTGGACTTTGCGAAAGGCTCTGCATCGGTCGGCAAGAGCCTGCGCCCGACGACTGTCGTCATCTTCGGCAGTCCCAGGATCGGGGCCGGCGCGATGCAGGACAGCCAGACCATGGCGCTCTTTCTGCCGCTGCGGATTCTCTTCTTCGAAGATGCCAGCGGACAGGCCTGGGCGACCTACGAGGATCCGACCGCCATCGCGCCGTCCCACGGTCTGACCGCGGATCATCCGGCGGTATTGGCGATGCAGGATGCGTTGGAGACGTTCACGGCGCGAGCGACCGGGAAATGACAGGCCCTGGCCGGGTGGGGTGCGGGCGCCCCGCCTGGCGCGCGTGCCTGCCCCAGAGATGTCGGCCGCAAGGTCGGAACGCGGGTCGCGGGCCCGGATCGGGCCCCGCGATCAGTCCGGGTGGATGTCGCGGGGGGTGCAACCGGCCTCGAGCACCACGGCGACCCAGTTGACATCCGCCGCAAGCCCGAGCGCGCCCAGCCATTCGTCCTGCAGCCGGTAGGCGGGCAGCTCCTGCGCGCCGGGGCAGTACCAATGGCCTGCCTCCGCCTGCCGATGATGCGCCAGTTCGTGCAGCAGAACGCTGACATCGTAGGGGTTGCGGGCGTCCCACGGGCGCACGAGGTAGATCGCCCCGGCCTCTTCATCATAGAGCCCGCGCGCATGGCCTTCCTGAGAGGCGTGCCGCGATGTGTGCATAGACGCCGCGCGGGCCGCGCCGATCAGGGCGATGTCGGGCGCGCTGTCGCGGCGCGGCAGGTCGGTGTTGGCGTCCAGCCAATCCTCGAGATGCGCCACGAGGGCGGGAAGCGTGCCTGCCTCGCGCCAGGCCAGCGGGTCGCTTTCGGCCGCATTGGCCGGGGTCAGGGTCTGGGCAAGTGTCATCAGGGCGCACGCCACCGGTGCGCCGAAGCGGTGAAGAGGGCTCATGTCGGCCTCGCTGCGTTTTGAGATTTGATGAGAAAATGTTACGGTTCGGGGACGGCTGCCGCAAAAGGTCAAAATTCATGCGCCGATGAAAGGAATTCACCCATGGGGCGCAAACTCCCTCCTTTCGCCGCGGTGCGCGCCTTCGAGGCCGCCGCGCGCCATCTCAGTTTCAAGCAGGCCGCGGATGAGCTGTGCCTGTCGCCCTCCGCCATCAGCCACCAGATCCGCGCGCTGGAAGAGTATCTCGACACCAAACTCTTTGAACGTCAGGGCAACGCGATCGACCTGACGCTGACCGGGCGCGGCTATGCGGGCAAGCTGACCGGGCTGCTGGATGCCTTCGACGACTCGACCCGCGCGGTGCGCGAGGCGGGCGAGCGCCCGTTCCGGGTGCTCTGCACGCCGGGCTTTGCCGCGCGCTGGCTGGTGCCGCGTCTGGACCGGCTGAGTTTCGGCGACCGGGTGCGCCTGCGCGTGTCGCAGGGCGCGCCGTCGACCGATTTCGCCGCGAACGACAGCGATCTCGTGATCCAGTGGGCCGACGATCCCGTGCCCGGCGTGGTGACCGAACCCTTCATGACCTCGATGCGCTATCCCGTGATCAGCCCCGAACTGCGCGACCGCGAAAATGTGCAGGCCCCCGAGGATCTGCTGCGCCAGCGGCTGATGCATGACGAGGTGCTCGACGCCTGGGGCGAATGGTTCGAGAGCGCCGGGGTCGCGCCGCCGTCAGGCCGGCGCGGCCCGGTCTTTCCCAATTGCGAACTGGCGACGACCGCGGCCGAGCAAGGGCAGGGCGTGGCGCTTGCCTATGACATGATGGTGCGCGGCACACTGGCGTCGGGACGTCTGGTCCGGCTGTTCGATACGGTGACGATGCCCGTCACGATCTATTCGCTGGCCTATCCCGGTGCGCGTGCCGCCGATCCCATGATCCGGGCCTTCCGCGACTGGATCTTTGAGGAAATGGCGCGGGACGCGCCCCCGCCGGCCGCCGTCGCCGCGGCCGAGTGATCCCGCAAGAGGCCGCCGGCCGCGGCAAGGCCCTTGCAAAACCCCGGCAACCCTAGTATCGCGCGCGCAGTCGCCGAAGGGCGGCCCCAACGTGGGAGGCGAGGGCATCGCGATGTCCGGACCTGACCACGCAACATAACCGGCCCCGAGGACGCGTCCGAAGGGTGTTGTAAAGGAGACAGCCGATGGCCAAGAAGCTTGCCGGCAAGATGAAGCTGCAGATCCCTGCAGGCAAAGCCAACCCGAGCCCGCCCGTGGGCCCCGCGCTGGGTCAGCGCGGCATCAACATCATGGAATTCTGCAAGGCGTTCAACGCCAAGACGCAGGAAATGGAGCCCGGCGCGCCGTGCCCGACCGTGATCACCTATTATCAGGACAAGTCCTTCACGATGGACATCAAGACGCCGCCGGCGTCGTATTACCTTAAGAAGGCCGCCGGTCTGAAGCCGGTCGGCAAGCGCAACCGTCCGCGCGGCGCTGAAGCGCCCGGCCGCGAGACCGTCGCCACCGTGACCGTCGCGCAGGTGCGTGAGATCGCCGAAGCCAAGATGAAGGATCTTTCGGCCAACGACGTCGAAGGGGCAATGCAGATCATTCTGGGCTCGGCGAAGTCCATGGGCATCGAGGTGAAGTAAGATGGCAAAGCTCGGAAAACGCAAAGCCGCCGCCCGCGAAGCCTTCGCCGGCAAGGAAAACCTGACGGTCGAAGAAGCGGTCGGCATGATCAAGGCGAATGCCTCGGCCAAGTTCGACGAAACCGTCGAGATCGCGATGAACCTCGGGGTCAACCCGCGCCACGCCGACCAGATGGTGCGCGGCGTTGTCGGTCTGCCCAACGGCACCGGAAAAACCGTGCGCGTCGCAGTCTTTGCCCGTGGTCCCAAGGCCGAAGAGGCCAAAGAGGCGGGTGCCGACGTGGTCGGCGCAGAGGATCTGATGGAAACCGTTCAGGGCGGGACGATCGAATTCGACCGCTGCATCGCCACACCCGACATGATGCCGATCGTCGGCCGTCTGGGCAAGGTGCTGGGCCCGCGCAACCTGATGCCGAACCCCAAGGTCGGCACCGTCACCATGGATGTGGCGCAGGCTGTTAAGGATGCCAAGGGCGGTCAGGTCCAGTTCAAGGTCGAAAAGGCCGGTGTCATCCACGCCGGTGTCGGCAAGGTGTCGTTCGACGAAAAGCAGCTGGCCGAGAACATCCGCGCCTTCGTCAGCGCCGTGGGCAAGGCCAAGCCGACTGGCGCCAAGGGCACCTACATGAAGAAGATCTCGCTCAGCTCGACCATGGGCCCGGGCGTGTCGGTCGACGTGTCGGACGCCAACGTCGAGTAAGACAAACACAGAAAACGTGATCGAAGGCGGGTCCATCGGGCCCGCCTTTTTCGTTTTCCGAAAGCCTCTGTTAGGAGTTTGCATTTACGACGATTGGTCAACTGCTCCTTTACTTATCCAAGGGTGTTCCGATGATCCGACGTCTTTCCATGCTCTGCGCCTGCCTGATGCTGTGGGGGGCCGCTTCGTTATCCGCTCTTGAGGCGCCGGAGGGGTCGGCTGTGCTGACGGTCGGCGGCGAGATTTCCACAACCAACGTTGACGGCGTGGCCGTGTTCGACCGCGACATGCTCGCGGCGCTCGACTGGCGGGAGATCGAAACCTACACCTCGTTTACCGACGGACCCCAGCGCTTTGCCGGCCCGACCCTGCGGTCGCTTCTGGATGCGGTCGGGGCGAAAGGCGATACACTGATCGCCACGGCGATCAACGATTACGCCATAGAAATTCCGGTCGAACACGCCGCGCTCTACAATGTCCTGCTGGCCATGGAACACAACGGCGACCGCATGCGCATCCGCGACAAGGGGCCGATCTGGGTGGTCTATCCCCTGACCGAGGAGGAGGCGGAAGACAAACCGTTCGACGGCGAAATGATCTGGCAATTGGTCCGGATCGACGTCGCGCCCTGATCATTGGCCATGTGGCGAGCATTAAGGGAAAACGCGCGCACCGTGCGTGCCTGCCTGGCGGTCTGTTTCGCCGCCGCGCTCGCGCTAGTCCTGACCTGGGAGCAGCGAACGGTCGCGGCCGCCAAGGAGCGGGCGGTTTTCACGGTCACCGCAACGTCGTGGAAGGTCAGCGAGCTGATCTTCGAAACCCAGCGGGCCTCGGCGAGCTTAATCGAATTCGCTGCAGGCGAAATCGACCAGGATACGTTGGCCCTCCGCTTCGATATTCTCTGGAGCCGCGTGGGCGTGGTCGAAAGCACCCAGGTGGCTGAATTGTCCGAACTGGAAGGGCTGATGGCACGCTATTCCCGCTTTCTCAGAGAGGAAGAGGCGGCCTTTATCGGCGATGTGCCGCTGACTCCCGAAAAGATCGCCGCGCTGCGTGACGAGTTGGAAGCGTTGGTCACCCTGACCCGCCGCGTCTGGGTGCACGCCTACGCGGGGCGCGGGATGAACAACCGCAGCATCGACGCGTGGATCGGCGATGCGCGCGCGGTCGATGTATATCAAAAATTGTCGGCGTTGTTGATCGGCGCCCTGATGATCTACGTTCTGGCGGAAATCCACTTTGCAGGCCGCAGCAGCCGGCGGGAACGCCGCCTGCGCGAGGAAGCGGCGCAGGCGAATGCGACCAAGACCCGGTTTCTGGCCAATGTCAGTCATGAAATCCGGACACCGCTGAACGGCATTCTGGGGATGACGTCGGAACTGGCGAACAGCGATCTGGATGCCGACCAGGCCGCCTGTCTAAGGGTGATCGAACAATCCGGCGGCGTACTGCTGAGCACGATCAATGACGTTCTCGATCTCGCCAAGATCGAGGCCGGCCAGTTCGAGATCGCCAACGGGCCTTTCGATCTGCGTGCGCTGCTCGAGGCCACTTGCGCGCTCTACGGCCCGAGCGCGCGGGAAAAGGCCATCGGTCTGCATGTCAGCATCGCGCCGGATGTTCCCGCGCATCTTCTGGGCGATGGCCGCAGGCTGCGGCAAGTTTTGCACAACCTGATCGCCAATGCCGTCAAGTTCACCGAGTCCGGCGAAGTCCGGCTGGAAGCTCGGCGCCACCCCGAGACCGGCCGGCTGATCATAACGGTTACGGATACCGGACCAGGCATCCCCGAAGAGGCGCAGGAGCGTGTTTTTCAGCCTTTTTCGCAGGCGGACGCCAGCATCACGCGCAAGCACGGCGGGACCGGTCTCGGGCTCGCAATATCGCGGCAATTGTGCGAATCGATGGGAGGTTCGTTGACTTTGCAGGGCCGTCCGGGGGGCGGGGCGACCTTTATCTGCGATCTTCCGTGCCTGGCCGCCGTGCGGACAAGCGACCCGCAAGCCGCGGCGCGCAAGGCGAATAACGTCCCGGATTTCGCGGAGCTGCAGGTCCTGGTTGTCGATGACAACGCGACCAACCGGCTCATCCTGAAACGGTTTCTGGGTCCGACCCGGGCCGTGGTCACGCTGGCGACCTCCGGCGCCGAGGCAGTCCGGATCGCCCGCGAAACCGCACAGGATGTGATCCTGATGGATATCCAGATGCCGGCCATGTCAGGCACCGAGGCCACGGCGCTGATCCGGGCCGAGGAAGCGCGGAGCGGCCGAGGGCGCAGTCGGATCATCGCCGTGACCGCGAATGGCATGACCCACCAGGTGGCGGAATACCTCGCCGCGGGGATGGATGACGTTCTTGTCAAGCCGGTGTCGAAAAAGGCGCTCTTCAACCTTCTGGGCACAGTGAATGCAGAGGCGGCCTGACTCCGTTTCAGCGGTGTTCGCGCCTGCGCGTCCGCGGGGGTTGGAATTCCGGACAAAACCGTCTAGGAGCAGTTCCGAGGGCACCTTCGTGATTCGCAGGCGCCCTTATTTCGTCCGAGACGGTGGGTTGGCGTAGCATCTGGCGCGTCGATAATTCCTGCCCGAGACGGGAAGAGACATTCGTTCCGGCACATGTGTTCCGGACCCGCGATTGTGACGACCCGATCGGACCTTTGGCCGCGCCATCCGGCGCGGCGTCTACGAGCCGGAGGGTCCTCCCTCCAACAATTGGAGTGAAACTGTGGATAGAGCCCAGAAAGAGAAAGTGGTCGAAGAACTCGGCCAGATCTTCGAAAGCTCTGGCGTTGTGGTGGTTAGCCGCTACGAAGGCCTCACGGTTGCCGAGATGCAGGACCTTAGGGGGCGCGCCCGCGCCGCCGAAGCGTCCGTCCGCGTCGCCAAGAACAGGCTCGCAAAGATCGCCCTCGAGGGCAAGGAATGCGCAAGCATCGCCCAGTTCCTCGAAGGTATGACCGTACTCACTTATTCCGAAGACCCCGTGGCAGCCGCCAAGGTGGTCGAGGATTTCGCCAAGGATAACAAGAAGCTTGAGATTCTTGGCGGCGCAATGGGTGAGACGGCCCTGGACCGGGCCGGTGTCGAAGCCGTGTCGAAAATGCCGTCGCGCGAGGAGCTTATCGCTTCGATCGTCGGCTGTATCGGCGCACCCGCTTCGAACATCGCCGGTGCGATCGGCGCCCCTGCATCGAACATCGCCTCCATTCTCTCGACCATCGAAGAGAACGCGGCGTAAGGCAAACCATGGGAACTTCGTGAGGGTTGAAAACCGCACGTTGGAACACATCTAAATACGGAAATGAGTCAAATGGCTGATCTGAAAGCACTTGCAGAGCAAATCGTGGGCCTCACGCTGCTCGAAGCACAAGAACTGAAAACCATCCTGAAGGACGAATACGGCATCGAGCCCGCCGCTGGCGGCGCTGTCATGATGGCGGGTCCGGCGGGCGACGCTGGCGCGGCTGCTGCAGAAGAGCAGACCGAATTCGACGTCATCCTGCTGGAAGCCGGCGCGTCCAAGATCAACGTGATCAAGGAAGTCCGCGGCCTCACCGGCCTGGGCCTGAAGGAAGCCAAGGACCTCGTCGAGGCCGGCGGCAAGGCCGTGAAAGAGCAGGTTTCGAAAGAAGAAGCCGAAGAGATCAAAGGCAAGCTGGAAGCAGCCGGCGCCAAGGTCGAGCTCAAGTAATACCGGTTTGGGCGGCGCCGTTTTCTTGCAAAGAAAACGGTCCGGAATTTTTGAAAAATTCCGGAAACTGCCCTGATCGGCGCATTTTTAGGCTGGGTCCGGGAATTTCCCGGGCCCAGCCGAGCCTGTCTCAGAGAGGCCCTTGCAGCGGGGGCTTTTCTAAGGCGAGGTTCCAGGATCGGGAGGCTTTCGGTGGGACGGAAGCCATGAATGGATCGGAACATTGCCGTCTCGTATGGGTGTGCCGCTGTGGCCCCGGCAGCACGCGCACCCGGTGAGAAATTGGAAAGGTGACATCTGTCATGGCGCAAAGCTTTCTTGGTCAGAAACGTCTTCGCAAATACTTCGGCAAAATCCGTGAAGTGCTCGAAATGCCGAACCTCATCGAGGTCCAGAAATCGAGCTACGATCTCTTCCTGAAATCCGGCGATCAGCCCCAGCCCATGGATGGCGAGGGCATCAAGGGTGTGTTCCAGTCGGTCTTCCCGATCAAGGATTTCAACGAAACCTCGGTTCTGGAATTCGTCAGCTACGAGCTGGAAAAGCCCAAATACGACGTCGAGGAATGCCAGCAGCGCGACATGACCTACAGCGCGCCGCTGAAGGTGACGCTGCGTCTGATCGTGTTCGATGTGGACGAGGATACCGGCGCCAAGTCAGTCAAGGACATCAAGGAGCAGGACGTCTTCATGGGCGATATGCCCCTGATGACGCCGAACGGCACCTTCATCGTCAATGGCACCGAGCGGGTGATCGTGTCCCAGATGCACCGCAGCCCGGGCGTCTTCTTCGACCATGATAAGGGCAAGACCCACAGCTCGGGCAAGCTGCTGTTTGCCTGCCGTATCATTCCCTACCGCGGCTCGTGGCTGGATTTCGAATTCGACGCCAAGGACATTGTCTTTGCCCGTATCGACCGCCGCCGGAAGCTGCCGGTGACGACGTTGCTCTATGCTCTGGGCCTCGACCAGGAACAGATCATGGATGCCTATTACGACACCGTGACCTACACTCTGGACAAGGGCAAAGGCTGGAAGACCAAGTTCTTCCCCGAACGCGTGCGGGGCACGCGCCCGGCCTTCGATCTGGTGGATGCCGACAGCGGTGAAGTGATCGCCGAAGCCGGCAAGAAGGTGACGCCGCGCGCGGTCAAGAAGCTGATCGACGAGGGTAAGGTGCAGAATCTGCTGGTGCCCTTCGAGAACATCGTCGGTCGGTTCGTGGCGTGCGACATCATCAACGAGGAAACCGGCGCGATCTATGTCGAGGCCGGGGACGAGCTGACCTGGACCCTCGACAAGGACGGCGAGGTGACCGGCGGGACGCTGAAAGAGCTGGTCGACGCCGGTGTGACCGAGATCCCGGTGCTCGACATCGACAACATCACTGTCGGCCCGTACATGCGCAACACCATGGCGCAGGACAAGAACCTGAACCGCGACACCGCGCTGATGGACATCTACCGCGTCATGCGCCCGGGCGAGCCGCCCACCGTCGAGGCGGCCTCGGCGCTCTTCGACACGCTGTTCTTCGACAGCGAGCGCTATGATCTGTCGGCCGTGGGCCGGGTCAAGATGAACATGCGTCTCGCGCTCGACAAGCCCGACACCCAGCGCACGCTGGACCGCGAAGACATCGTCGCCTGCATCAAGGCGCTGGTCGAACTGCGCGACGGCAAGGGCGACATCGACGACATCGACCACCTCGGCAACCGCCGGGTGCGCTCGGTCGGCGAGTTGATGGAAAACCAGTACCGCGTCGGCCTGCTGCGCATGGAGCGCGCCATCAAGGAGCGTATGTCCAGCGTCGAGATCGACACGGTCATGCCGCAGGATCTGATCAACGCCAAGCCTGCCGCGGCGGCGGTGCGTGAATTTTTCGGCTCGAGCCAGCTGTCGCAGTTCATGGACCAGACCAACCCGCTGTCGGAAGTCACCCACAAGCGGCGTCTTTCGGCGCTTGGGCCGGGCGGTCTGACCCGCGAGCGCGCGGGCTTCGAGGTGCGCGACGTGCACCCGACCCATTACGGCCGGATGTGCCCGATCGAGACGCCGGAAGGCCCGAACATCGGTCTGATCAACTCGCTGGCGACATTCGCCCGCGTGAACAAATACGGCTTCATCGAAACGCCCTACCGCGTGGTCAAGGACGCCAAGGTCACCGACGAGGTGCACTATATGTCCGCGACCGAGGAAATGCGCCACACCGTGGCGCAGGCCAACGCGACGCTGGACGAGGAAGGCCGCTTCGTCAACGAGATGGTCAACACCCGCCAGTCGGGCGACTATACGCTGGCCCCGAGCGAAAGCGTCGATCTGATCGACGTGTCGCCCAAGCAGTTGGTGTCGGTTGCGGCCTCGCTTATTCCGTTCCTGGAAAACGACGACGCCAACCGCGCGCTGATGGGCTCGAACATGCAGCGGCAGGCGGTGCCGACGCTGCGTTCCGAGGCGCCGCTGGTCGGCACCGGGATCGAGGGCGTCGTGGCCCGCGATTCGGGCGCGTCGATCATGGCAAAACGCGCCGGCATCATCGACCAGGTCGACGCGATGCGGATCGTTGTGCGCGCGACCGAGGATCTCGAGCCGGGCGACCCCGGCGTCGACATCTACCGGATGCGCAAGTTCCAGCGTTCCAACCAGAACACCTGCATCAACCAGCGTCCGCTGGTGAAGGTGGGCGACACGGTGCAAAAGGGCGAAGTGATCGCCGACGGCCCCTCTACGGATATGGGGGAACTGGCGCTCGGCAAGAACGTCATCGTCGCCTTCATGCCGTGGAACGGCTACAACTACGAAGACTCGATCCTGATCTCCGAGCGGATCGCACGGGATGACGTGTTCACCAGCGTTCACATCGAGGAATTCGAAGTGGCCGCGCGCGACACCAAGCTCGGGCCCGAGGAAATCACCCGTGACATCCCGAACGTCGGCGAGGAAGCTTTGCGCAACCTCGACGAGGCGGGCATCGTCTATATCGGCGCCGATGTGGAGCCGGGCGATATCCTGGTGGGCAAGATCACGCCCAAGGGCGAAAGCCCGATGACGCCGGAAGAAAAGCTGCTTCGCGCGATCTTCGGCGAAAAGGCGAGCGACGTGCGCGACACCTCGCTGCGCGTCAAGCCGGGCGACTACGGCACCGTGGTCGAGGTCCGCGTCTTCAACCGTCACGGCGTGGAAAAGGACGAGCGCGCCCTGCAGATCGAGCGTGAAGAGATCGAGCGTCTGGCCCGTGACCGGGACGACGAGCTGGCGATCCTCGACCGCAACATCTATGCGCGACTGAAGTCCATGATCCTGGGTAAGGTCGCGGTGAAGGGGCCCAAGGGCGTCAAGCCGAACTCGGAAATCACCGAAGAGCTGCTGGCGACCCTGACCCGCGGTCAGTGGTGGCAGCTGGCGCTGGCGGACGAGGACGACGCCAAGATCGTCGAGGCGCTGAACGAGCAATACGAGGTGCAGAAGCGCACTCTGGATGCCCGTTTCGACGACAAGGTCGAAAAGGTGCGCCGGGGCGACGACCTGCCGCCGGGTGTCATGAAGATGGTCAAAGTCTTCGTCGCGGTGAAGCGCAAGCTGCAGCCGGGCGACAAGATGGCCGGCCGTCACGGCAACAAGGGTGTGATCTCGAAGGTGGTTCCGATGGAGGACATGCCGTTCCTGCAGGACGGCACGCCGGTCGACTTCTGCCTCAACCCGCTGGGCGTGCCGTCGCGCATGAACGTCGGTCAGATCCTCGAGACGCACATGGGCTGGGCCGCGCGCGGTCTGGGCCTCAAGATCGACGATGCGCTGGCCGAATACCGGCGTTCGGGCGACCTGACCCCGGTGCGCGAAGCGATGCGGATCGCCTATGGCGACGACGTCTACGCCGAGGGCATCGAGGGCATGGAAGAGGACCAGCTGGTCGAAGCGGCGGGCAACGTCACCCATGGCGTGCCGATCGCGACGCCGGTCTTCGACGGCGCCAAAGAGGCCGACGTGAACGACGCGCTGAAGCGCGCCGGGTTCGACACCTCGGGCCAGTCGGTGCTTTATGACGGGCGCACGGGTGAGCAGTTCAGCCGCAAGGTGACGGTGGGTGTGAAATACCTGCTGAAACTGCACCACCTGGTGGACGACAAGATCCACGCGCGTTCGACGGGCCCCTACAGCCTCGTGACCCAGCAGCCGCTGGGCGGCAAGGCACAGTTCGGCGGCCAGCGCTTCGGCGAGATGGAGGTCTGGGCGCTGGAAGCCTACGGCGCCGCCTACACCCTGCAAGAGATGCTGACGGTGAAGTCGGACGACGTGGCGGGCCGGACCAAGGTCTATGAAAGCATCGTCAAGGGCGAGGACAATTTCGAGGCCGGCGTGCCGGAATCGTTCAACGTTCTCGTCAAGGAGGTCCGGGGTCTGGGCCTCAACATGGAACTCCTGGACGCGGAGGAGGATGAGTGACGCAAGCCAGCGGTGCGCAACAAGTGCGCACCCTACACGTCGCCCGTAGGGTGCGCCTTTACGGCGCACCGTCCCCCTTCCGCCCGTATATCGAGGTAACGACATGAACCAGGAACTGACCAACAACCCGTTCAACCCGCTGACCCCGCCCAAGGTGTTCGACGAGATCAAGGTCTCGCTCGCCAGCCCCGAACGGATCCTCAGCTGGTCCTTCGGCGAGATCAAGAAGCCCGAGACCATCAACTACCGCACGTTCAAGCCCGAGCGTGACGGTCTTTTTTGCGCGCGTATCTTTGGCCCGATCAAGGATTACGAATGCCTCTGCGGCAAATACAAGCGCATGAAGTACCGCGGCGTCGTCTGCGAGAAATGCGGCGTCGAGGTGACGCTGCAGAAGGTCCGGCGCGAGCGTATGGGCCATATCGAACTGGCCGCACCCTGCGCGCACATCTGGTTCCTCAAGTCGCTGCCCAGCCGCATCGGCCTGATGCTGGACATGACCCTGCGCGATCTCGAGCGGGTTCTCTACTTTGAGAACTACGTGGTGATCGAGCCGGGCCTGACGGATCTCACCTACGGTCAGATGCTGACCGAGGAAGAGTTCATGGACGCCCAGGACCAGTACGGCATGGACGCCTTCACGGCGAACATCGGCGCGGAAGCGATCCGCGAGATGCTGGCCGCGATTGACCTGGAATCCGAGGCCGAGCAGCTGCGCGCCGACCTGAAAGAGGCCACCGGCGAGCTGAAGCCCAAGAAGATCATCAAGCGTCTCAAGGTCGTGGAATCCTTCCTGGAATCCGGCAACCGTCCGGAATGGATGGTGCTGACCGTGATCCCTGTGATCCCGCCGGAACTGCGCCCGCTGGTGCCGCTTGACGGCGGCCGGTTTGCGACGTCGGACCTCAACGACCTTTACCGCCGCGTCATCAACCGGAACAACCGTCTCAAGCGGCTGATCGAGCTGCGCGCGCCCGACATCATCGTCCGTAACGAAAAGCGGATGCTGCAGGAATCGGTCGACGCGCTCTTTGACAACGGCCGCCGTGGCCGCGTCATCACCGGCGCCAACAAGCGCCCGCTGAAGTCGCTCAGCGACATGCTCAAGGGCAAGCAGGGCCGCTTCCGCCAGAACCTTCTGGGCAAGCGGGTCGACTTCTCGGGCCGGTCTGTCATCGTGACGGGCCCCGAGCTGAAACTGCATCAGTGCGGGTTGCCCAAGAAGATGGCGCTCGAGCTCTTCAAGCCGTTCATCTACTCGCGGCTCGAGGCCAAGGGCCTCAGCAGCACCGTGAAGCAGGCCAAGAAGCTGGTGGAAAAGGAACGTCCCGAGGTCTGGGATATCCTCGATGAGGTGATCCGCGAACACCCGGTTCTGCTGAACCGCGCGCCGACGCTGCACCGTCTGGGCATCCAGGCGTTCGAGCCGATCCTGATCGAAGGCAAGGCGATCCAGCTGCACCCGCTGGTCTGCTCGGCCTTCAACGCCGACTTTGACGGCGACCAGATGGCTGTGCACGTCCCGCTGAGCCTTGAGGCCCAGCTGGAAGCGCGGGTTCTGATGATGTCGACGAACAACGTTCTGTCGCCCGCCAACGGCGCGCCGATCATCGTGCCGTCGCAGGATATGATCCTGGGTCTCTACTACACCTCGATCCTGCGCGACGGCATGAAGGGCGAGGGGATGAAGTTCTCGTCGATCGAGGAAGTCGAGCACGCGCTGAACGCAGGCGAGGTGCATCTGCACGCCAAGATCGAATGCCGGGTCAAGCAGATCGACGAGGAAGGCAACGAGGTCTTCCGCCGCTATGAGACCACGCCGGGCCGTGTCCGTCTGGGCGCGCTGCTGCCGATCAACGCCAAGGCGCCGTTCGAACTGGTCAACACGCTTCTGCGCAAGAAGGACGTGCAGAAGGTCATCGACACCGTCTACCGCTATTGCGGCCAGAAGGAATCGGTCATCTTCTGCGACCAGATCATGACCATGGGCTTCCGCGAGGCCTTTAAGGCGGGCATTTCCTTCGGCAAGGACGACATGGTCATTCCCGAAAGCAAGTGGCCCATCGTCGAGGAAACCCGCGGCCAGGTGAAGGACTTTGAACAGCAGTACATGGACGGCCTGATCACTCAGGGTGAAAAGTACAACAAGGTCGTGGATGCCTGGTCGAAGTGTAACGACAAGGTCACCGAGGCGATGATGGCGACGATCTCGGCCGCCAAGACCGACGAGAACGGCGCCGAGGCAGAGCCCAACAGCGTCTACATGATGGCGCATTCCGGGGCCCGTGGCTCGGTCACGCAGATGAAGCAGCTGGGCGGGATGCGCGGCCTGATGGCGAAGCCGAACGGCGACATCATCGAGACGCCGATCATCTCGAACTTCAAGGAAGGTCTGACCGTTCTTGAATACTTCAACTCGACCCACGGCGCGCGGAAGGGCCTGTCGGACACCGCTTTGAAGACGGCGAACTCGGGTTACCTGACCCGCCGTCTGGTGGATGTGGCGCAGGATTGCATCGTGCGGATGACCGATTGCGGCACCGAGCGGGCGATCACCGCCGAAGCCGCCGTGAACGACGGCGAAGTGGTGGCGTCGCTGGCCGAGCGTGTGCTGGGCCGTGTGGCGGCGGACGACGTGCTGCGCCCGGGCACCGAAGAGGTGCTGGTCAAGGCCGGTCAGCTGATCGACGAACGCAGCTCGGACGCCATCGACGAGGCCGCCGTGCAGTCGATGCGCATCCGCAGCCCGCTGACCTGCGAGGCCGAGGAAGGCGTCTGCGCCATGTGCTATGGTCGCGACCTTGCGCGCGGCACGATGGTGAACACCGGCGAGGCCGTGGGCATCATCGCGGCGCAGTCCATCGGCGAGCCGGGCACGCAGCTGACGATGCGGACCTTCCACATCGGCGGCGTGGCCCAGGGTGGTCAGCAGTCGTTCCTTGAGGCCAGTCAGTCGGGCACCATCGCCTTTGACAACGCCTCGACGCTGGAGAACGCCAGCGGCCAGACGCTGGTCATGGGCCGCAACATGAAGATGCGGATCGTGGACGAGCATGGCGAAGAGCGGGCCAGCCACAAGCTGGGCTACGGCACGGCGATTTTCGTCAAGGAAGGCGACAAGGTCGAACGTGGCGACAAGCTGTTCGAGTGGGACCCCTATACGCTGCCGATCATCGCCGAGAAGGACGGTATCGCGCGGCATGTGGACCTGGTGAACGGTGTCGCTGTCCGCGAGGTGACCGACGATGCCACCGGCATGACCCAGAAGATCGTCTCTGACTGGCGCGCGGCCCCCAAGGGCAACGAGCTCAAGCCCGAGATCATCCTGATCGACGGCGACGGCGAGCCGGTGCGCAACGATGCGGGCAACCCGATCACCTATCCGATGTCCGTGGACGCGATCCTGTCGGTCGAGGACGGCGAGGAGATCAAGGCCGGCGACGTCGTCGCGCGTATCCCGCGCGAAGGCGCCAAGACCAAGGACATCACCGGTGGTCTGCCGCGTGTGGCCGAACTCTTTGAGGCGCGCCGCCCCAAGGATCACGCCATCATCGCGGAAATCGACGGCTATGTGCGCTTTGGCAAAGACTACAAGAACAAGCGCCGCATCAGCATCGAACCGACGGACGACAGCCTGGAGCCCAAGGAATACATGATCCCCAAGGGCAAGCACATTCCCGTGGCCGAAGGCGATTATGTCCAGAAGGGCGACTACATCATGGACGGCAACCCCGCGCCGCATGACATTCTGTCGATCATGGGTGTCGAGGCGCTGGCCAACTACATGATCGACGAGGTGCAGGACGTCTATCGTCTGCAGGGCGTCAAGATCAACGACAAGCATGTCGAGGTGATCGTGCGCCAGATGCTGCAGAAGTGGGAGATCCTGGATTCCGGCGACACCACGCTGCTCAAGGGCGAGCATGTGGACAAGGCCGAGTTCGACGCCGCCAACGAAAAGGCGATCTCGAAGGGGGGCCGCGCGGCACAGGGCGAGCCGATCCTGCTGGGCATCACCAAGGCGTCGCTGCAGACCCGGTCGTTCATCTCGGCCGCGTCCTTCCAGGAGACGACGCGCGTGCTGACCGAAGCCTCGGTTCAGGGCAAGGTCGACAAGCTGGTGGGCCTCAAAGAGAACGTCATCGTGGGCCGCCTGATCCCGGCGGGCACCGGTGGCGCGACGATGAAGGTGCGCCGCATCGCGCAGGACCGCGACTCGGTCGTCATCGAAGCGCGCCGCGAAGAGGCCGAGGCTGCCGCAGCCCTGGCCGCGCCGGAGGTGTCGGGCAACGACGTCATCGGTGGCAACGAGTTCGACACCCTGGTGGTGGACACGCCGGAAAGCCGCGAATAAGCGACCTTTTCCTGCCGAAAACCTAAAGGCCCCCGCGCTTTGGCGCGGGGGTTTTCCGTTGTCGGGTGTTCTGCCGATTGATGCGCGTCAACCCGGCCTCACCGCCGCCCGCTAGAATCGCGGACACGGATGGACGCGAAAGGATCGGCAGATGAAAAGGACTGTGTTGAGCATGGCCTGCGCGGCGGTGCTGTTCATTCCGGCCTGCGAGGACATGACCCGCGAAGAGCGCATGGTCGTCGGCGGGCTGACCGGCGCGGCGGTTGGGATCATCACCGCCAGGGCGCTCGAGGCGGACGACGACTGGAAGATCGTCGCGGCGCTGGCCGGGGCGGCGGTAGGCGTGCTCGTGGCGCAAAACAGGCGGACCGGCGATTGCGCCTACTCGCGGGGCGATGGCACATACCGGATCGCGCGCTGCCCGTGATGTGACGGCAGCGCCGGGCGCGTCGCTTTTGGCGTGGCGCAGGGGGCGGCGGAGTGCTAACCGCGCCGCATGACCCTGACCGACAACACCCGCGGCGCGCTTTTGATGATGGCCACGATGGCGGCGTTCTCGCTGGGCGACGCCTGCGTCAAGGCCACCGGCGGGGCGATGCCGCTGTCGCAGCTTCTGGTCGTGCGCGGGGTCTTCGCTACCACGTTCATCGCGCTGATGGCCTGGCGGCTGGGCGCGCTGCGGCTGAACCTGCCGCGCCGCGACTGGGCGCTGATCGCCCTGCGCAGCGGGGCCGAGGTGGGCGCGGCCTATTTCTTTCTCACCGCGCTCTTTCACATGCCGATCGCCAATGTCACGGCGCTGTTGCAGATGTTGCCGCTGACCGTGACGCTGGGCGGCGCGCTGTTTTTCGGCGAGCCGGTGGGCTGGCGGCGCTGGCTGGCCATCGCCGCCGGTTTCCTGGGCATGCTGCTGATCGTGCGGCCGGGGACCGAGGGGTTCACGCTCTATTCGGTATACGCCCTGATCGCGGTCGTTTGCGTCACGGTCCGCGACCTGACCACGCGGCGGATGTCGGCGGCGGTGCCGTCGCTGACGGTGACATTCGCGGCGTCGCTCGCGGTGCTGGTCTTTGCCGCCGTGTGGTCCTTTGGCCAGGATTGGGTGCCGGTAACGCCGCGCCTGGGCTGGCTGTTGCTGGGCGCGTCGATCTTCATCATCGGAGGCTATACGTTCAGCGTGCTGGTGATGCGGGTGGGCGAGGTCGGCTTTGTCGCGCCGTTCCGCTATACCGGGCTGCTTTGGGCGCTGATGCTGGGGCTGGTGTTCTTTGGCGAGTGGCCCGCCGTTCCGACGCTGATCGGTGCGGCGATCATCGTGGCGACCGGTGTCTTCACGCTTTGGCGCGAGGCGCGGCTCAGGCGCCGCAAAGCCGTGCCAATCGCGCCACGCTGATCCCGAAGCGGTCTTCGATCACCGCGGCGTCATCAGGCGACAGCGGCGGCAGACGCATCGGCTTCACGTGCTTTTTCTGCCGCGAATCGTTGTGCTCGTTATGACCGCGCACGAACATCGGCGCGTCGGTCTGGGTGATCGTCGGCATGAACTGGCCGAGCTTGTTATGGGCAAAGTTCATCACACTGAGGGCGACGCGCGGCTGCACCGCCACCGCCAGCCCCATGCTGGAATAGGGCAGAATCTGTTCCTCGCCGCAGACCCCGCCCGCATCGGCCCGCAGGATGTAGCCACGGTTGAAATCGAGCGCGACCAGCCGGTGCCGGGCCAGCAGCGGCGCGCAATCGCGGGCCGTGGCGCGCAGCCGTTCGACAAAGTCGCGGCCGACCGTGTCGTCGTCATCCAGCCGGAATTCCAGCGCGGGCTGCGTCATGTCGCGCGCTGCGTTGATCACCTCTTGGCAGACCTTGCGGTGCGGCAGGGGCGGGCGGGCGACGATCCGCGCCTGCGGCAGGTCGGCCACCAGCGCGCGCAGCCGGTCCAGCGCCGCGTCCGGCAGGGTGTCGCCGATCAGGATGAGAAAGGTGAAATCCGGGTCGGTCTGGGCGCGCAGGCCGGGCAGGCAGATGCCCTCGAAGCTGGCAAAACGCTCTTCCAGCCGCGCAGGGGCATAAAGATAGGCCATGCGTTCGGCGAGGTCGGCGTGCTCGACCTGGAAACCGCCCTCGGCGGGGTAGGAAAACCGGCACAATCCGATCACTTGCATCTTTGGGCCCGCCGGTCGAAAACACCGTTCATTGCATGACAGCGCGCCCGCCGCTTGGCAAGCCGGAGCGGCTGTTGACAAGCATACCGACTCCCCCTATACGCGCCGCTAATCCGGCAAGGGGAAACCCCCTTTCGCCGTTCTACAGAGCCGAAGCGGTCAAGATCCGGGCAAATGCGCCCCGATCCTCTGGAACCCCCCGCGACGTTCCCGAAATAAGGGGACGGATGCGGCTTTTTGCGTCGTGGCGTCACAGTTTCTGGGGCGAAGCGGCAGACGAAAACGAACCGGTGACCTGCGGACGCGCAGGGGGCCATAGCATTGAAATCCGCATGGGGATGCTCCCCACGCACCACATATGTGAAGTTACGGGGAATAACCGGAATGCCAACGATCCAGCAGCTGATCCGCAAGCCGCGGCAGCCCAAAGTCAAACGCTCCAAGTCGATGCACCTGGAACAGTGCCCGCAGAAACGCGGCGTCTGCACGCGCGTCTACACCACCACGCCGAAGAAGCCGAACTCGGCCATGCGGAAGGTGGCCAAGGTGCGTCTGACCAACGGCTACGAGGTCATCAGCTACATCCCCGGCGAGAGCCACAACCTGCAGGAACACTCGGTTGTGTTGATCCGCGGCGGCCGTGTGAAAGACCTTCCCGGCGTGCGTTACCACATCCTGCGCGGCGTTCTGGATACCCAGGGCGTCAAGGACCGCAAGCAGCGCCGCTCGAAGTACGGCGCCAAGCGTCCGAAGTAAGAACACCACGGTCCCGGACCCGATCCGGGACCTCCAAGCCAAGAGGCCCCGGGGCAAGCCCGGGGCTAATCCGCGAGATAACCGAAGAGAGACCGAGAAATGTCCCGTCGTCACGCCGCTGAAAAACGCGAAGTCCTGCCCGACGCCAAGTACGGCGACCGGGTTCTGACCAAGTTCATGAACAACCTGATGATCGACGGCAAAAAGTCGGTCGCGGAAAGCATTGTCTACAACGCGCTCGACCGCGTCGAGGGCAAGGTCAAGCGCGCGCCCGTGGAAATCTTCCACGAAGCGCTCGACAACATCAAACCCGCCGTGGAGGTCCGCTCGCGCCGTGTGGGTGGCGCCACCTACCAGGTGCCCGTCGAGGTCCGCCCCGAGCGCCGCGAAGCGCTGGCCATCCGCTGGCTGATCGACGCGTCGCGCAAGCGCAACGAGAACACCATGGAAGAGCGCCTGGCAGGTGAACTGCTGGACGCCGTGAACTCGCGCGGGTCCGCCGTGAAAAAGCGCGAAGACACTCACAAGATGGCCGACGCCAACAAGGCGTTCAGCCACTACCGCTGGTAAGGAGAGATCAACATGGCACGCGATTATCCGCTTCAGCGCTACCGCAACTTCGGCATCATGGCCCACATCGACGCGGGCAAGACCACGACGACCGAACGCATCCTCTACTACACCGGCCGGTCCCACAAGATCGGTGAAGTCCACGATGGCGCCGCCACCATGGACTGGATGGAGCAGGAACAGGAACGCGGGATCACCATCACGTCGGCCGCCACCACCACCTTCTGGCAGTGGCAGGAAGACCCGAGCGCCGAAGGCACGTCGGACACCAAGACGCGCTTCAACATAATCGACACCCCCGGCCACGTCGACTTCACCATCGAAGTCGAGCGTTCGCTGGCCGTGCTTGACGGCGCCGTCGCGCTGCTGGACGCCAACGCCGGCGTCGAGCCGCAGACCGAAACCGTCTGGCGCCAGGCCGACCGTTACAAGGTCCCGCGGATGGTGTTCGTCAACAAGATGGACAAGATCGGCGCCGACTACTTCAACTGCGTGAAGATGATCAAGGACCGCACCGGCGCGACGCCGGTTCCCGTCAACTTCCCGATCGGGGCCGAGGACAAGCTGGAAGGCATCGTCGACCTGATCACCATGGAAGAATGGGTGTGGCAGGGCGAAGACCTGGGCGCCTCCTGGGTGCGCCAGCCGATCCGCGACGAGCTCAAGGACACCGCCGACGAATGGCGCTCGCACCTCATCGAACACGCCGTCGAAATGGACGACGACGCGATGATGGAGTATCTCGAAGGCAACGAGCCCGACATCGATACGCTGCGCAAGCTGGTCCGCAAGGGCACGCTCGACCTCAAATTCGTTCCGGTTCTGGGTGGCTCGGCCTTCAAGAACAAGGGTGTGCAGCCGCTGCTGAACGCCGTGGTCGACTTCCTGCCGGGCCCGCTCGACGTGGTCGACTATATGGGCTTCAAGCCGGGCGACGAGACCGAAACCCGCAACATCGCGCGCCGCGCTGATGACGACATGCCCTTCGCGGGTCTGGCGTTCAAGATCATGAACGACCCCTTCGTGGGCTCGCTCACCTTCACGCGCATCTACTCGGGCGTGCTGAAGAAGGGCGACTCGATCATCAACTCGACCAAAGGCAAGAAAGAGCGCATCGGTCGCATGATGATGATGCACTCGAACAACCGCGAGGAAATCGAAGAGGCGTTTGCCGGCGACATCATTGCGCTGGCCGGTCTGAAGGAAACCACCACCGGTGACACGCTCTGCGCGCAGAACGACCCGGTCGTGCTGGAAACGATGACCTTCCCGGATCCGGTGATCGAGATCGCGGTCGAGCCGAAGACGAAGAACGACCAGGAGAAGATGTCCCAGGGTCTGCAGCGTCTGGCAGCCGAGGACCCGTCCTTCCGCGTCGAGACCGACATCGAGAGCGGCCAGACAATCATGAAGGGTATGGGCGAATTGCACCTCGACATCCTGGTGGATCGCCTCAAGCGCGAATTCAAGGTCGAGGCCAACATCGGCGCCCCGCAGGTTGCCTACCGCGAGACCATCGGTCACGAGATCGAGCATACCTACACCCACAAGAAGCAGTCGGGTGGTTCGGGTCAGTTCGCCGAGGTCAAGCTGGTCATCTCGCCGACAGAGCCGGGCGAAGGCTATTCCTTCGAATCCCGTATCGTCGGCGGCGCCGTGCCCAAGGAATACATCCCGGGCGTGGAAAAGGGCATCAAGTCGGTCATGGATTCCGGTCCGCTTGCGGGTTTCCCGGTCATCGACTTCAAGGTCGCGCTGATCGACGGCAAGTTCCACGACGTGGACTCCTCGGTCCTGGCGTTCGAGATCGCGGCCCGCATGGGCATGCGCGAAGGTCTCAAGAAAGCCGGCGCCAAGCTGCTCGAGCCGATCATGAAGGTCGAGGTCGTGACGCCCGAGGATTACACCGGGTCGATCATTGGCGACCTGACCTCGCGTCGGGGCCAGGTGACCGGTCAGGATCCGCGCGGCAACGCCGTGGCGATCAACGCCATGGTGCCGCTCGCCAACATGTTCGGCTACATCAACAACCTGCGCTCGATGTCTTCGGGACGCGCGCAGTTCACGATGCAGTTCGATCACTACGACCCCGTACCGCAGAACATCTCGGACGAGATCCAGGCGAAATACGCATAACCGCGGTGGGCAATCTGCCCACCCTACCAACCCCGTAGGGTGGGCGCCCCGCCCACCATCGCGAAGACAAGGAGGCCATCATGGCAAAGGAAAAGTTTGAACGTTCTAAGCCGCATTGCAACATCGGCACGATTGGTCACGTTGACCACGGCAAGAC
>NZ_JAWHTD010000051.1:0-24709 GCF_032586235.1 Aestuariicoccus sp. MJ-SS9
GGGGCTTGTTTGTGTTTGAGTGTGGGGGGGGGGGTGGGGGGGCACGCGGGGGGGGGGGGCCGGTCTTGGTGGTGTGTTTCACAGTTTTATACCAAAACGGTGGGGGGGCGCCCCCCCCCCCCCGGCTGGGGGGCCAGCCCCCCAGACCCCCCGGAGTATTTGGACCAAGAAGAAGATGAAGCGGCGCTTCGGGCCATCGATAGCCTCAATGCATGACGTACGTCGCCATGTATGCAACCTATGCTGGGCCCAAGCACTCCTTCACTGTTTCTTCTTGGCGAAAATACTCTGGGGGTCCGGGGGCAACGCCCCCGGTCCGACGGGGCCGCACGAACACCCGTCTCAGTAACTGTACTCGGAATAAATCCGCGTCAGGTCGCCGTTCCAGTCGCCGTTGTAGTGATCGAGCAACTCGTCGGCGGGCACCTTGCCCGACTCGACGCTCTCTTTCAGGGCGTTGAGGAAGTGCGTTTCGTCCGCGATGAGGCCACCCGCGCCGGGGCGGGCGCGGGCTTTCAGGCCGGCGTCGGCGATGGCGACGGCCTCGCGCGCCAGATCGTGCATGTTGAGATCGCCGACCCGCGCCTGCAGCCCGTCGACCGAGGCGGCTACGCGCAGCGCGTCGCGCGTTTCGGCGTCCCAGCCTTTGACCAGATCCCAGGCCGCGTCGAGCGCGCCCTGGTCGTAGGTCAGCCCCACCCAGAACGCGGGCAGCGCGCAGAGCCGGCGCCAGGGGCCGCCGTCGGCGCCCCGCATCTCGATGAATTTCTTGACGCGGGCTTCGGGGAAGACCGTGGTCAGGTGGTCGGCCCAGTCCGACATCAGCGGGCGTTCGCCGGGCAGGGCGGGCAGCTCACCTTTCAGGAAGTCGCGGAAGGACATGCCGAGCGCGTCGATATACTTGCCGTCGCGGTAGACGAAGTACATCGGCACATCGAGCACGTACTGCACCCAGGCTTCAAAGCCGAAGCCCTCGTCGAAAACGAAAGGCAGCATGCCGGTGCGGGCCGCATCGAGATGCCGCCAGACCCGGCTGCGCCAGCTTTTGTGGCCGTTGGGCTTGCCCTCGAAGAAGGGCGAATTGGCGAAAAGCGCTGTGGCCACGGGCTGCAGTGCGAGCGCCACGCGCATCTTCTGCACCATGTCCGCCTCGGACGAAAAGTCGAGGTTCACCTGCACGGTGCAGGTGCGCCGCATCATGGCAGTGCCGTCGGTGCCCACCTTCTGCATGTAGCTGTCCATCAGCTTGTAGCGGCCTTTGGGCATCAGGGGCATTTCGTCATGGCGCCAGATCGGGGCCGCGCCGAGGCCGATGAAGCCGACGCCGATCTCGTCGGCGATGTCCTTCACCTCGCGCAGATGCTGATTCACCTCGTCGCAGGTCTCGTGGATCGTCTCTAGAGGGGCACCCGACAATTCCAGCGCGCCGCCGGGTTCCAGGCTGACGTTGGCGCCGTCCTTTTCGAGCCCGATGATCAGCCCGCTTTCCTCGACCGGGGACCAGCCGTGACGGTCGCGCAGACCCTCCAGAACAGCGCGGATCGAGCGGTCGCCATCGTAGGGCAGCGGTTTCAGGCTGTCCTTGCAATAGCCGAACTTCTCGTGCTCGGTTCCGATGCGCCAGTCTTGCTTGGGTTTGCAGCCCGAGGCCAGATATTCCGCAAGCTGTTCATGGCGCTCGATCGGCCCGCCGCCGGATTGGGGAATGGACATGGGAATGGGCTCCGGTCTGGGGTTGCGTGCGGGCCAAGGGATGGTCGCAAACCGGCCGGGTGTCAATGCAGCCGAAGGGTTGTCTGGCGCACATGTTCCGCGCGCCAGATCACCACGGGCGCGGCCCCGGCGTTCTGCATCTCGCGCAACATACGCTCGGTGCGCATGCCGGGCAGGCTGGCGAAGGCGTCAAAGAGTTGGTCCGCGCCTTCCGCGTTCAGCGGAATGGCGAGGAGTGGCTGGCCGGCCCGATGCAGCTGCCAATGCGGGGGATATGAGGTCGGGTCGAGCACCAGTTGCGTGAGGTCTTCGAGATCGGCCAGGCCGCCCGAGAGCGGCCCGAAATAGCCGATCCGGCCTTCGACGACCGTGACCACGCCGGGCCCGCCGCCGCCGCTGCGGAACCGAGCCCGCTGAAAGCCCGCGACGACCAGCGCGGCACCCGCGCAGGCAACGGCGAAACCGATCCAGTAAAGCAGACCGCCCACGCCGAAAACCCAGTAAAGCCCCAGCAGAACAAGCGCCGCGCCCGCCAGTGCTTCGCGCCAACGGTGCAGGGTTCTGGCCGCCTCGGGCCGAATCATCGCCAATCCCCGCAACGCAGTTGCCACAGAGTCATCGCGGCCACCGCCGCCGTGTCGGCGCGCAGGATGCGCGGCCCGAGGCGGGCGGTGTGGGCATGGGGCAGGGCCCGCAGACGCGCGCGTTCGGCGTCGGAAAAGCCGCCTTCGGGACCGATCAGAATGGCCCAGGGGCCGCTCGATCCGCCCTTGCGGGCGTCCTCGCCGGGGGCGCCGAAGACGCCCGCAAGGGCGGATGAGGTGGGCGCCTCGGCTTCATCGCAGAACATCAGCTGACGGCCCTCCGGCCAGTCGGTCAATATCCGGTCCAGCCGGATCAGCCCGGCCACCTCCGGCACGAAGGTGCCGCCGCATTGCTCGGCGGCCTCGACGGCATGGGCCTGCAGCCGGTCCTGCCGGATGCGCTCGGCATTGGTAAAGTCCGTCTGCACCGGCACGATCCGGCGCGCGCCCATTTCGGTCGCCTTTTCGACGATGAAATCGGTGCGGGCCTTCTTGATCGGCGCGAAAAGCAGCCAGAGATCCGGCGGGTCGGCCTGCGGGGCGGCCTGATCCTGGCAGACCAGCGTGCCGCCGCGTTTGCCAGCCTCGGCGACCTCGGCGGTCCATTCGCCGTCGCGCCCGTTGAACAGCGCGACCGCATCGCCTGCACCCAGGCGCATCACGCCGAAAAGGTAATGCGCCTGTTCCCGCGACAGGGGAACCGGTTGTGCCGCGCCCAGCGGGTGATCTACATAAAGCCTGACCTTCGCACGCATGGGGCGCACCATATGAGCCAACCCGAGACAACACCAGAGGGCCAAGTTGCCGATGCCGTCAGCGGCAACTGGGTCGACCTGTACGCCCCCCGCGCGCTGCGCCCCTATCTGCGGCTGAGCCGGGCCGACCGGCCCATCGGCACCTGGCTTTTGCTGCTGCCGTGCTGGTGGGGGCTGCTGCTGGCGATGGTGCATGATGGGCAGGCGCGCTGGTTCGATCTGTGGATCTTTGCGGGCTGCGGCATCGGCGCGGTGCTGATGCGCGGCGCGGGCTGCACCTGGAACGACATCACCGACCGAGATATCGACGGATCGGTGGCGCGCACCGCGTCGCGGCCGATCCCTTCGGGGCAGGTCAGCGCCAAACAGGCGCTGGCCTGGGCCGTCGGACAGTCGCTGGTGGCCTTCTGCATCCTGATCACATTCCCGGTGAACGCCATCCTGCTGGGCATTCTGTCGCTTCTGCCGGTCGCGATCTATCCTTTCGCCAAGCGTTTCACCTGGTGGCCGCAGATCTTCCTGGGCATCGCCTTCAACTGGGGTGCCCTGCTGGCCTGGACCGCGCATACCGGCACGCTGGGGTGGCCGGCGGTGCTGTTGTACCTGTCGGGGATGGCCTGGACGCTTTTTTACGACACGATCTACGCCCATCAGGACGCCGAGGACGACGCGCTGATCGGCGTGAAATCCACCGCGCGCCTGTTCGGAGACGCTACGCCGCGCTGGCTGGCGTGGTTTCTGGTGACCACGGTGGCGCTGATGGGGTATGCCATCGTCCTTGCCGCGCCGCGCGGCGAGATCCTGGCGCTGGTGCTGCTGCTGGCCGGGCCCTGGGCCATGGGGTGGCACATGCTGCTGCAGTTGCGGCGGCTCAAGCTGGACGACAACGACCGGCTGCTGACGCTCTTCCGGTCCAACCGCGATGCCGGCCTGATCCCGGTGGTGTTTTTCGCGCTTGCACTCTTCGCGTGATTGCACCCCGCGCCGCAGCGGCGTATCAGATAGGCCACGCTCACAACCCACAGGCGGCAGATGCGCTTGTCTTCCTTTTTCGTGACCTTTGGCACGTTCGCGCTGGCGGGCGCCGTTTCGCTGGTGGCGGCGTTTTTCGCCATGCAGGTGGTCGAGGACGGGTCGCGCACCGGGGTGCTCAACGCGCTTGACCTCGAGGGGCTGGATTGGGCGGATGTGGACGCCAACGGTCTTCAGCTTTTCGTGATCGGCGAGGCCCCCAACGAGGCCGAGCGTTTTCGCGCGCTGTCGGTGGCGGGCGGGGTGGTCGATGCGGCGCGGCTGATCGACCAGATGAACGTGGTCGAAACCACCGCTATCGCGCCGCCGAAATTCTCGATCGAGATCCTGCGCAACGATGCCGGCATCTCGCTGATCGGGCTCTTGCCCGCGACCACAGACCGCGAGCGGCTGCTGTCCGATGTTCAGCGTCTCGGCGGCGAGGGTGCGGTGTCCGACCTGCTTGAAGTGGCGGATTTCCCGGCGCCGGACGGATGGACCGACGCGCTGCGCTATGCGGTGGCGGCCCTGCGCGAC
Organism: Aestuariicoccus sp. MJ-SS9; assembly: GCF_032586235.1. Lineage (NCBI taxonomy): Bacteria > Pseudomonadati > Pseudomonadota > Alphaproteobacteria > Rhodobacterales > Paracoccaceae > Aestuariicoccus > Aestuariicoccus sp. MJ-SS9. The sequence continues at coordinate 4,601 of NZ_JAWHTD010000051.1, forward strand.
CTGCCCCGCTCGAAGATGACGGTCGAGGCCGGCAGCGTGTCGATCAAGGCAATGTCCGACGACACCGAATCGCGCCTGCGTCTCGAGGCCGAGCTGGTGCGCCGCAAACCCGAGGGCCTGCGGCTGGCGCTCGACCTGTCGTCGCCGCGGCCGGTGATCTCGCCATTCGCGCTGCGCTTTGTACTGGACGCGGACGGGGCGCGGTTCAACGCCTGTTCGGCCGACACCGAAGAGGCGCGCCGCCGCATTCTGGCCGCCGCGGCCAGAGCGGGGCTCGAGGGCAAGACCGACTGCACGCTCGGGCTCGGGGTGCCGACCAGCCGCTGGGCCGAGGCGGTCGAGATGTCCATTGACGCTCTGGCAGAGATGGGGGGCGAGACGCTGACCATCGCGGATGCCGACATCACCATCGTCGCCGTCGAAGGCACGCCGCAGGCGGTTTTCGACCGTGTCGTGGGCGAGTTGGAGAACAATCTTCCGGATGTCTTCGCGCTGGATGCGGTGCTGCCGCAGCCGCCCGACACCGAACCCGATCAGGGCCCGCCGGAATTCGTGGCCACGCTGAGCCCCGAGGGCACCGTGCAGCTGCGCGGGCGGCTCAACAACGAGATCGCCCGCCAGACCGCCGACAGCTTTGCCCGTGCGGCCTTTGGGTCGGCCACGGTCTATACGGCGGCGCGCATCGACGACAGCCTGCCGCAGGGCTGGTCGGTCCGCGCGCTCGCCGCGCTTGAGGCGCTGTCGTATCTGTCCAACGGCGCGGTGACCGTGACCCCCGACAGCGTCGCCATCAGCGGCAACACCGGCTTGGTCGAGGCCGAGGCCGAGATCGCCGCGCTGCTGGCCGAAAAGCTGGGCGCGGAACAGACCTTCGACATCGACGTGACCTATCAGGAAAAGCTCGACCCGCTGCTGGGCATCCCGACGCCCGAGGAATGCGAGGCGCAGATCGTCGAGATCGTCGGCGACCGCAAGATCACGTTTGAGCCGGGCTCGGCCACGCTGGATGCCTCGGCCAAGGACATCATGGACGAGATCGCCGAACTGCTGAAGATCTGCGGCGAGATCCCGCTGGAAATCCAGGGCCATACCGACAGCCAGGGCCGCGAAGTGATGAACCAGCAGCTCAGCCAGGATCGGGCGCAGGCGGTGCTGAACGCCCTGCGCGACCGCCGGGTTCTGACCTCGACCTTCCGCGCCAAAGGCTTTGGCGAGGATATGCCCATCGCCGACAACGGCACCGAAGAAGGCCGCGAGGCCAACCGCCGCATCGAATTCAAACTGATCCGCCCCGAACCGGTGGAAGAGCAGCAAACCACGCTGGAAGCCGTGGAACAATCAGCCGGGGACCCATCGGCCGAGGAAGGAACCGGGGATGAATAGGACCGAATTTATCGTCACCACTGCGATCATCCTGTTCGTGGCCTTTTGTCTGGGATGGTTCGCCAACTGGCTCATTCACCGCTTCACCCGGGTCAGCCAGGCCGACGTGGATCAGTTGGAGCGGATGAGCCAGGAACTGCACGAGGCCGAGGAAACCCGCGATCAGGCGATCACCTATCTGCAGCAGCGCGAGGCGGAGCTGACCAACCAGCTGGCCCAGACCGAGGCCGAGTTGTCGGCCGCGATGGAGGGCCTGCGCGAGGCGCGGCACGAGGCCGAGGAACTGCGCGCCTATCTGGAGCGTCAGGGCCACGCCTGATCAGGCTCAGACGAAGACCGGGTCCTCCAGTTCTTCCTCGGGCATCGCGGTGTAATCCGGATCGAGCGATGTCTCGCCCGCGGGCTGCATCAGTGCTTCGAACAGCGCCGCCGGGTCGTTGGGGTCGGCCAGGCTCATGACATTGGTCGAGGCGGCGGCAGAGGGGGTCAGCTGGTATTCGTCGGCCACGTATTCCCGCATCAGCCATTCCTCGTAGGACCCGATCAGCGCGCCATCGCTGCCAAAGACCTGCGGATCGTAGGCGGAATATTCCTCGAAGGTGCTGCGCACCATGGCCTCTTCTTCGACGGTCAGGTTCTCTTCGAGCCCCCAGGTCGCGTAGCCGATATAGCTGCTGACGGTGACGTTGCCGCCGTAATCCGCAATCGCGGCGGTCGCGAATTCCGCGGCGTGGATGTGGTCGGAATGTTCGATATCGGCATAGCTGGTGGTGTGATCCTGAATGTGGATCTGCTCGGGCGCATGAATCCCCATCAGCGCGGTCAGCACGTCCGACAGCGCGTCGTCGGTATAGGTGTTGGCCCCATCGACGGTGGTCACCGAGGTCAGCGAACCGTCCCACAGCTTTGCGAGGCTCTGTTCGTCGTAGGTCGCCGATCCGTCGCCCGCGCCGAACCCGTCGGGTGTGCGCAGGAAATAGAGCCGGACCTCGGGCTGATCGGCGAGATAGCTGCTGGCGATGTTGTATTCCATGCCGCCCACCGTCAGCGACACGGTCTCGTCGACCCATTGGTTCGAGCCTGCCATATGGCCGTATGCCGCCTGCTCGCCGTCCTCGCGCGCGCCCCAGTAATCCTGGCCCATGCCGGCATCGCCGGCGGTCAGGTAGACCGTGGTCACCGGCGCATCGCCCGCTATCGCCTCATAGAGCGTGGGGTTCATGAAGAGAATGTCGTCGTCCTGATGCGCGACGATGAACATGTCGCCGCTGCCGTCGCCCGACACCGGGTCCACCGGATCGACAGGGTCTACCGGGTCGACAGGGTCTACCGGGTCAACCGGATCGACAGGGTCCACGGGATCCACCGGATCGACAGGGTCTACGGGCGCGTCGGTCTGGGTCACGCTCAGCGACAGGACCTCGCCGATCAGCGCGGGGTCGCCAGGCCAGTTGGATTCGCCCACCAAAAGGTTGGCGCGGTCCACGTCGGCGGGCACGACGCCCTGATTTTCCGCCAGGCGCACGCCGTCCTTGTCGATCCACATAAGGCCAGAGCTGTCGATGCCGACGCTCCAGTCGGCGGTCTCGCCCTGGACGATCGCCTCGGGGGCGATCACGCGGTAGGCGGCGCCGTCCTGCCAAAGCTCAAGCATCATGTCAGAGGTGTTTTCGACCTGCGCCAAAAGGATATTGTTGGTCGCCGGCCCGTCGCCGAAATCGAAGACGCGCTGGAAATAGGCCCCCTGGATGTCGTCGAAACGCACCGTGGTATCGACCCGGAACGCCCCGTCGATCTGTTCGACGGTCGTACCGGTCGGAGGATCGGTGGGTTCCACCGGATCGACGGGGTCGACCGGATCCACCGGTTCTACGGGGTCCACAGGATCCACCGGGTCGACAGGGTCCACCGGATCCACGGGGTCCACCGGGTCGACAGGGTCGGTCGGTCCCGCGCTGCCATCCTGCGTGATCGTCAGCCCCAGCACCACGCCGTCCAGCGGGTCGTCGCCGGATTGCAGCGTGTCGCCGATCAGCAGGTTCGCACGGTCCACATCGGCGGGCACGACGCCCTGCGCCTCGCCCAGGCGAGCGCCGTTCTGTTCGATCCACATCAGCCCGTCGGGATCCACGCCCACCAACCAATGGGCCATCTCGCCTTCGGCAATGGCGTTTTCGGCCACCAGAGTGTGCCATACGCCGTCCTGACGGATGGCGAACATCATGTCGTCGGTCGTGCCGATCTGCGAGAGCATGATGGTATGGTCGCCGGAATCGTCGCTGAATTCGAAGACCCGCTGGCCTTCGCCGCCCGCCAGATCGTCGAACCGCGCCACCACGTCCAACTGGAACGCCCCGTCGATCTGCGCCGGGGCATTCAGCAGGCCGCCATCGTCGGGATCGCCCGCGTTGGTGACGTCGATGCCCAGAACCGCGCCGTCCAGCGGCGTGTCCTCGGCCCAGTTCGACTGCCCCAGAAGTTCATGCGCGCGCGCCATGTCGATAGGCACCGTCGCCTGCGCCTCGGCCAGCCGCGCGCCGTCCTTGTCGATCCACATCAGCCCGTCCGGGTCGATGCCGACGTTCCAGGTGGCTGTCTCGCCCTGGACGATCGCCTCGGGCGCGGTGACGCGGTAGGATATGCCGTCCTGATAGAGGACGAACATGATGTCCGAGGTGTTTTCGTATTGCGTCAGAAGGATGTTGTTGGTGTTCGGCCCGTCCCCCAGATCAAACAGCCTTTGCCAATATCCCCCGCCGAGATCGTCGAAACGCGCCACGACCTCGATTTCGAACGCGCCGTTGATATCTTCGATATCGGCCAGAGGCTGGGTTGGATCATAGGGCGGCATGTCGGCTCCTGTCGGCGCTCCGGATCAACGTCTTTCGGTCGATTTCGGCGCAAGAGCGCGGCGCGGGCGGGCGATGGCAGATTCGCTCGGGCGTCTTCTCAAGACCCTGAAATCAACAGATCGACCTCCAGCCGCCTGAAATTAAACGTTTTTGCCAAGTCGGCGAAAATTTCCGCCACAAAGTTAACATGAAATCGCCACAGTCTTCGGACGAAAAATTCCGCGTGGCGTGAACAATACGTTTCCATACGGGCAACAATTGAATGCGCCGCGCCGCCATGAGATCGGGCGGCGCGGCCAAGGCGTGATCGTCAGAGCGCCAGCCGGAACAGCGCGAATCCGGCGTCGCTGGTGCCGGCCGGGCTCAGGTCCATGCCTTCGAGCGTTTCGGCGTATTTGGCGCCCGCTGGGCCGGTTTCGAAGAGCACCGTGGTGCCGTCCATCGGCGCGAAGGACCAGTTGGCATCGGCCGAGGGGCTGACGGTGCCCTGCTCGACGATATAGCGCACGATGACGTCGCGGTTGGTGTCGGGCGCCTCGAAGATCACCGTCGAAGGGTTCGCGCCCGGGAACGATCCGCCGCCCGAGGCGCGGTAATTGTTCGTGGCGACGACGAATTCCTGCGCCGGGTCGATGGGCTGGCCCTGGAACGTCAGATTGACGATGCGGTTGGTGTCGGGCGCCACGACATTGCCGTCGCGGTCGAACTTGGCCGGCTGGCTGAGGTCGATCTGATAGCGCACCCCGTCGATCACATCGAAGTTGTAGCTGGGGAAGTTGGCGTTCTGCAGCGGTGCGTCCTGCGCCCCCGGTTCCACCTGGTTGAACATGCCCGCCGAGCGTTCCAGCCAGTCCTTGACCTGGGCCCCGGTGATCTTCACCGCGCGCACCGTGTTGGGATAGAGGTAGAGATCGGCGACGTTCTTGATCGCCACGTCGCCCTCGGGCACGTCGGTGTAGTAATCCGGCCCGCCCCGGCCCCCGGCCTTGAAGGGGGCGGCGGCGGAAAGGATCGGCAGGCCTTCGTATTCGGTGCCCGCCATCATCTGCCCGATGTACCAGGTCTGCGCGTTCGACACGATCTGCACCGACGGATCGTCGGCCACCAGCGCGAAATAGCTGTGCAGCGGCGCGTCGGTCTTGCCGACCGCGGTGCGGACATAGGCCAGCGTCGCGTCGTGGAAGTCCTGCACGCTGTCCAGTACGGGCTGGTAGCTGTCGACCAGAGCGGTGACCGACCGGTCCTCGTTGCGCTTCGAGATCGGCCGCGCCTCCGACGTATGCGACAGGATGCGCCAGCCGTCGCCGTCGCGTTCCAGCAGCAGGTCGATCAGCCCCATGTGGCTGCCCCAGAAACCGCCCATGACGCCCGGTTTGCCGCCGATGGTCCCGGCGGCGACATCGACCCCGGCCCAGTCGTCATACTTGGAGGACGGAAAGACAAGGTGGCTGTGCCCGGTCAGGATGGCGTCGATGCCCTCGACCATGGCAAGCGGGATCGAGGCGTTCTCCATCCCGTCCTCGGCCGCGGCCGCGCCGATGCCGCTGTGCGACAGGGCGACGACGATGTCGGCACCTTGCTCGCGCATCTGCGGCACATAGGCCTTGGCGGTGGCGACGATGTCGCGCGTCATGACGTTGCCCTCAAGATGCTTGCGGTCCCATCCCATGATCTGCGGCGGGACAAAGCCGATGAGCCCGATGCGGATCGGATGTTCGGTGCCCGCGCCGTCGCGCAGCGTCCGGTCGAGGATCACATAGGGCGGCACCAGCGTGGTGTCCTCGGTCGGGCTGGCGCCCATTTCCTTGACCACGTTGGCCGACACCACTGGGAAGTCCGCTCCGGCCAGCGATTTCGCCAGGAACGACAGGCCGTAGTTGAATTCATGGTTGCCCAGGGTCGAGGCGTCAAAGCCAAGCGTGTTCATCGCCTGGATGACCGGGTGCATATCACCCTCTTTCATGCCCTTTTCATAGGCCATGTAATCGCCCATCGGGTTGCCCTGCAGAAAGTCGCCGTTGTCCAGCAGCAGCGCATTGGTCGATTCGGCCCGGACGCCCTCGATCAGGGTGGCGGTGCGGGCAAGGCCAACGGTATCGACGGCCCGGTCGGCGTAGTAGTCGTAAGGGAAGACATGGACGTGCAGGTCCGTCGTCTCCATCAGGCGCAGGTGGGCCTGATTGGCGGTGGCGCGGGCCGAAAACGGATGCAGCGCAACGAAACCCGCGGTGGTGGCAAGAAACTGGCGGCGGTTGAAAGTGACAGGCATGGAAAATTCCTCGGTCGGTTGACCGGGTCAGCCTAGCACCGATTCTGCGAAAGCCGTTTGACAAATCTGTGGCTGCCGCCGGGGTGGCGATGGTTGGCCGAGAACCGTTCGGGGTTTGGGCGCAGGCGCGGATGCCGTCAGGGGGTACAGACGATGGCCTCTGCCTCGATCTCGACCCGGTAATCGCCGATCAGGCGGGCGATTTCGAAGAGCGTGTTCGCCGGTTTGATATCCCCGAACACCCGCCCATGAGCGTGGCTGACCGCCAGAACGTCCTCGGCGTCGGACAGGTAGACGCGGGTGCGGACCACGTCCTCGATCCCCGATCCCAGCGCGGTCAGCGCGCTGGCGATCTTGTCGAGGATAAAGGTCGTCTGCGCGCCCGCGTCGCCCGCCGCGACCACGCGGTCGGTGCCGGCGGTGGCGGTGGTCCCTGACACCAGGATGCGGTCGCCGATCCGCTGCGCGCGGCAATAGCCCGCGATGTCCTCCCATTCGCTGCCGGTCAGCACGCGGGTCGCGCCGGGCCGGTGCGGCACCGGCTCGACCGTGACGGCGGTGGGCATTTCGTCCAGATGGTGGCTGAGATCGCCCGACGCGGTCAGGAAAGGCGGCTTTCGGTATTCGTCGCCGCAATCGCCGGGCAGGGGAGTGGTCACGGCGAAGGCTTGGTTCAAAGCCGCGTGGTCGTCGTCATCCAGCGCGAACTGGAACAGCCGGGCATTGTCGGTCATGTGCTGCGCCTCGCCCAGCCGCGCGCCGATGATGACACCGGCGACCGAAGCGTGCTCCAGCACCCAGCGGGTGGCCACGTTCGACACCGACACCCCATGCTTGTCCGCGATCGCCGCTGCGGCGCGCAGTACGGTCTGATAGGCCTCCCATCCGCCCGCCGTGTCGATGAAGCGCTTGTATTTCATCTTGCTCCAGTCGGTGATCTCGGCCGGTTCCGGCTGCCCCAGCCAGCGTTCCGACAGGAACCCGCCCGCCAGTGTGCCATAGGCCAACAGCCGCACGCCGGTCTTGGCGCAAAGATCGGACAAAGGCCCCGCCGCGCGCCGGTCTAGCAGCGAGAACGGCACCTGGTTGGTGACCAGAGGGATCCCGTCGGCCAGCGCCAGATGCAGATGCGCGGCGTCGAAATTGGTCACGCCGATTTCGCCGATCAGTCCTTCGTCTCGCAGCCGCGCCATCTCGTGCAGCGCGTCGAGCCAGGCCGGGTGCTCGAAGCTCCACCAGTGAAATTGCAGCAGATCGACCCGGTCGGCGCCAAGCCGTTGCAGCCGTTCCATAACGCCCGCGCGCACGACGTCCGCCGTCATCGGGCCGGGCGTGGGGCACCATTTGGTGCAGATCACCGGGCGGTCGGGCAGATCGCGCCGCAACAGCGCCCCGGCGATCAGCTCGGCCGAGCCATAGTGATCGGCCATGTCGAAAGTGCCGAACCCGGCCTGGGCATAAGCCTGCAAGTGATCCGCGCCTGTCTCGGGGTCGATCAGGTCGCCGTCCTTTTCAATGTCGGCCACCTGCCAGAGCCCCACCAGCGCGCGGCTGAGGGTCAGGCGGTCGGTCAGGGTCAGGCGGTCTGGGGTCGGCATCGGGAGGTCCTGTCTTCTGTTGTCGTCCAGACCCTAGGGGGCGGCGGAGGGAATTGTCCATCGCAACCCTGGGTGCAACCCGATTGACACCCCGGACGAACCCCGCAACCATGCGTCATGACTGCGGAATTTTCTGGGGTGCCATGACGGCGGAGACGGCAGAGGACGGCTTTTGGCTTTATGACCTGCGGGTCGAGACGGTGGTGGGCGACCGCACCTCGGTCTGCCGCCATGTCGAGGGCGAAAGCTTTGCGGTCGAGGGCGAATTGCTGGTCTTCGACCAAGGGCAGAAAGTGTCGATGTACGCGCTGGCCGCGCTTCTGCCGCTTTTGCCGGTGAAACAGCGGCCGACCGCGCCCAACGACTGGATCAGCACCGATGCCGAGGTCGCCTGCCCGGATCCGCATTGCGGTGGGCGGTTCCGCATCACCCGCGGGGAAAAGCGCTGGTTTCGGCACGCCGAAACGACCGGCCTGCCAGAGGCCCGCGACACGCCATATTGGGACAACGAATGACGGTAGAGACGACAGAACTGCGCCCGGGGCACCGGATTTCGCGGGTGATCCGGGGCGGCTGGCAATTGGCCGGCGATCATGGCGCGGTGGACCGCGCGCAGGCGATCCGCGATATGGAGGCCTTTGTCGACGCCGGGGTCTTCACCTTCGACTGCGCCGATATCTACACCGGCGTGGAAGAGATGATCGGCGAGTTCATCGCCGATCTGCGGGCGCGCCGGGGGTCTGCGGTGGCCGACAGGGTCTGCGTGCATACCAAGCTGGTGCCGGATCTGACGCTGCTCGAGACGATCCAGCCAAGGGACGTCGAGGCGATCATCGACCGGTCGCTGAAACGGCTGCGGGTCGAGACGCTCGATCTGGTGCAGTTCTTCTGGTGGGATCTGTCCCTGGGCGACCCGCTGGAGGGGCTGAGCGTACTGAAGGACCTGCAGGCCAAGGGCAAGATCCGCAACCTCGGCCTGACCAACTGGGACGTGCCGCAGATCGCGCCTTTCGTCGACGCGGGCTTTGATATCTGCGCGGCGCAGGTTCAGTATTCCGTGCTCGACCGGCGGCCAGCTTTGGGCCTTTCCAAATGGGCGGCGGAGCATGACATGCAGCTTCTGTGCTATGGCACGCTGGCCGGCGGGTTCCTGACGGAGAAATGGCTGGGCCAGCCCGATCCGGGTTACGCCTTCGAAAACCGCAGCCTGGTGAAATACCGCCTGATCATCGACGAATTCGGCCCGTGGGAGCGGTTCCAGCGCCTCTTGGCCACGCTCAAGCAGGTGGGTGACCGCCATGACGTGTCGCTGTCGGCGGTGGCGACGCGCTGGGTGCTGGACCAGCCGCAGGTCGCGGCGGGGATCGTCGGCGCGCGCTATGCGCGGCACCTGCCCAAGACGCTCGACGTGTTCGACCTGACGCTGGACATCGACGATCATGCCCGCTTAGGCGCCGTGCTGGCCGAGGCCGAAGGGCCGAACGGCGATGTCTTCGCGCTCGAGGCTGACCGCACCAGCCGCCACGGCCGGATCATGAAATACAACCTCAACACCAATCCCGCCGACAAGGTGCTGGGGGCCGATGGCTGATCCGGTTCTGAGCCTCAGCGGCATCACCAGGGATTTTGGCCCCTTCCGTGCCGTGAACGACGTGTCTCTCGACATTCTGCCGGGCACGATAACCGGGCTGATCGGCCCGAACGGCGCGGGCAAGACCACGCTTTTCAACGTGCTTTCGGGGATGCTGCCGCCGACGGCGGGGCAGGTGCGGCTGATGGGGCAGGACGTGACGGGGCTGTCGCCGGACAAGCTGTTCGCGCTGGGGCTGGGGCGGACGTTCCAGATCCCGCGCCCCTTCGCGCGCATGTCGGTGCTGGAGAACGTCATGCTCGCGCCGATGGCGCAGATCGGCGAGAGCCTTTCCGGCCCGTTCCTTCGCGCGGGCGCGATGCGCGCGCAGGAAGAGGCGATCCGCGCCCGTGCCTTCGACGTGCTGGATTTCGTCACGCTGGGCGCTCTGGCCGATCACGCGGCGGGGCAGATCTCGGGCGGGCAGATGAAGCTGCTGGAGCTGGCGCGGGTGCTGATGGGCGATCCACAGGTGATCCTGCTGGATGAACCGGCGGCGGGGGTCAATCCGACTCTGACCAACGTGCTGATCGAAAAGATCGAAGAGCTGAACCGCGCCGGAAAAACCTTTGTCATCATCGAACATGACATGGATTTCGTGATGCAGCATTGCGACCCGGTCATCGCGCTGGCCGAGGGGCGCGTGGTGTTCCAGGGCACCCCGGCCGAGGCGCAGGCCAACCCGGTGCTGCTGGATGCCTATCTGGGCACGATGGCCGATGACTGAGCTGGTCGCACGCGATATCGTCGCGGGCTACGTGCCCGATCTGCCGATCCTCAAGCGGGTGTCTGTCACGGCGCGGGCGGCGCAGGTGACGGTGATCATCGGGCCAAACGGCGCGGGCAAGTCGACGCTGATCAAGGCGATTGCCGGGCTGGTCCCGGTCGCCTCGGGGCAGGTGGCGCTGGACGGTGCGGCGATCACCAACCCCCGGCCCGACACGATGGGCGCGCGGGGGGTGGCCTATGTCCCGCAATCCGACAACATCTTCCGCAGCCTGACGATCCGGCAGAACCTCGAACTGGTGCTGCGTCGCGCTGGGACGGAGCGGCAGGCGCGGCTGGACGCGCTTTTGGCGCAATTCCCGGCGCTGGCCGACAAGCAATCGGATAAGGCCGGGGCGCTGTCGGGCGGTCAGCGGCAGTTCCTGGCGGTCGCCATGGCGCTGGCGATCAAGCCGTCGGTCATCCTGATGGACGAACCCTCGGCCGGGCTGTCGCCCAAGGCCGCGGAGGAGGTGCTGGAGCATACCCGCGCCCTGACCGAGCGCGGCGTGACTATCCTGCTGGTCGAGCAGAACGTCAAACAGGCGCTTCGGCTGGCGGATCATTGCTACATCCTCGCGGACGGGCGCAACCAGGTCGACGGCCCCGCCGCGGACCTGCTGCGCGATCCGGTGGTGGGCCAGATCTATCTGGGCGGCAAGCGGGTGGCCCCGGCATGATCCAGCATCTGGTCGACGGCGTTCTTGTGGGCTCGATCCTGTCGCTGGGCGCGATCGGGCTGACGATGGCGATGCACATGCTGCGTTTCGCCAATTTCAGCCATGCCGAGCTTTTGTCCATCGGGGCCTATGCGGCGCTGGTTTTCGACGGGGTGTTCGGGGCCCTCTATCCGCCCTTGTCGGGCGTCATCGGGCCGCTCAGCCTGACCTGGGCGCTGGCCTGCGCGATCCTCGTGTCGATGGGGATCACTGGCGCGTCGGCGGTGCTGATCGACCGGCTGGTGTTCCGCCGGGTGCGCGCCAAGGGGGGCGAGCTGTCGATGGTCTTTGCCTCGTTCGGGGTGGCGATGATCGTGCGCAACGTGCTGGGGCTGATCTTTGGCCTGCAGGCGCAGCTTTACTCCAAGGACATCGTCTTTGCCGTCGTCCTGAGCCGCGATCCGCTGCTACTGGTCAAGCCGGATCAGGTGTTCACCCTGGTGGCGGCGCTGATCATCATGTGGGCCCTGCACCTGGTGCTGTCGCGCACGACCTTCGGCTATGCGCTGCGCGCCGTGGCCGAGAACCCGAGCCTCGCGCAGGTGTCGGGGATCAACCTCAACCGGATGATCGTGGCGGTTTGGGTGATCGGCGGCGCCCTGGCCGCGGCGGCGGGCGTGTTCTACGGGCTGACCAACCAGATCAACCCGGTGCTGGGGCGCGATCTGGTGCTGCCGATTTTTGCCGCGACCATCGTCGGCGGCATCGGCAGCATCTACGGCGCAGTGCTGGGCGGGTTCCTGGTGGGCATCGCGTCGAACGTGGCGCTGCTGCTCTTGCCGTCGGGTTACAGCCCGGCGGTGCCGTTCCTGATCATCCTGGCGGTGCTGATCCTGCGGCCCACGGGCCTGTTCGGGGAGGCGCGCTCATGATCGGTATCATTTCCTATCTGGTGTTCTTCACCACCGTGGCCGCGATCCTGAGCATCGCGGTGCTGGGGCTGAACCTGCAATGGGGCAACACGGGGCTCTTCAACGGCGGCGTCGTGGCGTTCTTTGGCGCCGGGGGCTACGTCACGCTGATCCTGGGCGGCACGCCGCAGGCGGCGCATCTGGGGGGCTATCAGCTTTGGTATCCGCTGGCGCTGCTGGGCGGAATGGCGGCGGCGGGGGTCATGGCCTGGGTCGTGGGCGTGCTGACGCTTCGGCTGAGGCACGATTACCTAGCCATCGCCACCTTCGGCGTCGCCGTCGCGGTCGAGACCTTCCTGCGCAACGCCCAGTGGTTCGCCGGTGGCGCGCAGGGACTGCGCGGGTTCGAACGGCCGTTGAGGCAGGCGCTGGGCGACGGGTTCACCTACAACCTCGGCTTTCTGGCGGTCGTGCTGATCCTGTTGGCGCTGACCTACCTTTTTCTCGAACGGCTGATCCGGTCGCCCTTCGGCCGCCTGCTGCGCGCCATCCGCGAGGATGAGACGGCGGCGCAATCGCTGGGCAAGAGCCCTGCGCGCGTGCGGCTGGCGTCGTTCATCACCGGATCGGTGATCATGGGGCTAAGCGGTGGACTCTACGCCACGTTTTACGCTTTTATCTCTCCTCAGGACGTGCTGCCGATCCTGACGTTCCAGATCTGGGCGATGCTGATCGTGGGCGGCGCGGGCAACAACAAGGGGGCCATGATGGGGGCCTTTCTGATCTGGGGGGCCTGGACGGCCAGCGGCTGGGCACTGTCGCGCTTTGCGCCGCAGGACTGGCAGCTTTACACCGGGTCGGTGCAGTTCATCCTGATCGGGTTCGTGATCGTGGGCATGTTGCTGTGGCGGCCCGAGGGGCTCTTTCCGGAACGGTTGGCCGTGTCGCAGACACGGCACCGCAAGACATAACAGACAAGTCAAAATCACAGGGAGACAGACATGAAGATCATGACGAAAACCAGCGTTCTGGCGCTGGGCCTCGCGGCGGGGCTGGCGTCGCTTGGCGGCGCTGCGGCGGCGCAGGAGTGCACCACCAAGATCGGCGCGGTGCTGCCCACGTCGGTGGACTGGGGCAAGCCCATCGCTGCCACGGCGCAATACGCCGTCGATCTGGTGAACGAGGCAGGCGGCGTGGCCGGCTGCCAGATCGAGATGGTTCTGCGCGACACCCAGGTCGATCCCAAGGTCGGCGTGGACGCGGCCAAGGCGCTGGTCGATCTGGACGGGGTGCAGGTGCTGCTGGGCGCGGTCAGCTCGGGTGTGTCGATGCCGATCCTGACCTCGGTCACGGTGCCGGCGGGGGTGATGCAGATGTCGTGCTGTTCGTCCTCGACCGCCTTCACGGGCCTCGCGCAAGAGGGCAAGACCAACGGTCTGTGGTTCCGCACCTTCGCCACCTCGGGCGTGCAGGCCGCCGTCGGCGCGATGGTCGCCCGCGACCAGGGCTATAAATCCGTGGCCATTCTCTACAAGAACGACGATTGGGGTCAGGACATCGGCAAGCTGATCGCTGCCGATCTCGAGGCGCTGGGGATCGAGGTGACCGCGTCGGTCGCGCTCAACGACGGTCAGGCCTCCTATCGCGCCGAGGTGACCGAGGCGCTGAAAGGCGCGCCCGAGGCGCTTTACATGGCGCTCTATCCCAAGGAAGGCACGGCGGCGGTGCGCGAATGGCTGAGCCTCGGAGGCACGCAGAACATGATCGTCGCCAACTCGCTGAAATCGACAGAGTTCCGCGACAATGTCGGGCTCCAGTATCTCGGCAGCACCATTGGCACCGACACCGCCTCGCCCCGCAGCGAAAGCGCCACCGCCTTTGTCGAGCAATACACCGCCCGGTTCGACGGCCCGCCGAACGGGCCCGGTCTGGCCAACAGCTATGACGCGACGATGATCGCGCTCTTGGCGATGGAGGCCGCGGGCAAGGACGCCACCGGCGCCCAGATCGCCGCGATGGTGGGCAAGGTGACCGATCCCTCCGGAACGCCGGTCACCGCAGATGCCGAGGGCTTCGCCAAGGCCAAGGAGGTTCTGGCCGGAGGCGGCAGCGTCTTTTTCCAGGGCGCGACGGGCAACGTGCGGTTCGACGCCAATGGCGACGTGTCGGCCCCCGCGGTGACCTGGGGCTTTGGCGAGGGCGGCATCGAAGAGCTGCAGTACATCTCGCTCGACGAGGTGGACGGCTTTATCGCGTCGTTGAAGTAAGCGGGGGCACAAAACTGCCGCGTATCGGGGCCGCCGGATCGTCCGGCGGCCTTTTTCGTGCGCCAAGTGTTGTGAAACGCCCCTGGTTCAGCTTGCCTCAAGTCGCGGAATCAAGGCCGAAGGCCGCCGCGACCAGCGCCTGCCCGTCCCGGCGGGCTGGCGCTTTGTCGACGTGGGCGCGCCGATCAACCAACGCAGTGACTTGGCGAGGATAAAGCGCGCAGACTTTTCGTTGCAGCGCCACCCCACGGGCAGGCGCTGGTCGCGGCTCATGTGCCCCCTGCCGAACGCTTCTAGTAACTGCGCGGCAGCCCCAGAACATGCTGGCCCAGATAGGCCAGGATCATGTTCTTCGAGATCGGCGCGGTCTGGTAAAGCCGCGCCTCGCGCCACTTGCGCTCGATCCCGTATTCCCGCGCGAAGGCAAAGCCGCCGTAGACCTGCATGCAGACCTCGGCCGCTTGCCAGGAGGCGTCCGCCGCCAGCATCTTGGCCATGTTCGCCTCGGCCGCCGGTTTCCGCCCGGCATCGAACAGAGCGGCGGCCTTGCGCACCATCAGTTCGGCGGCCTGCAGATCGGCATAGGCCTTGGCGATCGGGAACTGGATGCCCTGGTTGGCCCCGATCGGCCCGCCAAAAACCTTGCGGTCCTGCGCGTATTCCACCGCCTTTCGGATGAAGAACCGCGCGTCGCCGATGCATTCCGCGGCGATCAGGATGCGCTCGGCGTTCATGCTGTCGACGATATAGCGGAAGCCCTTGCCCTCTTCGCCCACCAGCGTGTCGGCGGGGATTTCGAGGTTGTCGAAGAACACCTCGCAGGAATTGTGGTTGATCATCGCGTCGATCTTGCGCAGCTCCAGCCCGTTGCCGAGCGCGTCGCGCATGTCGAGCAGAAAGACCGACATCCCGTCCGATCGCTTCTGAACCTCGGACGCGGGCGTCGTGCGCGCGAGCAGCAGCATCAGATCGGATTCCATTGCCCGGCTGGTCCAGACCTTCTGACCGTTCACTATATAAGTGTCGTGGGCGGTGCGCTCTGCCCGGGTTTTCAGCTGGGTGGTGTCGCTGCCTGTGGTGGGTTCGGTCACGCCGAACGCCTGCAGCCGCAGATCGCCGCTGGCGATGCCGGGCAAGTACTTCTGCTTTTGCGCCTCGGACCCGTATTTCAGCACGGTGCCCATCGTGTACATCTGCGCGTGACAGGCCGCGGCGTTGCAGCCGCGTTCGTGGATCGTTTCCAGAACCGCCGCCGCCGCCCCGAGCGGCAGGCCAGAGCCGCCGTATTCCTCGGGGATCAACGCGCCCAGAAAGCCCGCCTCGGTCAGGGTGCGCACAAAGTCCGAGGGGTAGGCGCCCTCTTTGTCGAGCGCATTCCAATAGTCGTTGGGAAAGCCATCGCAGAGCTTTGCGATGGCGTCGCGGATATCGGGCCAGTCTGCGCCCACCGGAACCGTCAGCGTCTCGTTGCCCGTGCCGTTCATGGTCTGCCCCCGTTGATCCGTTGCCGCCGCTGCAGGCCCCGAAGCACCCGCGCGAGGCCGTTTTACGGCAAACGCGCCGCGGTGCGCCACCGGGTTTTCCCGGCACCCGCCCCATTCGCGACCGGATTGATCAGGATTTCGCCCCAATCCGCTCAAATTCAGGCCTAACTGATTGTTGACAAACACGGACTAAAGCAGGCCGAGCAGGAGAGCCGCAATGTCCGTGTCGGGTTGGGAACAACTACTCATCGAGCTGGTCAACCGCGCGCGGTTGGACCCGGTCGGTGAAGCAGACCGCATGGAGCTGACCGAGGGGCTTGACGCGCTGCCGCAATCGGCGCTGCAGCCGCTGGCCCCCGACGCCGCACTTTGGCAGGCGGCAGAGACCCATTCCAATTGGATGATGACGACCGACACGTTCAGCCACACCGGCGCGGGCGGCAGCAGCGCCGGGCAGCGCATGGTCGATGCCGGCTACGGGGCCACGGGCACCTTCGCCTGGGCCGAAAACATCGCCTTTCGCGGATCGTCCGGCACGCTCGACATGCTGTCGGCGGTCGAGGCGATGCACCGCAACCTCTTTCTCAGCGAAGGGCACCGTCTCAATATTCTTAGCAGCGGCGTGAACGAGATCGGCATCGGCCATGTTACCGGCACGTATCAAAGCTACAACTCTGCCATGGTCACGCAGAACTTCGCCCGCGACAACGATGCGGTCTTCGTGACCGGCGTCGCCTATTCCGATGACGACGGCAACGATTTCTATTCGGTCGGCGAGGGCATGCAGGGCGTCACCATCGCGTCGGGCGGGGCATCGGCCGCGTCGCAGGCGGCGGGCGGATATTCTCTGGCGGTGACCGGCGGGGACACGACAGTGACCTTCACGACCGCCGTGGGCGCGATGTCGGCGTCGGTGAACATGGACGGCGAGAACGTCAAGATCGACGTGGTCGACGGCACGACGCTTATGGCGTCGGCCGATGTGACCTTGGGGGCGGGCGGGCTCAACGCCGGCGTTCTGGGGGTGTCCGACCTCGACGCGACAGGCAATTCGACGGGCAATGTGCTGATCGGCAATTCCGGCGACAACACCCTTTCCGGGCGGGGGGGCGACGACACGCTGACCGGCGGCGCGGGCAATGACCGTCTGATCGGCGGCGCGGGCAACGACCGCGTGCAGGGCGGCGCGGGCACCGACACCGCGGTGATCTCCGGCACCATGACCGACATTGCCGTGTTCGACACCACCTCGGGCACGATGGTCTTTTCCGGTGCGGGCGTCGACCTGCTCAGCGGGATCGAATTCATCGAGCTGAACAACGGCACCTTCGCCCTGTCCGAAGTGATCGAGAGTGCGTCCGGCGGGGCAAACGGAACCTGGAGCTTTCAGGTCGACGCCAACGGTCTCGACGCGCTCTTCGGCGAGGACGGCAGCGATTTCCTCGACGGGCTGGATGGCGACGACATTCTGAACGGCGGCGATGGCGACGACGTGCTGCTCGGCGGCGACGGGGCCGACAATATCGCGGCCTCCGACGGCAACGATTTCGTCGATGGCGACAACGGCGACGACCTGATCGGCGGTGGGCTTGGCAACGACACGCTCAACGGCGGCCAGGGCGCGGACATCATCGGCGGCGGCCAGGGGCACGACCTGATCCACGCGGGCGGCGGCAAGGACGTGGCCAGCGGCGGCGCAGGCGATGACACGATGGATGGCGGCGCGGGCGACGACATCATGGGCGGCGCGTTCAACGACGACCGGCTGAGCGGCGGCGGCGGGAACGACCAGCTGGGCGGCGGCACCGGCCGCGACCTGATCTCGGGCGGGGCCGGGTCGGACAGCATCGGTGGCGGCGAAGGCGACGATACCATCTATGGCAACGACAACGCCGATTTCCTATCCGGCGGCGGCCGTCACGATCAGATCGACGGCGGCAATGGCGCCGACACGATCAACGGCGGGTCGGGCAACGACACGCTGACCGGCGGGGCCGGCGCGGACGTCTTTGTGTTCAACGAACTGACGAACGGCGAAACCGACCTGATCCTCGATTTCGAAGATGGCAGCGACGTGCTCCGCCTGACCGGGGTTTCCGCCCCGGCGGGAACCGGGGCCCAGGGCCGGTTCGACGCGCTCGATATTACGGCCGCGACCGTGGCCGGCGAGGCGGGCGTCACGGTCGGCTACGGCGGGAACAAGATCAAGATCGCGGGGATCGGGGTCGACGATCTGACCGCCGACGACTTCCTCTTCCTCTGATCTGCGGCGCGTTCCCGAAAGTCAAAACCGTTTTATTGAGGTTCAGTCTGCGGGTCGAATGACTGACCCTGCCGGGTTGACCTTTTGCGCGCAGACTTTCCGCCGTTTGTCGGGTTCCTTTCGCGGACATTCTGGGTTACCCAGAAATCAAAGGTGAATCCCAATTCGCCATTTAGCCAATAAGTTGAATATCAGATCAATTACTACCGTAAAAAGAGAATTTCCACACTTGCGCAAAGCAAGGTGTGGATAACTCGATTAACGATAGTTTAACGAATTTGCTCAACCCTTTGATCTTGGGTGATTCTCTCCAAATGTGGCAAGATCGCGTCCTGGCCGAAAACCGGCATTGTGCCTTTCGGAAACAATACACCTATATCTTGTTGATCTGTCCATTTTTGGCCAACAGAATGTGGCAGAAATATGGCATTTTCCAGTCAACTCCAACAAATTCTAGGCAAAATTGAGGAATTGCCTTTAGGTGTTCAGCCGGGGGAATGCGTCGTCTGCTTTTGCAGCTTTCAGATAATTTTATCGGCGCGGTGATCCGGGTTGGAGCTTGACTGATGTTTGAAGATGTTTCCAAGGCACAGGCCGCAGTGGATTTCTCGAAAACAGGATCCGGGGCTGGGACGTCCGCGCGATTGACGCGCTTCTGGCGGGTCTTGCTGTCCTTCCCACTGGTGGTGGCCGTCCTCTGGCTGATGTCGGTCGGTGCCGCCCTCGCCCAGGCAAACGATTACATCCTGGAGGACTCCGGCGGTACGGCCTGCACCAAAGACAGCAGTCTGACCTACTCGGTGACCGACTTTACCGCCACGTTCTGTACGTCGGCTGGCGGATTCTACGAAGTGAGTGGAAGCGGAACCGTCACGAACGATCAGAGTGCTGGCCGGTACGATTTTCGCGTCGGTGTTGCGGAGCAATTGTCCGCGACAACTTACAACGTCGTTTCTTCAGATTGCCTGGACCCCGGAACGAACATTGGTGACATCGATGGGGACGGGGATTGCCCAGACATTGGGCCGTCTGCCACCGCATCAACGACCGCAACGCTGCAAATCCGGTGTAACGCGCCAATTAGTTCGGCTTTCCTTGTGCTGGGTTACTCAACCACGGCCTCCACAACCTTAAATGGTAGCGACGAGATCATTGGGCAAGGCAACCAGCAGTGCCGCATCAGCGGCGGAGCGGTCACTGTTCCCTTCGGCCCGCAGATCCAGCTCAAGAAGTTCTCTGTCGGCAGCGCGGGCTCTTACGTGGTCGACGGGGACAACACAGCCCCCGGCTCCGCCACGCTGAACGCGAATTCGCAGGTCGGGAGTACGGATACGTATGAATCCGCGACCGAAGTGCTCTTCGTTTCGGAATCGATCTATGACGACGCGGGCGGCTACACCGGCGACGTCGTCCTGACCGAGGTTCTCGACCCGAACTATACGCAGACCGCCTTTACCTGCACCGAGAGCGGCTCCCCGATCGGCACGTGGAACGCCGCGTCCAACAGCTATACGATCGCCTCGGGCGAACTGGCGAACAACCAGATCATCCAGTGCGAAATCACCAACGCGGTTCCCGGACAGATCCTTCTGTCCAAGACCGTGGACGATGGCGGCGCGGGGCTCCCTTCGGCCGGCGACTGGGAAGTCGGTTACACCGACAATGCCGCGATCTCCGACAGCGGATTCGGTACGACCGGCCTGCAATCCGTTCCCGCGGGCACCTACGATCTGACCGAACAGCTGGTAGGCAATACCCTTGGCTACGACATCGGCGTCAGCTGCTCCACCGAAGGCACGCCGATCAGCACCGGAACAGGGGCGACATCGGTTTCCGACGGTAGCAAAGTCACCGTCGGAACGATCGAGATCGAGCCGGGCAAGGCGACGACCTGCGTAATCACTAACACCTTTACCCCGAGGCCGGACATCACGCTGGTCAAGACCGGCAACCTCGATCTGGGCGCGGACGGCGTTGCGACGCCGGGCGACGTGATCACCTACGGCTTCACGGTCGAGAACACCGGCA
>NZ_JAWHTD010000052.1:0-24475 GCF_032586235.1 Aestuariicoccus sp. MJ-SS9
GGCTTGTTCATACAACGCGTCTAACGGCATGGATTCACGAAGTGAATCCTTCGCCGACAGACTTTTGCAACAACGCCATCAGCATGGGAAACGGCGCATAGGCGAAGGTGGCGCTCAGCTCGGTAGAGACCTTGTGCAGCTCGGCGGAATTGATCTGCATCTCCTCATTGACGGTGATCAGTTCCTCGTTGGTGGATTGCAGCTCTTCGTTCGAGGTTTCGAGCTCTTCGTTGGTTGCCTGCAGTTCCTCGTTGGTGGATTGCAGCTCTTCGTTGAGCGATTGCAGCTCTTCGTTCGAGGTCTGAAGCTCTTCGACCGTCTGCTGCAGCGTGTCCTTGGTCGAGGCCATTTCGCGTTCGACCTTGCGGATGTAGTCCGTCCGCTCGGCGTCGGACATCTCGTCCACATCCCGTTCGGACAGATGCTGCGGCTCGCGGCTCTCGAAGGCCAGCAGAAAGGTTTCCTCGGACGACCCATCGGACTTGAACGGATAGCAGTGCAGCCGCACCTCGATCGCTTCGGACCCGCGCGCGAACGGCACCCACTGGCCGGTGCGCTTTTGCTTGCTGCGGCTGGAGACCGCGATAAGGTTCTGCGCGTCCTCGCCCAGCTCGCGGCGCAAGAGCCGCACGTTCAGCTTGAGGCTGGACGTTTCCGACAGGGCGGCGAATTCGGTGATGTCCCCCACCACGCGCACGATCTCGCCGCCGCGCGTCGCGATGAAGCCCTGCGGGGCGACGGCCCTGAGCAACGCCTCGAACTGCCGGAAGCCGTCTTTTTGCGCCAGAACCTTGGCGGCGTCGCTCGTCTGCGCGCGCGGGGGCATCGTCAGCTCGGTGGTCATCGGCTCGAAATCCCCGGCGATCCGGCGCGACAGGCTGCGCTTGCCAAATATCTTGTCGCCCCGCGACCGGCCTTCGAACAGCACATCCACAACGCCAACGGTTTCGGACGTGCCCAGAAACAAGACGCCGTCTGCCGCCAGCGCATAGTGGAGACGGCTGAGAACCTTTTCCTGCAGGCCCGGGTTGAAGTAGATCAGCACGTTGCGGATGCTGGCCAGATCGAGGTTCAGGAACGGCGGATCCTGAAAGATGTTATGCTGCGAGAACAACATGACCGACCGCAGTTCCGGCTTCACCTCGATACGGTCGCCATCAAGGGTAAAGTATTTCGACAGGTAGGCATGCGGGATGTCGTTGGCCGCGGTGGCCGGATAGCTGCCGATGCGCGCGATCCCGAGCGCGCGGGCGTCGATATCGGTCGCAAAGATCTGCACCCGGCTCTTGCGCAGCTCCGCCAGCCCGCCCATCGCCTCGGCCAGCAGGATGGCGATCGAATAGGCCTCTTCGCCGGTGGCGCAACCGGCAATCCAGACCCTTACCGGATCGTCTTCCTTGTTTTCGACCAGTTCGCGGATCTCTTCGAACAGCTGTTCGAATTGTTCGGGATCGCGGAAGAACCGGGTGACCGAGATCAGGAAATCGCGAAAGAGCGCATCGACCTCGTTCTGCGAGCTGCGGCAATAATCGACGTAATCCTCGTAGCGCTCGATGCTCAGAGCGGTCATGCGCCGCGCGATACGGCGGTTGATCGTGCTTTCCTTGTAGTCGCGGAAATTGACCCGTGTGCGGGCAAAGACGATCTGCAGCAGATCCGCCAGCCGGTTGGACTTCATGTTGATCTGACGCAACGCGCCGAAATCCCGCGGCGCGCTGAGGATGTTTTCCAGATGCTGGCCGATCTGTTCGGGAATCAGCGTAAGGTCGATGCAGCCGGTCTCGATCGCCGAACTGGGCATGCCGTCGTATTTCGCGCTGGCCGGGTCCTGCGCGATGGTGATGCCGCCCGCCTCGCGCACGGCCTGAACGCCGTAGCTGCCGTCGCTGCCGGTTCCGGACAGGATGATCGCCACGCATTTCTCGCCGCATTCCCTGGCGATGCTCTTGAGCAAGAGATCGCCCGAGGGTTTCGGCGTTGCCGGATGCCCGCTGGGTTCCACCAGCCGCAATTCGCCGTCCTTCAGGATCACGTTCGAATTGGGCGGCGTGAAATAGATCGTGTCCGGTTCGGGAACGACGCCGCTTTCGATCTCGACCACCGGTAAAGTGGTCTCGCGCGCGATCAGTTGCCCCAGCAGGCTTTTATGGGTGGGCGACATGTGCTGGGCCAGCACATAGACCGCCCCCGATTTCTTGGGCAGGTTCTGGGCCAGAAGCGACATCGCCTCCAGCCCTCCGGCAGAGGCCACGATTCCGACGACACCACCCCAATTGCCCATACCCAACCCTTGTGCTTCGCGTTTAGCGAGAGATCGACGTGGAAATACACGGGTATTCAAGGGTGTTGCGCATGCCAAGGTGGAAAGACTTCGCAGACGCGGCGAAATGTTGCATGTCGCAGGGCGGGCGGCGGCGGGCGGTGTTACTCCAGCTCTGCGCGGTCGACGATGTCCACGCCGTCCTCGACCAGATCGCTGGGATGGGTGACGACACGCTCGCCGGGCGCCAGGCCCGACAGGATCTGGGCGACATGGCTGTTGCGCCTGCCCACCTCGACGGGAACGCGGCGGGCCAGGCCCTCTTCGGCGCGGAAGACATGCCAGCCGCCGTCATGCCGGAAAAGCGCCGAGAGCGGCGCCTGGATCACATCCTGCCCGCGCCATTCCACGATCCGCAGGAAAACCGCGAACCCGTCGCCCAGGCCCGGGCGCATCTCGGGTCCGCTGAGCAGATCGAAGAGCACGTCGACGCGTTGTTCCTCGATCCCCAGGGCCGACACCTTGGTGCGGGCCGAAGGCTCGATCTTGCGCAGCACCGCCTCGAGCGTGTGGTCCCCGCCCCAGCGTTCCACGATCGCCCGCGATCCCGGCGCAAGACGCACCGCATCCGCCGACAGCAGATCCGCCACGATCTCGAGGTCGTCTGGCCGCCCCACGGTCAAAAGCCGTGCGCCCGTGGCCACGGGCCGTTCCGACATGCTGGCGACCGACAGCACGACCCCATCGGTGGGCGCGTGCAACTCGACGCAGCAGGCGGCGTCGGCGGGGGTCTCGGGGTCGGGCCCGATCAGCGCCGCGCGCGCCCGCGCCAGTGCGCCCTCGGCCATCGCCTGGCTGGATCGCGCGACCTCGACGGCGGCCTCTTTCAGCGCGCGCATCTCCGAGGCGTCCTCGAGCCGCGCGCGGGTTTCGACTCCGCGATCCACCAGCGTGGCGGTGCGGGCGTATTCGGCGGCGGCGTGATTCAGCTCTTCCTCGGCCTGGTTCACCCGGCTCTTGGCGACGCGCAGCGCCGCCTCGGCCTCGGCCACCGCCGCCTCGGCGCTGGCGCGGCTGCGCGCGTCCAGCAGCGTCGGCGCCACCGGCTGCACCACGGCGACGACGGTCTTGCCCGCGATCACCCGGTCGCCGACCGATACCGGCGAGCGCTGCGCCTGCCCGCCGATGGGCGAGGCGACCTCATAGACATCGCGGATGCGCGTTTTGCCGTCGGCGTTGATCGTCAGCAGCATTTCGCCCCGCGTCACCTCGGCCAGGTCCACAGGCACCGGATCGGGACGAAAGCCCCAGGCCAGAAGCGCCGCAAGGCCCGCCGCGGCCAGCCCGCCGATGATCAGGGGTTTCGCTTTCATGGCCTCACTCCCGTGTCTTCATGACTTCGATCAGGTTCAGACTGTCCAGCCGCCGCCGCACCAGCAACGCCGACACCGCCGCCGCCGCCAGCACCACGCAGCTGGCCGAGGCAAAGGTATCGCGGTTCAGCACCAACGGGATCGAGTAGAGATCGCTCTCGAACCCTGCCACCATCGCCGCCGCCAGCCCCGCCCCCAGCAGCCAGCCCAAAGGCTGCGCCAGCACCACCAAAAGCGCGGTTTCCCCTATCAGGATATAGCTGACCTCACCCTTGGTGAAGCCGAGGATGCGCAGCGACGACAGATCGCGCGCGCGTTCCGACAGCTGGATCCGGGCGCTGTTATAGGCCACGCCCACGGTGATCAGAATGGCGATGGCGTTGTAGATGATCGTCGACAGGGTGATGTTTTCCTCGATGGTCTCTTCGAAAGAGGCCAGCGTGTCGCCCATCATTACCGTCCCCGCGAGGCCCGGCATGTCCTTGACGCGCGTGTGAAACGCGTCGTGCTGCGCGGGGTCGACGGTCACGTTGGCCATGCCGATTGTCGGCGCGCGGCGCATCAGCCGGTCGAGCGCGCCAATCTCCATATAGGCGCCCAGCCCGATATAGCTGGTCACGATCCCCGCGACGCGCAGCTCGTGGGTCTCGCGCCGGCCGCTGAGGAACTCTGCCGTGACCGGATCGCCCGGACCCACGCCAAGCTGCGCGGCCAGCCGTTTCGACAACAGCACCCCCGCCTCGGGCGCCGGAACGATGCGCCCGTCGGCGGCAACGATGCGCGACAGGTCCGCATCCGCCGGGCGGCCCTCGATGGCGACATGCTTGTGCAGATGCCCGTTGCGCAGGATCGCGGGGTATACCTGCATCCCCTCGACCTGAAGGACCCCGGGCAGGCGGCGGATCTCTTCGAGGGCCGCGGTGTTGGCCTCTTGCGTGAACATCAGCATCGCGTCCTGGCGGTTGGATTTGTAAAAGGCCGTATCGACGATCTCGTCCAGCGAATCCTGGAAAAAGGCCGAGGCGACCAGAACCGCGACCGCCAGCGCCAGCCCCAGCATGGTCAGCGCCGCGCGGAAGGGCCAGCGCAGGATGTTGCGCACCAGCATGACGGTGGGCTGCGACAGCCGCAGCAGCGCAAGCGCCCGGTCGGCGAGCGTCTTGCGATAGTTCGGCGGCGCGGGCGGCGACATGGCGACGGCGGGCGGCAGCCGCGCGGCGCCGAGCGCGCTTTGCACCGCCCCCAGCGCCGCGGTGATCAGCCCCAGCGCCCCGGCGATGATATAGACATCCGCCGAGACCGAGAAAATCAGGTAGGGGAAGTTGAAGAAGTCTGCGTAAATCCTTGCCAGGCCATGCGAAAACCATGTTCCCACACCGAACCCGGCCGCCAGGCCCACCAGCGCGATCAGCCCCGCGAGATAAAGGTAATGCAGGCAGACCTCGACATCGGAATAGCCAATGGCCTTCATCAGCCCGATCTCGGAGCGTTCCAGCGACACGATCCGCCCGATGACCATGTTCACCAGAAAGATCGTGATCCCGAAGAAGATCGGCGGCAGCACATAGGCCATGGATTTCAGCTGGGTCAGCTCGCCGTCGATGAAGGCGTTGGATTGCTGTTGCGCGCGGTCGTAAGCGCCCTGCGCGCCGTAGGGATCCAGCAGATCGTCCACCGCGTCGATGACGTCGTCGGCGTTGGCCTCGCGCTCCAGCAGCAGGCCCAGATCGTTGAACGCCCCCGCCATGTCGAAGGCCGCCGCCAGCGCCGGTTCCGGCATCCACAGGATGCCAAAACGGCGGTTGTCGGGCATGATGTCGCCCGGCCCGATGGTGTAGATGAATTCGGGGGAAAGCGCCGTGCCGGTGATGGTCAGCGGCCGCTTTTGCCCGTTGAGATTGGCGTGGAACACATCGCCCGGGACATAGCCGTTGGCGATGGCGAAAGGTTCGTTCACCAGCACCTCGTCGCTGGATTGCGGGTCGGGCAGACGGCCCGAGCGCAGCAAAGGCACGTTCACCCGCGGCGCGCCCGCCGACGGCAAGGATATCAGCTGACCCACCCCGCTTTCGACGCGCCCGGGCAGATCGAGGATCGCGGTCCCGGTCACCCGCGTCTCGACCGCATAGACCCCGTCGATGGCGGCGATTTCGGGCACGAGGCTCTTGGGCGCACGGCGCACGGCGGCAAAGACCTCGGCAAATCGGTTGCGCTCGTAATACGCGGCGCGGGTGTCGTTCAGCGCCTGGAACATGCCGAAGGACATGATGAAGATCGACACGCCGCAGCCCAGCACCAGCGCGATGGCCAGCCCCTGCGACCAGAGCCTCAGAAAATCCCGCAGCAGCTTTTTTTCCAGCGCGCGCATGGGCTTACCACTCGATCTCATGCGGATGCAGGCGGGTCTCGTTGACCTCGACCGACGCGATCCTGCCGTCCTGGAACCGGATCACCCGATGCGCCATCTTGCGGATCGCCGCGGCGTGGGTGATCACCGCCGTCGTGGTGCCGAACTCGCGGTTGATGCGGTCCAGCGCCTCGAGCACCTGCACCCCGGTCTTGGAATCGAGCGCGCCGGTGGGCTCGTCGCACAGCAGCACCTCGGGCCGTTTGGCGATGGCGCGGGCGATGGCGACGCGCTGCTGCTCGCCGCCCGACATCTGCGCCGGAAAGTGATCCAGCCGGTGGCCCAGCCCGACGATGTCCAGCGCCTCTTCGGGGCGCATGGGGTCGGGCGCGATGTCGGTCACCAGCGCCACATTCTCGCGCGCCGTCAGCGAGGCCACGAGGTTGTAGAACTGAAAGATAAAGCCCACATGGTCGCGCCGGAACCGCGTCAGCGCGCGGTCGTTCATGCCGGTCAGCTCCATCCCCTTGAACCAGACCCGCCCCTCGGTCGCGTGATCGAGCCCGCCGAGGATGTTCAGCAAGGTGGACTTGCCGCTGCCCGAGGGACCAAGCAGCACGGTCAGCTCGCCCTCGTGCAGCTCCAGATCGACACCGGCCAGGGCATAGACCTTGACCTCGCCGGTGGCGTAGACCTTGGTCACGCCCTCGGTCCGGAAGACAATGTCGCTTTGGGGCCTGGGTTCCATACCCGCTCTCTAGTCGCGATCCTCAGGGGCCGCTTTGACATGGCTCATGTCGCGGGCCGTGCCGATACTCTTTTCAAGAGTTCGGCAGAGAGAGACGCGCCGCCCGCGCAAGTGGTTTCGCGCCGGGCGCGGAATGTCGCGTGGTCAGACCAGCCGCGCGGGCGACAGCGCCCGCGCCAACGCGGGGTCGGTGGCGGCCCCGGCGTGACAGCACAGATCCCGCGTGATCGCGGCCAGCGCGGGCGAGGTCTGCACCCCGTAGCCGCCCTGCCCCGCCAGCCAGAAGAAGCCCTCGGCCTCGGGCGCAAAACCCACGACCGGGGTGCGGTCGGCGACAAAGCTGCGCAGGCCCGCCCAGGAATGCGAAGGCCGGACAATGGGCACGTCGACCATCTGCTCAAAGCGGTAAAGCCCCTCGGCCAGCACCATGTCGTCCGGCCAGGCGTCCTGCGGATCGACCGGGTCCTCGTCGGCGGGCGAGATCATCAGCCCGGCATTGTCGGGCTTGGCGTACCAGTTCTCGGCCACCGATCCGAAAAGCGGCCAGGCCTTGTGGCCCCGGATATCGGCCGGCAGCGCCATCAGCACCGCCGAACGGCGCATCGGCTGAAGCCCGACCTGACGCACCCCCGCCAGCGTCGCGATCCGGTCGGCCCAGGCCCCCGCCGCGTTGACGATCACCAGCGCCTCGAAGGCGTCCTTGACGGTCTCGATGCGCCAGACCCCGCCCGCCCGGGCAAGCCCGGTCACCCGCTGGCCGGTCAGCACCTGCCCGCCGCGATCCCGGAAAAGCCGCGCATTACCCTGCAACAGGCGGTCCACGTCGATGTCCTGCGCGTCGCGCTCGATCAGCGCACCGGCGATCATCTCTTTGCGCAGCACCGGCACCAGCGCCTGCGCCTCGTCCGGCGTCAGGCGGTCCACGCCTTTGGCGTCTTCGACGTAATGCTCCAGCGTCTCCAACTCGTCCGGCTGGGCCAGCAGCAGCTCGCCGCGCGGCGACAGCACGCTTTCGCCCAGCAGGTCCCCGGACAAAGCCGGAAAAGACAGCGCGTTCAGCGCCTTAAGCGTGGCGTTGCCGTAGTTCCGGATGAAGATCGCGGCAGAGCGTCCGGTCGAATGATACCCCGGCTGCGCCTCGGCCTCGAGCAGGATCACCTGCGCGTCGCGGGCCAGTTCGGCCGCCGCGCTCATGCCCGCGATGCCGCCGCCGATCACGATGATATCCGCCCGCTGAATCATGCCCGCGTCACGCGTTCTGAAAGCCGGAAAGAACGCTGGTCAGGTTGTCCCCCAGCGCGTCGCAAAGATAGCCGCCCTCCTGCACGAAGAGCGTGGGCAGACCCAGCCCGGCAATCGCCTCGCCGATGCGGGCGAAACCGGGCGTGGTGATGGCCAGCCCCTTGAACGGATCGTCGATGAAGGCATCAAGCCCCAGCGCCACCACCAGCGCGGTGCAGCCGAAGGCGCGGATCCGCTGATGCGCCACCGCCAGCGCCACGAGGAAATCGTCATCCCCCGTCCCGCGCGCCAGCGGGATGTTGAGGTTCGCCCCCAGCCCCGCGCCCGCGCCGCGCTCTTGCGCGTGGCCCCAGAAGAACGGATAGAACCGTTCGGGATGGGCGTGCAGCGACACGGTCAGCACGTCGCCGCGTTCGTAAAAGATGCCCTGCGTGCCGTTGCCGTGGTGCACATCGACATCGAGGATCGCCGGCCGGTGCCCGGCGGCCAGCAGATGCTGCGCGGCGATGGCCGAGTTGTTGAGGAAACAAAAGCCCCCCGCCAGATCGCCGAAGGCATGATGCCCCGGCGGGCGCGACAGGGAATAGGCAGCCCGCGTTCCGTCCAAAAGGCTCTCGGCCCCGGCGACGGCGGTCTGGGCCGACCAATAGGCGGCCTCCCAGGTGCCCTTGGCGATGGGACAGGCCGTGTCGGCCTGGTGATAGCCCGCCTGGCCCACCGCAGACTTGGGATAGCTGTCGGTACGGTTGGCAGGGTGGATGTTGGGGATGACCTCTTCGCCCGCGCCCTCGATCCGGCGCCAGCGGGTGTAGATGTTTTCCAGAAACGTCAGATACTCCGCCGTGTGGATCGCCGCGATCGGCCCCATGCCCGCATCGCGCGGCGTCTCGAAGGTGCAGCCCGCCGCCTCGGCCCCCGCCGTCAGCCGCGCGATCCGCTCGGGCTGTTCGGGATTGGGCTTGAGCGCGCCATTGGCCATGAAATGCTTTGGGTCGTGCACCCATTGCCGGTCGTGGAAGAAGGCTTTCATTCGGTCCTCGCAAGTGCGTCGAACGCCGCGCCATCAAGGCGCAGCGTGGTTTCCCCGGTATGCGGCGTGAACCCCATCGCGCCGTAGAAGGCCCCGGCGCGCGGGTTGTCGTCATAGCTGATAAGCCGCAGGTGGCTGGCCTGCCAGAGCGTCCGGCCCCGCCGCGCCGCCGCCGCCAGCAGCCTCGGCCCCAATCCCGCGCCGCGCGCCTCTCCCGCCACCCAGAGGTCCGAGACAAAAATCCCCACCGCCCCCCGCATCGTCGACAGGAAGGGCGAAAAGACCGCGATGCCGCGCAGCGCCTCGGCCCCGTCCGACAGCGCCAGCACGCCCTGACAGGCCGGCGCAGGGGCAAAGAGCGCGCGTTCCAGCCGGTCGCGGTCCGCCTCGTAAGGATCGCCCAGATCGCGCGCCAGCGCGCGCAGGCCGTCTTCGATCAGGGGCATGGTCTGGGGCGTGGCGGCGACGATCCGGGTCATGCGATCGCCGTCTCGTCCGCGCCCTTGAGCCCCAGCATCGCGCGGGCCTCTTGGGGGGTGGCGATCTTGTGGCCCATGTCCTTCAGCATCCCCGCGATCTGGGTCACCTGCTCGGCGTTGCTTTGGGCCAGCTGGCCCTTGGCGATCATCAGATTGTCCTCGAGCCCGACGCGCACATGCCCGCCCATGCGCGCGGCATGAAGCGCCATCGGCACCTGGTGCCGCCCCGCCGCCAGCACCGAGAACATGAAATCCGCGCCGAAAAGCTTCCTCGCCAGCGCGACCAGATGGTCGAGCGTGTCCGGATCCGCCCCCATCCCGCCCAGAACGCCGAATACGAACTGAATGAAATAGGGCGGCTGCACCAGCCCGCGGTCGACGAAGTGGCGCAGCATGTAGAGATGGCCGATGTCGTAGCATTCGAACTCGAACCGCGCGCCGCGCTCCTGCCCCATCCGCTGCAGGATCCCCGCGATGTCGCGGGGGGTGTTCTTGAACACCAGATCGTCGGTGCCGCGCAGGAACGGCTCTTCCCAGCCGAACCGCCAGTCGCGCGGCTTTTCGGCCATGGGATAAAGCGCGAAATTCATCGTGCCCATGTTGAGCGAACACATCTCGGGCCGGAACGTCAGCGCCGCGCGCAGCCGGTCGTCCAGCGACATGACAGCACTGCCCCCGGTCGAGAGGTTGATCACCGCGTCGCAGCCCGCAGCGATCTGCGGCAGGAACGCGCCGAAATGATCAGGGTTGGCCGAGGGGCGGCCGTCTTTGGGGTCGCGGGCGTGAAGATGAAGGATCGTGGCCCCTGCCTGGGCTGCGGCGACCGATTGCGCGGCAATGTCCTCGGGCCGCCAGGGCAGATGCGGCGACATCGACGGCGTGTGGATCGACCCGGTGATGGCGCAGGTGATGATGGTGGTGGGCATGGTTCCGCGCCTCAGGCCGATTTCAGCGCGCCATGGGGCATCTGCGCCATGAACTGCGTCAGCGACCGGTCCAGCAGATCGACGATCTCGCCGATCTGGTCCTCGGTCACGATCATCGGCGGGCAAACCAGGAAGTGATCGCCCGAAAGCCCCCCGCGCGTGCGCCGCGAATAGATGATCAGACCGTTTTCATAGGCGATCTCGACCAGCCGGTCGAAGGCCTTGAGATCGGCGGGCAAAGGCGCCTTGGTCTGGCGGTCCTGCATCGTCTCGAACGCCAGCAAGAGCCCCTTGCCGCGCACGTCGCCGATGATGGGATATTTCTGCATCAGGTCGCGCAGACGGTCTTTCAGCACCGCGCCCATGCGCGCGGCGTTGCCGGTCAGGTCCTGCGCCTCGATCTCGTCCAGCACCGCAAGACCCGCGGCGCAGGCCAGCGGATTGCCGGCATAGGTGTGGCCGTGGATGAACCCGCCCTGATCCAGCACCGCCTCGACGATGTCGTCGCGCGCGATCACCGCGCCCAGCGGCACATAGCCGCCGCCGAAACCTTTGGAGAGGCAGATCAGATCGGGCGTGACCTCCCAGTGGTCCGCGCCGAAAAACCGGCCCGTGCGCCCGCCGCCGGTCATCACCTCGTCATGGATCAGCAGCACGCCGTAACGGTCGCAGATCTGGCGGATTCGCTGCATGTAGCCCGCGGGCGGCACCAGCGCGCCGGTCGAGGCCCCGCCGATCGGTTCCACGATAAAGGCCAGCACGGTGGCGGGCCCTTCCTCGAGGATGCGGTCCTCTAGCATCTGGGCGTAATGCAGCCCCGTGGCCGGATCGCCCGGGTCGAGCCCGTCGAGATAGGCGCGCGGCGCGGGGATCTTGGGCATGGCGTGCATCATCGGATCGAAGGGCGCGGTCATCGGCGCGTAGCCCGTGACCGACAGCGCGCCCAGCGTCGCGCCGTGATAAGAAGGCGTGCGCGCGATCACCTTGTAGCGCTGCGCCTCGCCCCGGGCGAGCGCGTATTGCCGCGCCAGTTTCATCGCACTTTCCGTCGCCTCCGACCCGCCCGACACAAAGAACACCCGCCCCAGCCCCTCGGGGGCCAAGGCTGCGGCGCGCTCGGCGAGCGCCTCGGAACTTTCGGTCTGGAAATGCAGCCGGTAGCCGAAGGTCGCGGTTTCCATCTGGCGCTGCATGGCGGCCAGGACGCGCGGGTTGGAATGGCCGATGTTGCTGACCATCGCGCCGCTCGATCCGTCGATATAACGCTTGCCGTGGACGTCCCACATATAGATGCCCTCGGCGCGCGCCAGTTGCGGGCGCGGCAGGCGGGACTGATAGAACAGGCGGCTCATGGCTCAGGTCCCGGCGGGCGGCAGCGCCGCGCAGGCGTCGGGGTTCAACCGCAGCGACACGGTTTCACCCGCCGCAAAAGGCGCGCCGTCGATCATGTTCATGGCCTGCATCGGCGTGTCGCCCAGGCGCAGGAAATAGCGCGCCAGCTGGCCCTGATAGTCGACATTCTCGACCACCGCCTGCGGCGCGTCGCCGCCCGAGGGGGCCAGCGTCAGCTTTTCGGCCCGGATCATCAGCTTGGCGCGGTCGCGGTCGCCCAGCGTCGCGGCGTGGCTCATGGGCACCGGCGTGCGGCCGAATTCGGCGGTTTCCAACACCACATGCCCGTTCTCGCGCGCCACGACGCGCGCGTCGAGCAGGTTGGACGCGCCAAGGAAATTGGCCACGAATTCCGACGCGGGCCGGTTATAGACCTCGTCCGGCGCGCCGATCTGTTCGACCCGGCCCGCGCTCATGACGATGATCTTGTCGGACATCGCCAGCGCCTCGGACTGGTCGTGGGTGACGAAGACCGAGGTCACGCCGATCCGGTCCTGGATCGACTTCAGCTCGACGCGCATTTCCTCGCGCAGATTGGCGTCGAGCGCCGAAAGCGGCTCGTCCAGAAGCAGCACATCGGGTTCGATCACGATGGCCCGCGCCAGCGCGATGCGCTGTTGCTGGCCACCCGAAAGCTGGCTGGGATAGCGGTCCTCGACCCCCGGCAGGCGCACGATATCCAGCGCCTCGGACACCTTGCGCGCGGCGTCCGCCTTGGACACGCTGCGGTATTTCAGCCCGAAGGCGATGTTTTCGCCGATCGTGCGGTGCGGGAAAAGCGCGTAGTTCTGGAACACCAGCCCGAGGTTGCGCTTGTGGATGGGTACCTCGTTGATGCGTTTGCCGCCGATCAGGATGTCGCCGCTGGTCGGCGTCTCGAGCCCCGAGATCATGCGCAGGATCGTCGTCTTGCCGCAGCCCGACGGCCCAAGAAGGGTCGTGAACGAGCCTTCCTCGAACACGACATCCGCGCCGTGCACGGCGGTCACCGTGCCATAGGTCTTGCGGATGGATTTCAGCTCGACGCCTGCCATGTGGTTGTCCTGTCTGCAAAGAAGGGATGCGGGCGAGGGGTAAAATCCCCTCGCCCCAGAGGGTTACGCGCCTTTCTGAACGCGGTTCCACATCTTGGACTGGTCCTTTTCCTGCGGGTTCCACACCTCGGGATCGCGGAAGACCAGCCCTTCGAGCTTGCCGGTCGGATCGAAGGCGGGCAGGCCCTTGACCTCGTCGGGCATGTCGACCTTGGTCGGGTCGAGCGACGAGGGGTATTTCTGCCCCGCGGCCACCGCCAGCGCGGTCTCGGGCGCCAGCATGAAGTTCAAGAGCTCCTCTGCCGCCTCCAGCGGCGAGCCCTTGAGCACGAACATCGATTCCATCCACGCCAGCCCGTTGGGCGGATCCATGTAGGCGATGGGATGGCCCTGCGCCTGAAGCGCCGCCACCCGGCCCGACCAGGCCTCGGTGACATAGATTTCCTCTTTGGCCAGCAGATCCATCAGTTCCGCGCCAGAGGACCAGTATTTCAGCACCAGGTCGCGGTGTTCGCGGGCCTTGTCCCAGACGGCGTCCCAATCCTGAATGTTGTTCGGGTCCTGGCCCGATTGCAGCGCGCCGTACCAGGCGCGGTTGGCCCAGTCGCCGCCCCAGCCGCCGATCTTGCCCTTGAGCTCGGCATCCAGCAGCAGGTTCGCGCCCAGTTCCTTGGCCTTCTCCTCGGACACGTATTTGGTGTTATAGGCGATCCCCGTGGTGCCGTAATCGTAGGGCACCGCCGACAGCCCGTCAGGCGTGATCGCGCGGAACGGGTCGATCATCGCGGTCATGACATTGGCCATATTGGGGATGTTGGCCTCGTTCAGCTTGACGTGATAGCCGCTGTCGACCCAGCGCTTGTACCAGCTGACGCCAGAGCTGTGCAGGATGTTGTGGCCATCGGTGTTGCCGGCGGCCTTGACCTTGGTCAGCACCTCGTTCTCGCCGCCGAAGGTGGCGTCGACCACGGTGTTGCCAGACGCGGCCTCATAGGGGTTGAAGGCGTGCTCGCGCAAAGCCTCGGACACGACGCCGCCCCAGCCTTCGAAATGCAGCTCGGTGCCGGCGGCGCGGGCCTGGGTGGCCATGGCCGTCATGATCCCGCCTGACAGGCCGGAATAAATCCCCGCCGCGCCCAGCAGGCCAAAGAACGTGCGGCGATCCACGTCGCCGTTGCCCACAGCCTCGCGCAGGCGCTCGTAGCGGGTGGTGTCATCCATTTTTCTGGTCATGTTCTGTACTCCCTGTTGTGGTTCATTCAGACTTTCTTGCGTGAAAAATACCGCGCCAGCGCCCCCGCCAGCAGCGGCACACCGACCGTGATGCAGATCATCACAAAGCCCAGCGCGTTGATCTCGGGGCTGACGGAATTTCGCAGCATCCCGAAGATCTGGGTCGGCACGGTCTCCATCCCCGACGGCCGCCAAAAGATCGTGGCGGTGATGTTGTCGAAGGAAATCGTAAAGGCGAAAAGCGCACCCGCGAAGACCGCCGGCATCAAAAGCGGCAGCGTCACCTGGAAAAACGTCTGCACGGGGCTCGCGCCCAGCGACATCGCCGCCTCTTCGTAATCGCGGCGGATCCCGATCAGCCGGGCCTGCACCACCAGCACGACGAAGGGCAGCGCGATGATCGAATGGCCGATCAAGAGCAGCGCGAAGCTGCGCGGCATGTGCAGCCAGCGCAGAAAGATCAAGAGCCCCACCGCCAGCACCGTTTCGGGCACCAGCACCGGCGAGATCAGGAAGGTGGTGATCCAGTTCTTGCCCCGGAACTGGTAGCGCACCAGCGCCAGCGACGCGAGGATCCCCAGCGTCGTGGCGATGACGGCGGTCAGGAATCCCAGCACGATCGAGGTGCGCAGCGCGCGGATGATCGCCTCGTTCTCGGCCAGTTCATAGAACCAGCGCAGCGAAAAGCCCTCGATCGGGAAGCCGCCGAATTGCGACGAGTTGAACGCCAGGATCAGCACCACGACGATGGGCGCGAACATGAAGCTGTAGACCAGCAGAGTGTAGAATTTCAGCAACGACCAGACGCGCATGATCTACCTCCCAAAGGCCTTGGACAGCTGGTCCATGCCCATGAACTTGCTGTAGATCAGCACGACCGAACCCAGCAGCACCAAGAGAGTGAACGACAGCGTCGCCCCCATGGGCCAGTTCAGCTCGGTCACCACGGCGTCATAGACCAGGTTGCCGAACATGAAATCGCCCGGCCCCCCAAGGATCAGCGGCGTCACATAGCTGCCGCCCGTCAGCACGAAGACCAGCAGCGACCCCGCCGCCAGCCCGGGCAGCGAAAGCGGCAAGGTCACCTCGCGGAAGGCCTGCCAGGGAGTCGCGCCCAGCGTGCGCGCGGCCGGTTCCAGATTGGGGTCGATGCCTTCGAGGCTGACATAGACGTTGAGGATCATGTACGGCAGGAAGACGTGGATGAACCCCACGATCACCGTGAATTCGGTATACATCATCGACAGCGGCATATCGATCAGCCCCAGCCACGTCAGCAGCCCGTTCAGAGCGCCCTGATTGCCGAAGATGTGGATCCAGCTGAGCGTGCGGATGATGAAGCTGACCCAGAACGGCAGGATCAGCAGCAACAGCAGCAGCCACTTGTGCCGGTACTTCGTCATCGCGATCACATAGGCCGGGATATAACCCATCACCGCCGCCAGCACCGTCACGATCACCGACAGCCGCAGCGTCTTCCAGATCGCCATGTGGTAATACCCGTCGGTCAGCAGCTCTTGCCAATTGCCGAACTGAAAGGCCGGCACATCCACCGCCAGGTCGATGTTCTCATAGAACGAATAGACCAGGATGAACGCCATCGGGATCACCACCAGCACCGTGATGAACAACAGCGCGGGCGTCAGAAGCAGCCAGGGGCGTCGGTCGGCGGTGGTGTCTGACACAGAATCTCTCCTTGCCGGGACTATTGCACGCGTCCAGGCAATTAAGCCAATTGATCCGAGGAATGAATTGCATTAACTGAAATCATGATAACCGATCCCGACAACAAGTTCGCCTTCCAGCTCGACTGGAACCTGCTGCGCACCTTCCTGGTGATCGCCGAGGAACAAAGCATCACCCGCGCCGCCCACCGGCTGCTGCGCGGCCAGCCCGCGGTCAGCCTCGCGCTCAAACGACTCGAGACCGAGCTCGACTGCCGCCTTGTGGAACGCGGCAAGGGCGAGTTTCGGCTGACCTCGGCGGGGCGCAGGCTTTATAGCGAGGCGGGGGCGCTCTTTCACGGCGTGTCGCAACTGCCCGACAGCCTGGGGCAGGCGCGGAACGAGCTTTCGGGCGACGTGCGCATTCTGGTGGCCAGCCATGTCATCACCCCGCTGCTCGACCGCCAGCTGACCCATTTCGCCCAGCATCATCCCAAGGTGCGCTTCAGCATCCGGGTCGAGACCAGCGGCAACGTCATCCAGGAGGTCCGCGAACGCCAGGCCAGCCTCGGCATCTGTCTGGTCAACCGCCAGCTTCCGGATCTGGAATACATGCATATGTACCGCGAATTCTTTGGCTTTTTCTGCGGTCGCACGAATCCCCTCTTCGGCCGCGAGGGCCTGAAGATGGACGATCTGCGCGATCACCCCTTCGTGGCCTTCGACACCGAAGAGATCGACAACGCCCTGCGCCAGATCGTGATCCTGCGCAACGACTGGGGGCTGACGCGCGAGGTGACCGGGCGGTCCTCGCAATTGGAAGAGGTGCGGCGCATGGTCATGTGCGGCATGGGGATCGGCGCCTTCCCGGTGCATGTGGTGCAGAACGACGTCGAGCGCGGGCTGCTCTGGCGGCTGCCGCCCTACGAGGCGCCCCCGGCGGTCGACATCTTCCTGATCGTGAACCCGCGCAAGCACATGAACCGCGCCGAGGACAAGTTCGTCGGCGATCTGATGCGCGCGATCCGAAAGACCCCTCTGGACGAACGCACCTACCTGGCCTGAAGGGGCCATCCGCTGCGCCATGTCGTCGCCAAATCGGCGAGCGTCGCAATGCGGGCTTGCGCGACTCTGCGCGCGGGCGTAGGACCGGTATTGCTTCGGTCCTGGGTGAGAGCCCTGGATAATAGGGAACGCGGTCCCCCGTTTCGGGAAAGCCGCGACTGCCCCCGCAACTGTAGGCGGCGAGCGTGACCGGTACATGCCACTGGGGATTCCCCGGGAAGGCCCGTGTCACGCAGCGACCCGCAAGTCAGGAGACCTGCCGAAGCGATCACCCTACCGACGCGCGGGGCGCGCGGACGGTGACGGTTCTCCGGCGTGGTGACATCAACTCACCGTTGGCGGAGGGGCCGAGCCTTTCCAAAGACAAGATCAAAGACCCCGGGCACGGCCCGTGCCCACGATCTGGAAAGGATCGCAATGACCCGTTTTCTCACCTCGGTTTCCGCTATTGCGCTAACCGCCCTGCCCGCCTTTGGACAAGAGGCGATGGATCTCGACGCCATCACCGTCTTTGCCGGGCTCGAAGAGACCACGACGCTGCAGACCGGCGTGTCGGTGGATGTGATCACCGAAGAAGACCTTGAAGAGACCGGCGAGGTGCGCGTGGTCGATTTCCTGGCCCGCCAGCCGGGCGTCACCCTGCGCGCCACCGGCCCCGTGGGCGCCGTGACCGGGCTGAGCCTGCGCGGCATCAGCCAGAACAACGTCGCGGTGCGCGTGGACGGGATCGACGTGTCGGACCCTTCGGGCACCCAGGTGGCCTTCGATTTCGGGTCGCTGCTGACCTCGGATATCAGCAGGATCGAGATCCTGCGCGGCGCGCAATCGGCGATCTACGGGTCCGAGGCGCTGGGGGGTGCGATCAACATCACCACCAAGCGGGCCGCGCGCGACGGCGTGTCCTTCGACACGCTGTTCGAAGTGGGCAGCTTCAACACCCGCCGGGCCTCGGTCAGCGCGCTGGCGCGCGGCGCGGGCTATGAGACGAGCGTCACCCTGTCCTATCTCGCCACTGATGGCTTTTCGGCGGGCGACACCGATGCGCCCGACCTCGGGACGGTCGCGCCCAACGACACCAACGGCGAGGCCGACGGGTTCGAGGCGCGGCGGCTGAGCTTTTCGGGCCGCTACGACATCGGCGCAGCCACGCTGGAGGTGTCGGCCTTCACCGAGACCTCGGAATTCGACTATGACGAATCGAGCGCGGGCAACGTCTATGACGGCACGCCCGACGATGTGACCGAGCGCGACCAGCGCGGCCTGCGCGCGGCGCTTTCGTTCACCACCGGCGCGGTGGATCACACGCTGGCGGCCTCGGCCTTCGTGTCGGACAGGGTGCTGAGCGGCACCAGCGTGGACACCTTCAGCGGCGTGGCCGACGGCGCCTATATCGGAACGCCCTACCCGTTCGAGTTCCAGTATACCGGCCGGCGGACCGAGCTGAGCTATCAGGCGGGCTTTGATCTGAACGCCGGTACGCGCGCGGTTCTGGGCCTGCAGCGCACCGTCGAACGCTACGAAGACGACATCGCCGGGGCCAGCTCATTCGGGCCCTACGGGTCGGCGCAAGAGCATGAGACGGATGTGAATTCGGTCTTCGGCGAGCTGACCTACGCGCCCTCCGGCGACATCGACCTGAGCCTGGCGCTGCGTCACGACGACCATTCGGAATACGGCGGCTACACCACCGGACGGCTCAGCGCCGTGTGGCGGGTGCAGCCCGACCTGATCCTGCGCGCCAATGCGGCGACGGGGTATCGCGCGCCCTCGAATTACGAGCTTTTCGCGGCCTTCGCGGGCAATCCGGACCTGGAGCCCGAGACCTCGAAATCCTTCGATCTGGGGATCGAAAAGCGCTGGGGCGAGGACGCCTATCTGCGCGCCACCGCCTTTTATATCGAGGCCGAGGACATCATCGACTACAGCTTCACCACCTTCGCCTATACCCAGCGGTCGGGCACCGCGACGCGCAAGGGGCTGGAGCTGGCGGGCGGTCTGACGCTGGGCCAGGGCGTGCGGCTCGACGGCAGCTATACGCTGACCGAAAGCGATGCCGACGTGACGCTGGACAGCTCGAGCTGGACCACGACCGTGCCGCGCCACACGCTGGCGCTGTCGCTGTCGGCGGATCTGGGCCAGCGCGCGGGTGTCACGGTGACCGGGCTTTACGAGGCCGACCGCGAAGGCGGGCTGGTGGATTACGGCCTGATCAACACCACCTTCACCTACGATCTGACCGACGAGGCGCAGGCCTATCTGCGCCTCGAGAACCTGCTGGACGAGGATTACCAGACCGTTCCGGGCTACGGCCAGTCGGGGCGGGCTGCGTATTTCGGGGTCCGTGCGTCCTTCTAGGTTCATATCGCTGGTGGCCGCGCTCTTCTTTGCGGGCGCGGCGGCCATGGCGGCACCGCAGCGGGTGGTGTCGCTGAACCTGTGCACCGATCAGCTGGCGCTGCTGCTGGCCCCCGACCGGCTGGTGTCGGTGACGCCGCTGGCGCGCGATCCGCGTTCCTCGGCCATGGCCGAGGCGGCGGCGGAGGTGCCGGTGACCGACGGCAGCGCAGAGGCGGTGGTGCTGCTGGACCCCGACCTGGTGCTGGCGGGCAGCTACACCACCCGCGCCACGGTCGAGATGCTGCAGCGGCTGGGGCTCGGGGTCGAGATTTTCGCCCCGGTGAACACGCTGGAAGAGGCGCGCGCCAACATCCTGCGCATGGGTGCGCTGCTGGAGCGCGAGGCGCGGGCGCGGCAGATCGTCGAGGCTTTTGACGCGCGGCTGGCCGAGCTGCGCCGGGGCGAAGGGCCCTCGCCGCGCGTGGCGCTTTATTATGCGCTGGGAAACACCGCCGGGCGCGACACCCTGCCCGGCGACATCCTGGCCGCCGCCGGGATGGAGAACATCGCCGCCGAGCGCGGCCTGCCTTTCGGCGGCGCGCTGCCGCTGGAAGAGCTGGTG
Organism: Aestuariicoccus sp. MJ-SS9; assembly: GCF_032586235.1. Lineage (NCBI taxonomy): Bacteria > Pseudomonadati > Pseudomonadota > Alphaproteobacteria > Rhodobacterales > Paracoccaceae > Aestuariicoccus > Aestuariicoccus sp. MJ-SS9. The sequence goes on from NZ_JAWHTD010000052.1 coordinate 19,753, forward strand.
CTGGCCGATCCCGACCTGGTGCTGATCGGGCGGCCTTATGGCGGGCACGCGCGGGCCACGGAGCTTTTGCAGCACCCGGTTCTGCGCGAGAGCGGCAAGCTGCGGGTGGTCGAGGGCGGCGCGGACTGGACCTGCGAGACGCCGGCGCTGCTGGATGCGGTGGCGGCGATGCGCGCGCTGCGGCTGGAGTGGGCTGAATGAGCGCGCGGGCCGCTCCTCGCGCCCTTGCGGCCGCTCCTCGCAGCGGCGCGGCCTTGGCGGCGGGGCTGGGCGCGCTGGTGCTGACGCTTTTTGCGGCCTCGCTGGTGGTGGGTCATGCCGCCATCGCGCCCGGCGCGGCGCTGGCCGGGCTCATGGGGAAAGGCGACCCGCTCTATCAGATGGTGATGCAGGACATCCGCCTGCCGCGCGCCCTGCTCGCGGCGATGGTGGGCGCATCGCTGGGCCTGTCCGGCGCGGCGATGCAGGGCTATCTGCGCAACCCGCTGGCCGAGCCGGGGCTGATCGGCGTGTCGGGTGCGGCCGCCCTCGGCGCGGTGATCGCGCTGCAGACCGGCCTTGCGGCCGCCTTTGCGCTGGCGCTGCCGCTGATGGCGCTGGTCTTTGCCTGCGGCGCGGTCGGGCTGATTCTGGTGCTGGCGGGTCCGCGCGGCGCATCGCTGACGCTGATCCTGGCGGGCATCGCGGTGTCGGCGCTGGCGGGGGCGCTGACCTCGCTGTTGCTGAACCTGTCGCCCAACCCCTATGCCGCCTCTGAGATCGTGTTCTGGATGATGGGGTCGGTGGCCGACCGCTCGATGGCGCATGTGGCGCTGGCGCTGCCGGTCATGGCCCTGGGCTGGGCGCTGCTGGCGACGCTGGGGCGGGGGCTGAGCGCGCTGACGCTGGGCGAGGACGCGGCCCAGGCGATGGGTGTGTCGCTGGGCGGGCTGCGGCTGCGGCTGCTGGTCGGAACGGCGGCGGCGGTCGGCGCGGCGACGGCTGTGGCGGGGGCCGTCGGGTTCGTCGGGCTGGTGGTGCCGCATCTCTTGCGCCGGGCCTGCGGGGCGCGGCCCGACCGGCTGCTCTGGGCCTCGGCACTGGGGGGGGCGGCAATGGTGCTGGCGGCGGACCTTGCGGTGCGGCTGATCCTGCCCGAGCGCGATTTGAAGCTGGGCGTCGTCATGGCGATCATCGGCGCGCCGCTGTTCCTGCACCTCATCTACAAGACCCGGAGGGAGATCCTGTGACCCTCCTTACCGTCGAGAACCTGACCGTGCGACGCGGCGAATGCCCGGTGGTGGACGGCGTGTCGTTCAGGGTGGAGCCCGGCGAATGCGTTGGGCTGATCGGCCCGAACGGCGCGGGCAAGACGACGCTGATGCGGGCGGCGCTTGGCCTTTTGCCGCACGAGGGTCAGAGCGATCTGGCCCGGCTTTCGGCCCGCGACCGGGCCGCGCGGGCCGCCTGGCTGCCGCAGCAGCGCGAGATCGCCTGGCCCGTCGAGGTCGAGACGCTGGTCGCCCTGGGCCGCCTGCCGCATCTGCCGCGCGGCACGGCGCTGCGCGCCGAAGACCGCTTTCACGTCGAGGCCGCGCTAACGCGCATGGGGCTGGGCGCGTTCCGCCACCGCGCCGCGACCGAGCTTTCGGGCGGCGAGCAGGCCCGCGTGCTGATCGCCCGGGCGCTGGCGCAGGATACGGCCCTTCTGCTGGCCGACGAGCCCATCGCCGGGCTTGATCCGGCGGCGCAGATCGCCACGCTGCAAACCTTCCGCGCTTTGGCGGAAGAGGGGCGCGGTGTGCTGACCTCGCTGCACGACCTCAGCCTCGCGGCGCGGTTCTGCACCCGGCTGATCCTGCTCGACCAGGGCCGCAAGGTCGCCGACGGCGCCCCCGCCGAGGTGCTGACCGAGGACCGGCTGGCGCAGGTCTTTCACCTGCGGGCCAAGGTCCACCGGACCGAGCACGGCCCGCTCTTTCAGCCGCTGGACGTACTGCCATGACCCTGCCCGCCGCATTCCGCCCCGACACCGCCCCTGCATCGGAGGTTCCCTCATGCTGACCCAGATCGCCCAGACGCTCGACCGTGGCGGCCCCGCGCTCTGGGCCATCGCGGCGCTGTCGGTCACGACCCTGGCGCTGGTGCTGTGGAAGGTCTGGCGGCTCTGGCGCATGGGCGCCTGGCGCGCGGCCCCCGCCGAAGCGGCGGTGACCCGCTGGACCGACGGCGCGCGGGCCGAGGCGATCGCCGCGCTCTCGGGCCGTACGGGCCTGCGCGCCCGCGTTCTGCGCGTCGCCATGACCGAACGCACCGCCCGGGACGAGGCCACAGCGCGCGAGGAAACCGCCCGCGCCGCCCGCGCCGCCCTGCATGAGGCGCGCGGCGGGCTCAGGGCGCTCGACCTCATCGTCACAATCGCGCCACTGATAGGGCTCATGGGCACCGTTCTGGGCATGATCGACGCCTTCCAGGCGCTCCAGGCCAGCGGTTCGCGCGCCGACCCCGCAGCGCTTGCAGGCGGCATATGGGAGGCGCTCTTGACCACCGCCGCCGGCATGGGCGTGGCGATCCCGGCCTCGATGGCGCTGAGCTGGTTCGACAGCGTCGCAGACCGTCTGGCCCACGATCTGGAGGATCTGGCCACCCGCGTCTTTACGGCAGGGCGGGACTGATGCTGGGCTTCGCCCCTCCGCCACGTCGCCGCAGGCCCAGCCTGACGCCGATGATCGACGTGGTCTTCCTACTGCTGGTCTTCTTCATGCTCGCCGCCCGCTTCGGCCAGACCGAGGGCCTGCCTCTGGAACTGACCGGCGCGGGCGGTGCCTATGAGGGCCCGCCCCGGCTGGTGACCGTGCTGCCCGAGGCGGTTCTGCTGAACGGCATAGCGGTCGAGGACCTGCCCGCAGCGCTTGCGCCCCTGATGGCGGGTCCGGGCGACATCGTCGTGATCCGCCCGCGCGGCGGCGCGGATGTCGAGCGGCTGACCGGCGTGCTGGCCGGGCTGCGCGCCGCCGGGCTGACCACGCTCGCGGTGCTGGAGTGACCCGATGCTGAGCCGCCGCCTTCCCCTGATCGCCAGCCCGCCGCGCCGCCGGATGCGCGAACCGGTGGTGCCGATGATCAACGTGGTGTTCCTGCTGTTGATCTTCTTCCTGATGACGGCGCAGATCGCCCCGCAGGCGCCGTTCGACATGACCTTGCCGCGCGCCTTGGGGGACGAGGCTTTGACGGCGGTGCCCCTCTTCGTGTCCCGGGACGGCGATCTCGCCTACGGCCCCTTGCGCGGGACCGAAGCGCTAGCCGCCGCCGCCGCCGACGCGCCCCTGACAATCGAGGCCGACGCCCGGCTCGAGGCCGCCCAACTGGCGCGTCTGCTGGCCGAGCTGGGGCGGCTCGGCGCGGCAGACATTCAGCTTGCGACGGTGCGGCCGTGATGCGGGTCGGCGAAATCGCCGTCTTCATGACGCTGGCGGGGGCGCTGCACGTGGCGGCTCTGACGTTGGCGATCCCCCCTGCGGGCGGAACCGGCGGCGGCGATGGCGGCGCGGGCGACATCACGCTTCAGGCCGCGACGGGGGCGCTCGCGGCTTTGGCGCAGTCGTGGGACAGGCCGCCGCCCGAGGCCACGGCCCCCACGCCGGTCGCCCCCGCCCCCGGCGCAACCCCGCCCGCGCCGCAGCCGGACGACCCGACCTTGCGCGCAGCCCGCCCAGCCCCGATGCCGCCCGCAAGCCCGGGCGACGCGCCGCCACAACTCGATCCGCGCCTGCCTGCTCCGGCCAACCTGCCCTCCCGTGCGCCTGCCATACTCACCGCTCCGCCAACCGAGACCGCCTCGCCTCGATCGCCCGCCCGGCAAAACGACGCGCGCCCGGTCCGCACCGCGCGCCCGGCCGCTATGCCCCGCGCAACCCAGGGCGACGCACCGCCTCAGCTCGACCTGCGCCTGCCCGCTCCGGCCAACCTGCCCTCCCGAGCGCCCGCACCGCTCACCGCACCGCCGCCAGAGGTGACCGCAACGCCCGTGTCGCCCAGCACCCGTCCTGCCCAACGCTACGCCCCGCGCCCCGCCGCGCCATCCGTCCCCGCAAAGGATGCCGCCCCGTCGCTCAACCCGTTCAGCGCTGCCAGCGGCCTCGCGCCGGCACGCTCGGAACGTCCGTCCCCGCGGCCAGACGAGGCCTTCGCCGCGCGCCAGGCCGCTGCACCGAAAAAGTCTCGGTCCAGCGCGCAGGCCCAGCCTGCCCAGCGCGCAAAAGGCGCGGGCCCGGCGCCGGCAGCTTCCCGCGACACAGCCGCACCTGCGGCCGCCGCCGGCCCGTCCGCCGCGGCAATCCGCCAGGCGCAAGCCCAATGGGGCGCTGAAATCCGCCAGCACGTGGCGCGCCAACAGCGCTACCCGGCCCGAACACAGGCCACCGGAACGGTGGTGCTGCGCCTTACGGTCCATCCATCCGGACGGCTGACGACGGTCTCGATGCTGCAAGGTTCGGGCGACAGCCGCCTCGACCGCGCCGCCCTCCGCGCCGCCAAGACCGCCCGTTTGCCCCGCGCGCCCAAGGCGCTGACGGAACAGGCCTATGTCTTCAACCTGCCGCTACGGTTTTCCAGGCGCGGAGCCCCGTAGGGTGCGCCTTCACGGCGCACCGGTCCTTGCGCCAAACGCTAAAGCGTCATCCTTGAAATCTGAATCGATGGGATTTCCACGGGCCGGATTTTGTGATTCACCATATGTGGAGGT